>PLUF01000111.1:24683-25380 GCA_003164815.1 Candidatus Gagatemarchaeum stordalenia
ACTACTCCGCCCCCACAGGCTCTCGGGCTCCAGTGGGCTCCTCGGCCGTCATCGTCTCGCAGAACGGAAGCCGCGTAGTCTTCGGTACCAACGAGATCTCCATGCTCGGGTCCACCGGGAACAATATCTGGACGTACGGCGGGCTCTTTCTGGTTTCCGGAGGCGATGTTGCGCTCGCGCCTGACGAGTCTTTGGTCGCTGTCGGGAACTCCACCACGGGGGTCAACGGAAACGTCCTCCTGCTGACGGGACAGGGCAGCCTGCTCTGGGAACATCACGTCGACAGCGCCGTACTCTCCGCGGCCCTGCTTCCGAACGACTCGTCCGTCGGTTACGTCACCAACTGGAACGCCCTCTTCTACAACCGCGGCGGAACGCTGCTCGCAAACTACACCACAGACGGCCAGGCGCCGTTGCTTCCCACCGCGAACGGGCTGTTTCTCCTCGGAGGGGGAGGCGGCAGCGGCCTGGTGCTCTTCAACTCCGTGGGCAGGTTGCTGTGGAGCTATCCACTCAACTCCGTCCAGACAGAGGCTGTCTCCAGCGACGGCGCCTTTGCGGCAGCGTCGTCAGGCCTCGTCGGCCAGGGTGGACAGGGCCACCCGAGCGCGCTCTACTTCTTCAGCACGACCGGGAACGGAAGCTTCCTGCAGGGCCTCGAGGATGGGTTGATGAACTACAGCCAGTCCCCGTTCTT
>PLUF01000086.1 GCA_003164815.1 Candidatus Gagatemarchaeum stordalenia
ACCCATCTGCTCGGAGGATTGCCCGCGTCCTCCTGCCTCCGGGGTTCCCCTTCACGGCTTCCTCCGGGTGGCCGAGCCGCACGAACCGGTGCGGCCGTCATTATGTTCCTTGAGGCGATTACATCCTTATCCTCGGTCTTGTTGCACGAAGGACACCGCAGCCTGCGTCCTTCCAGCGCGAACAGTGAGGAGTCACAGTCTGGACATTTTCGGGATGTTCCTCTGGGGCACACGTAGATGATTGGGACGCCCTCCCATCTCGCCTTGTACTCGACTTGGCGCTGGACCTCGCGGAAGGTCCATGAGTTCATGCGCCCTCTGAACGACCTCCCCTGGCCGTTGCCCTTTCGGTAGAGCTTCCGGATCCCCTTGAGGTTCTCCATGACGATACTGAGACGGTTCTCCTTCGCGCGCTGGACGATTTGCTTGGAAATCCCATGGATGGTCTGCGCGGTCCTGTCCTTCTCCCGCGCGCCGTACTTCCCGTAGAGTCTCTGGCCGATGCGCCCGTCTCGCATGGTCCTCCCGCCGATCTTCGCCCTGATCGCCCTGTACCTCTCCTTGAGCTCTGCCACCTGGGACGTGTCGTGGACGCTCGTGTTCCCGAGGGTGTCCGAGGCGGTGACGTCCCTCTCGTTCACGTCGATGCCGAGCCTTCCCAGCGTCTCGATCTCAGGTACCTCTCTCGAGAAGGGGATGCTCAACGCTCGGTCCGTAACTGTGACCGACCCTCTCTTGAGCGCCGGGTCGTCGATGATCGAGAGGTGGTAGTCGGAGCCCTGGAGGGTCAGGTAGACGAAGTGCCTCGGCCTCGTGGGGATCCTCAGGATTAGGTGATTCAGCGAGTAGGACTGACTGTCGAGCTTCAGGAAGACCCTCCTAATGTGGGGCGCACATTTCCGCTTCTTGTTTCGATAGGCCGCGAACGCGACCTCGCAGGCCGAGAGGATGTAATGATTGTGGAGGCCGTACTCCTTGAGGCGCCGATAGGACAGTTCGATCAGCCTGAACCTGCTCCTCGGCTTCTCGGCCAGAGCGATTCGCAGGGCGTCGTTGCACATGAGCCGGAAGTCCTCGAAAAGCGAGGCTAGCTCAGCCGATGTTGCGTACGTTGCTTGGACTGACTTGACCGCCTTCACTGATTCAGATTCCATCCTGACAACTTAACCGCCACGCGTGAGCCGAAGAGGTGCCAATGCCGCCTAGCAAAAGTTTCATAACGTAGGTATTCCCGAAGCCTAGCTCGATGGCAACAGCACAGGTGACTGTCCAGAAGGGCAAGCGGCTCGTCGGGCAGTCTCTCAGGCGCATTGAGGATCCCAAGTTTATGACCGGGGCTGGGGGGTATCTGGACGACCTCAAGTTTCCGAACACGCTCTACGCGGCCTTCGTAAGGAGTCCGCACGCCCACGCCAAACTGCTAGGCGTCAACGTGGACGCCGCGCTTTCTTCGCCTGGCGTCATCGGGGCGCTGACCGGGAAGGACCTCGAGGGCAAGGTCGACCCGATGCCCACCGTCGACAAGGCGGGCTCCGAGGGAGGCGTCTCCACCGGTGTCGAGAAGAAGGCTACGATCAGGAAGATGCTCGCTGTCGGCGAGGTGAACTTCGCTGGCGAAGCCGTCGCCGTGGTCTTCGCAGAGAGCTACTACCAGGCTGAGGACGCGGCGGAGCTCGTCGAAGTGGACTATGAGCCGCTCGAGGCCGTAGTGGACGTGGAGGCCGCGATCAAGCCGGGCTCCCCGAAGGTCCACGAGGAGTTCCCGGACAACATCGGGTACCACTACCTCCACACGTTCGGAGACGTGAAGGCCGCGTTCCGCGATGCAGACAGGATCGTCAAGGTCAAGCTGATCACACCACGCGTCCACCCGGTCTCGATGGAGCCGAGGGGGATAGCCGCCAGCTACGACGGCGGAAATGACCTCCTGACGATCTGGCTCTCGACCCAGGACCCCCACACACTGAGGGACACCTTGGCAGACCTTCTCAGGGTGCACCCTTCGAGCGTGCGCGTCATCGCCCCCGACGTCGGCGGGGGCTTCGGTGGCAAGTCCGCGGCTTACCAGGAGGACGTCGTCATATGCTACGCGGCGCGGCACTTCAAGCGGTCGATAAAGTGGGAAGAGAGCAGGCGCGAGCACATGCTCACTATGACCCATGGACGGGGGCAGAACCAGTGGGCAGAGGTCGCCGTCCGCAAGGACGGGAAGATACTGGGATACAAGATCAAGGTGATTTCGGACGGGGGCGCGTACTCGGACGGCGCCACGACCGGTCTTCCCGAGCTGACCGCCAAGATGGGCACCGGGGTCTACGACATACCCGCATACGAGGCTGACGTCTACTCGGTATTCACGAACAAGGTCCCCCACGGGGCCTACAGAGGCGCTGGCCGCCCGGAGGCGGCGTACCTCCTCGAACGGACCATGAACGTCCTCGCCTCCCAACTCAAACTGGACCCAGTCAAGCTCCGCATGATCAACTACATCAGCAAGGAGAAGTTCCCGTTCAAGACGCCAGGGGGCTTCACCTACGACTCCGCCGACTACGAGACGAACATGACCAAGGCCCTCGAGGTCGCGGACTACAAGGGGCTGCGGCGAGAGCAGCGAGAGGCCAGGGTGGCCGGCAAGCTCTTCGGGATCGGGATAGTGACCTGGACAGAAATCTGCGGGTTCGGTCCCGGATTGGCCCAGACGGCAGCCGTGACTATCCAGAAGGACGGCCGAATCGTGATAACGATTGGCGGACACCCGCACGGGCAGGGACATGCGATAGCGATGATTCAGGTCGCCGCCGACGAGCTCGGCGTGGGCGTCGATAGGTTCACGGTCCAGCACGGCGACACGGACATGCTGCCTTGGAGCTCGATGACGGCAGGGAGCCGGTCAGGGGCCCTCACCGGGACCGCCGTCCTCCTCTCGGCGCGCAAGCTCAAGGAGAAGATGGCGAGGATAGCCGCGCACTCGCTCGAGCTCTCCGACGGACGGAAGATGGTCTTCCAGGGAGGGATGATCTACGCCGAAAACAGCCAGAGCAAGTCGCTCAAGTTCGAGGAAGTCGCGAGCCTGGCCTACGACGCGGAAGCCCTGCCAGAGGGGATGGAGCCCACTCTCTTCGCCTACACCGCCTACGCTCCGCCCAACTATACGTTCCCGTTCGGGACGCACATCGCGGTCGTCGAGGTCGACAAGGAGACCGGCTTCGTCAAGCTCAAGAAGTACTTTGGGATAGACGACTGCGGGAAGCTGATCAACCCCATGCTCGTCGAGGGACAGTTCCAGGGCGGCGTCGTGCAAGGAGCCGGTCAGGCGCTCATCGAGGAGATAGTCTACGACGAGAACGGCCAACTGCTCACCTCCACACTCGCAGACTACCAGATACCTGCTTCAGACACAATGCCCGTGATGGTCTGGGCGAGGACCGAGACGCCCACCTACGCCAACCCGCTCGGGGTGAAGGGCATCGGGGAGGCCGGGTCGATAGCCGCCACTCCCGCCATAGTCAACGCAGTCGAAGACGCCCTCTCTGTGTACGGGGTGGTGGTGGAGAAGATGCCGGTCAGGCCGGACTACATCCTCTCCCTCATCGCAGGCTCGAAGAAGCGCTAGGCGAGCTTCTTCTCGAGCGACCCGATGATCTGCTTCACGTACTTGTCCGCCGCCGAGTCGATCAGACGGGAGCCCACGCTCGCCATCATGCCTGAGATCTTCGCGTCGGCCGCCCAGCTGACGTGAGCGCCCCCGCCCGGCGCGTCCGAGAGGGTGAAGCTGCTCTCCAGGTCGACCGAGCTGTTCAGACCGGTCCCCCTCGCCTTCAGCTTGGAGAATGTCGGCCTCTTGTTGTCGACGAGCGTGAGCTTCACGTCGAGGGTCCCCCTGATGAAGGACATCCCGACCTTGGCCTTCAGTGAGAAGTTGTTCGCGTCTATGACCTTCACGCTCTGGACGTCGGGGAAGATCGTCGTGACCTTCTTCGGGTCCGTCACGAAGTCATAGACTTTCTCCTTGGTAGCCTTGACGTCGAACGAGCCTTCATAGTGCATCGACGATCAGCCCCTCCTCTGCAGGACCTGCCTGTTGATCAGGTTCGGAGGCGTCTGCCCGCTCAGCCCCGCCACGAGGTTGTTGGCGGCCAGGACGGCCATGGCGGTCCTGCTCTCTATGGAGCCGCTGGCGAGGTGCGGGGCTAGCACGACGTTCTTCATCTTGAGGAGAGGGTTGTCGGACTCGACGGGCTCCCGCTCGAAGACGTCGAGCGCGGCTCCCGCGATCGTCCCGGCGCGCAGCGCCTCGATGAGGGCCTTCTCGTCGACCACGCCGCCCCTCGCCGTGTTGATGACGTATGCAGTATTCTTCATCATCTTGAACTCCTGCGTGCTGATGCTGTTCCTCGTCTCGGGAGTCAGCGGGACGTGGACCGACAGGAAGTCGCTCTCCCGGATGACCCGGTCCTTCGGCCTGAACTCGATGCCCAGGGCCCTCTCGGCCTCCTCGTTCCTGATCGCGTCGTAGTAGATCACCTTCATCCCGAAACCCTTCGCGCGCCTGGCCACGGCTATCCCGATCCTCCCGAGCCCGTAGATCCCAAGGGTCTTCCCGTAGACGTCGCGCCCGACTAGCAGCATCGGGCTCCACTTCAGCTTCCACGACCCGTCCCGCACGTACTGGTCCGCCTCGACGAGCCTCCTTGCTATCGCCAGCATAAGCCCGAAGGTCTCGTCTGCCACGGCCTCGGTGAGGACGCCGGGCGTGTGAGTCGCAAGTATCCCCCTCCTAGTGGCCTCATCGAGGTCAATGTGGTCGAACCCAACCGACATGCTCGCCACGATCTTGAGCCTCTTCCCGGCGGCCAGCAGCTCCGAGTCTATCTTCTCGGTGATGTTGCAGTACAGCCCATCGACGTCTGCGACCTCCCTCAGAAGGACCTCCCTCGCGGGCGTGCCGTACTTGTCGTTGACCCTGACCTCTGCGACCTTCCTCATGATCTCCAGCGCCTTCTCTGGGACCTCGTTGCTTGTCACGTAGACGCGGTAAGTCACCTTGAGATTCCCGCGGGCCGTCCGCGCTTCCACTATTTAACCCGAGGGCGCACCAGACCCGGCAGTACCGGGGCGGCTCTCCTTGCCGCGGGCACGATCGTCGGGCTGCCACTAGCGCAGCCGCTTGACTTTGGAGTCCGCCTCTATCTGGACGGACTTTCCCTCGTGCTGCCTCGGAAGCTTCACCACTACCATCCCGTTCCTGAACTTCGCGGTGCCCTTGTCCGGATCGACCCTGACGGGCAGGACGACCCTCTTCGAGTACCTGGTGAACTCCTGCCGCGCGATGTGACCGCCGGGGACCCTCAGCTTGACCGGCCTCGTCATCTCCGCGTCGACGCTTATCGTGTCGACGGTGCAGGTGATAGAGATCTCATCCTTGCTGGCACCGGGGAGGTCGAAAGTGGCCGTGACCATCTCGTCCGTGATGTTGAGGTTGAAGAGCGGCATCAGGCTCTTCGTCTCCAGGTCGAAGAGTGACCCGCCAATGATTCCGAACGTCTCGGGGAGAAGGTTCTCGATCCCTATCCTGAACGTCTCAGGCTCGTCGTCTCTGGTCAATCACAATCACCTATCTGTACGCGCTCGGCTGTTGTCCGCTTGGCTGCGCCGCCTGCTGGGTCTGCTGCATCAGCTCTCTGCTCCTCAGCCTGATTTCCTCGGATTCTGCCATGAGAGATTTGGTGTCGACATTGAGCGAGAGGAGCTTGGCAAGAACCTCCAGTACCGACGCCGCGGCCCCCGGGTCCGGGAACTGGGTGAGCGATTCGGCGAGCAGGGTTATCCCGCTCTGCCCCACCGAGTTGCAGTGCTTGAGAAGGCTCGCGTAGAACCCGGTGAGTACCCCGTCCTCGAGCACCGAGGCCCCCCCGGACTTTAGGAGGGCGACGGCCGACTCGGTATTGCCCACCCCCACGACCGTGGGCTTGCCGTCCCCGTGCGACTCGTCCCGCTCCTTGGACGGCGCTCCCGTCACGCCTATCACAATGCTGGCCTTCAGCGACCTCGCCCACGAAGCGACCGCCTTCGCGACCTCCAGTGAGGCGAACGGCGGGAGAGGTACCTCCGAGAGGACCGCCAGCAGGTTGTCCTTGCCGAAGATGTGGATGGGGTATGTCACAGCCGAGTTGTGGACTATCATGACCTGCGGAAGGAGGTCGGAGTCGATGAAGCCACGCTCCGCCATCTTCAGCTGCTCGATGAGGTACGAGCACGTGATTGTGCCGACGAGTCCCGACTCAGGGACACCGACGATGATGGTGGGCTTTGAGACCCTGGGGCCGCCGTCCTTTATCTCGACGCGCATGGAAGACTCTGACATTATCTTCGGCTGCCGCCGCGGCGGGCCCGGATTAATCCTTTACCGAACCCGGGGACCGTTGAGCGTGCGGACGTCACTTGTTCTTGAAGACCCAGCCCAGGTCGGGTACGTCCTTCCTCTTCTCCACCTTCTCGCTCATCGAGTGCGCGATCAGGGGGAGCGCTATGGTCGCGTCGCAGTACACCACGCTCCTCGTCGAGTCGGCGGCGATCTTGCCCCAGCTGATCGCCTCCTCGAGGGTGCACCCCGAGAGGCCTCCCCACTGGGGGCTGTCGGTCGTGATCTGGATCGCGTAGTCGTGGGGCGTCGATTCCTCACCGCCCTTCGAGAGCGACTTTATGATCGATGCGAGCTGGATCGTGTCCTTGGGCACCCCCCCTCCTATGTACACGACGGCGGTCCGCTTGCTCCTGTCGGCTATCTGGCCCAGCTCCTCCATGTCCTGAGTCTGGTCCAGCCTGACGAGCTTCCCCTCCTCCCTCTTGAGGAGGCTGAGCGCCACCCCGTAGCCGCTGTCGATGAGCCCGGGAGAGTAGACGGGCACCCCATACTTCCAGGCCGTCGCCGTGATGCTCTTGATCCCCTTCTTCCACTGGTACTCTCCGAACCTGTTGAGGAACTCCCTCGTCGAGTAGGACCTCTTGGTGTCCAGGGTGCTCGCGAACTTCCTGATCAGCCCCTCCAGCTCCCTGTACTCGTACTCGTCGGCATAGATGTCGTAGAACCTGTCGACCTTCGCCTCGAGAAGGTCCTCGTCGTTGGCGAGCCAGGTCCCCTGGTAGTAGTTGTAGCCCATGGCCTCGAGGATGTCCTCCGAGATGTTGGCGCCCGTGCTCACCAGGACGTCGATGTACCGGTTCTCTATCAGCCACCTGACGAGCTTCCACTGGCCTGTGGTGCTCATCGAGCCAGAGTAGCCCATGAATATCGTGAGACCCTTCTGCTGGGTCATCTCAGCCCAAATCCTTGCTGCTTCGCCCAGCCGCTTCCCCTGGAAGCCCGTCTGGGCCATCTCTTCGAGGAGTTTCGATATGCTCTTCTTTCCTACCTCGATGGATTTCTCCGGCGCGGTAAGGTACTTTTTCCGGTCTTGCACGACCTACCGCCGGACGCATCGATATTAATTTTTGCTTGCCCGAACCTTCCGGGCTCCGTCCTGTCGAGCGCCCGACTACCTCACGGTTACTGACTTGGCGAGGTTCCTCGGATAGTCCGGGTCGTTCTTCCTCTCGGTCGCCATGAAGTAGGCCAGGAGCTGGAGGGGGATGACCTCGAGTATCGGCGAGATGCTCTCGTTGGACGGCGGGATGCCCACCCTGTGCCTGAAGACCGGGTGCTCCTTGTCCGAGATCCCGATGACCTCGGCGCCCCTCGCCTCGAGCTCGAGGGCGTTCGAGATCGTGCTCTCGAAACCCTCCCCTCCGGGAGCTAGGACGACGACCGGGGTACCCTTCTCTATGAGCGCGAGCGTCCCGTGCTTCAGCTCGCTCGCAGGCATCCCCTCGGCGTGGATGTACGAGAGCTCCTTGAGCTTCAGGGCACCCTCCAGGGCGAGCGGATAGTGGTGCCCGCGGGCTATGAAGTAGAAGTCCGGCCTGTCCCGGAACAGCTTGGCAATCTCCCGGACCTTCTCCTCGGTGGCGAGCGTCTCCGCGATCAGCCTCCCCACGGCAGCCGGGTCTCCGACGGTGCTCTTTCCGACGACCGCATCCGCTATGACGTTCCCGACCATCACCTGGGCGGTGAAGCTCTTCGTCGCCGCGACGCCCACCTCGGGCCCGCAGTTCAGGGTGAGCACCTCATCCGACTCCCTCGCGAGCGACGACCCCGCCGCGTTCACGACCGAGATCACCTTCGCCCCCTTCCCCCTCGCCACCTTGACCGCGTGCAGGAGGTCTGCCGTCTCCCCGCTCTGGCTGAACGCCACCACCACTGTCCCCTTGTCCAGGAAATGGGCCGTGTCCTCGAACTCGCCCGCCAGGACCGCGTCGCACCTGACTATCCCGTCCCGGTTCAGCCTGTCCTTGAGAAGCATCGCGGCGTGGTAGCTCGATCCCGAAGCCGTGAGAAGGACCGATTCGGCGCCCCTGAGCGCGCGGACGAAGGAGTCGAGCTTCCCCGCGTCCTGCAGATACGCCCTCTCTACGGTCACTGACTGCTCGTGAATCTCCTTGAGCGTATAGTGCGCGTAGTCGTGCTTCGAGAGATCGGAGAGCTCCCAGGCCAGCTGCGTCGGCTTCTTCTCGACCTCGACCCCGTCTGTGTCGAAGACCCTGTATCCTCTGGCGGTCACCTCGACCACCTCCATGTTGTCGAGGAAGACCGCCCTGTCGGTCCGCGAGATGAAGGCGAGGACGTCGCTCGCCAGGAACATCTCCCTCTCGCCGACCCCGACCACGAGCGGCGCATCGTTCCTCGCGCCCGTTATCACCTCGGGGTGGTCCCTGAACATCGCGACGATCGCGTACTGGCCCCTTAGCTGCCTCACCGCGCTCAGCGTCGCCGCGAGCGGGTCCTTCCCCGTCCTGCTCGCCTCCTCGATGAGGTGCGGTATCACCTCGCTGTCCGTCTCGCTCTTGAACACGTGGCCCTCTTTGATGAGCCTCTCCCTAAGCTCCCGGTAGTTCTCGATGATCCCGTTGTGGACCACCGCGACCAGGTCCTCGCACGAGGCGTGCGGGTGGGCGTTTGCCTGGGTCACGCGGCCGTGGGTCGCCCACCGCGTATGGGAGATGCCCGTGCGCCCCTTCATCCCGGATGCTCGGTATTTGCTCTCAAGGTCATCGATCCTTCCGACCTCCTTCCTGATCTCGAGTTTGCCCTCGCTAACCGTGGCCACACCGGCCGAGTCGTAACCTCTGTACTCAACCCGCCTTAGCCCCTCCAACAATATCGGAGCAATCTCCTCCTCTGAGATCCCGGCGACAATCCCGCACAAAGTCTTACATTCGGACGCCTCCGCCGAGCCGATATAACACCCGTCGCGTCCCCGGTTCATACATGCAAACGGGAGTTTGCATGCATCAGGCTCTCCGACAGAGCGGAACGCGGCCACGACTCGCTCACCCTGCATAACCGTTTAATAATAGTTGAAATCGCATTGGATTCATGCGCAAGGAGCGTCTTCTCCTCGACCCCGAATCCTCGACGAGCAAGAGGGTGTCGGTCTCGGAGGACCCCGCCAGCTTCTTCCCGGCCGCCTCAGGCATGGGCAACAGGATCCTGCGCCTCCTCTCAAAGGGTCCCAACTACCCGTCTGCGATTGCCAGGGAGCTCAAGGTCTACCACCAGACGGTCTACTACCACGTCAGGAAGCTCGAGCGCGCCGGGCTCCTGAAGAAGGTAGGGCAGAGGGTCGTGAGGGGTGGGACGGCCGACCTCTATACTCTCGCCGTCGATGGCTTCGCTGTGGAGTTTCCGGTAAAGCCAGAAGGATTCAGCGGGCTGCCGTCCGCCTCCCGGTCCCCTGCGTTCGGCGGGTTCCTTCACGAGTTCATCTCTTCGGGAAGCCTGGACGGGTGGATTGTGGTCGGTTCTCCGGAGCCGCACGGGCCCAATAGGACCCAGGGTCGGGACGGGCACTACGCGATCCAGGTGGGTTTCGCCCTCGGTCAGTTCGTCAGACTTCCCCAATCGTTCCCCGTAAAGCTCGACGTCGACCTCAAGAACGAGAAGCTCGAGAAGTCCAACCTGATCGTCGTCGGCGGCCCGCGCACCAACGTCGTCGCGGCCGAGATCAACTCGCACCTTCCGATAAGGTTCTACGAGGAGGGCTTCTGGGGTTCCATCGTCGACGAGAACGGGTCGAAGTACAGCTCTGACCGGGACGCGCTCATCGCCAAGGTGAAGAACCCTTGGAACCCCGACGGATACTGCATCGTGGCCGCGGGCCTCAGCGGCTCGGGGACCAAGGCCGCGATCATCGGACTGACGAACTTCGCCGAACGAGCCTTCGCCGGATACAAGGGAGGAGAGTACTCGGTCGTCCTTCGGGGGACGGACATGGACGGTGACGGTAAAGTCGACACCGTGGAGGTCCTCCACGCCACCGGCGGCTGATTTGTGCTCGGAGATAGGGCAATTCTTATAATCCGAGGCTGGAGGGCTGTCCAGCTACTGATTTGTCGTCGGAGTTCAGGTATCTCGTTAGGATTAGAGGAAAGGACTTAGAGGGAAGGAAGAAGCTCATCCCGGCAATCGCCGACCTCAAGGGAGTCGGTGACAATTTTGCACAGGCGATAGTTAGCAGCCTAGGGCTCGACCCGAGGGCCAGGCTCGGAACGCTCAGCGAATCACAACTGAAGGAACTTGAGAAGGTGCTCATAGACGGTTCATCTCTGAAGGTGCCACAGTGGGCGCTGAACAGGCGGAGAGACCCTGAGACGGGCGAGACTAAGCAGCTCGTCGGGCCCGACCTCGACTATGCGTTAAAGACGGACCTCGACAGGGAGAAGAACGTGCAGAGCTGGCGGGGGATCAGGCACGGCCTCGGTCTCAAGGTGAGAGGACAGCGGACCCGCACCACGGGGCGGAAGGGACGCACAGTCGGTGTGAGGAAGTCGACGCTCCAAGCGGCGGCGAACGCTGCGAAGGGCGCAGCGGATGACAAGGAGAAGAAGAAGTAGGTGCCGATATAGATGGGAGACCCTAGAAGGCCGCGCAGGACGTATTCCACGCCCAGAAGCCCCTGGCGCAGCGACCAGCTCGCCCAGGAACTCTACCTCGTCGGAAGCTATGGTCTGAGGAACAAGCGGGAGCTCTACAAGGCCCAGTCCCAGCTCAGCTCGATACGTAAGCAGGCGAGGCACCTCTTGGCCGCGCCGGCGGTCGAGCGCACCCGCGAGGAGGGCAAGCTTCTCAACAGCCTTCTGAAGAAGGGGTTGCTCTCTCCAGGGATGATTCTCGACGACGTGCTCAGCCTCAGCGTGGAGGACATGCTCAGCCGCAGGCTGCAGACGGTCATCTACAAGCGCGGAAGCGCCGTGACTCCGGCCCAGGCGCGCCAGCTCATCGTCCACAGGCACGTGAAGATAGGGGAGCGGGTCGTCTCGGTGCCAGGCTACCACGTCACGGCCGAGGACGAACAGAAGATCGTGCTCACGGGCGGCATCGGAGTCCCGAAGCTCGCCGAGCCAAAGATGGAGGCCGCACCGGCACCAGCAGCGGGCCCAGAGGCGACGGAGACGCCGGCCCCGAGCCAGTGATAGAGTTTGTCAGAAGAAGAATTCCTAAAGGATAGATGGGCGGTCGTCCACATCTATAGCAGCTACAACAACACGATAGTCCACATGACCGACCTGACCGGCGCCGAGACGATATCCTTCTCCTCGGGAGGCAGGCACGTCAAGGCCGACAGGTTCGAGTCATCGCCCTACGCAGCCATGCGGTCCGCGTCGGCGGCCTCAGACGTTGCAAAGGGCAAGGGAATCACCGCGGTACACATCAAGGTCAGAGCGGTCGGAGGCACAGGTCCCAGGACGCCCGGTCCGGGCGCGCAGGCGGCCATCAGGGCGATCGCCCGTTCGGGGTTCAGGATCGGTCGGATCGAGGACGCGACCCCGATACCCCACGACACCACAAGGAAGAAGGGCGGCCGCAGAGGAAGAAGAGCGTAACAACACGCCTCGTGCTCAGCTAGGCAACCATCAGGGGGACTGCCCCTGTTTCCGATATTGGAGTGACGGCGTCTTCCAGTCTGTTTTGAGGGCTGGGATAGTGGAAGAATCGAACATGCGCCTTCTAATTGCGGTCCAAGGATTGCCCATGCCGGCCACGAAGGCATATTCGTGCCTCGATTGGCCTTCACAGACCGCTGAAAGAGCAAGAAAAGGGGTCTTTGATGTATTATTGCTGTAATACCTAATAAGTAGTGTAGTGAACCCCAATGATAGTGCAGTTTCTGAGGAAGTCCAAACCACTGTTCGTGCTGGCAGTCCTGTTGACCTCCTTTGTGCTGGCAGCGCCGCTCTATGCCCACGCTGGTATCTCACAACTGCCTCTTATGCAGCAGGCGAGCGGGGGCTGTAGCGATTGCGATAACTCGGCGAGCGTCAACTTTGGGCAAGCAGTGACAGTAGGGAATCTGATCGTTGTGGGAGTTTCAACCACATTCGAACCAATCGATCCTCTTAACGTCTTCTCGCTCTCTGACACTCTAAATTCCACGTTCACGGCAGCCGTGATCAATTGCGTTGCTCCGGCACAAGAAAGCTGCACAGCAATCTTCACCGCGACGGCGCCTTCGACCGGCTCGGACAGCGTAGGGGTAGTTGTGAACGTCGATGAGTCCGTGCAAAGTATCGATATCTTCGTCTATGAGCTCTCAGGCGTGACGGCGGCTGGGATCACGATCGGTACGGGTCAGGGATACTGTGAACTCGTGCTCTCCCCGATAATCGCGGCAGGCGCCGTGCATGATTCTGAATTTGGGTGTGAGGGCACCGCGGTGGCGACGAGCTCAACGTCCTTCTCGAACCTCGCCTTTCTTCTCGGCGTAGTCGGCGTGGCGTCTCTTGCTGACCCGTCATTCGGGGCCGGCGCCGGCTATACAGCCACACCTCCCACTTCCGGGTCAGGAGCAGGATTCGCCGAATACTCTACTAACAGCGTCGCGGCGCCGAGCAGCGTCACGTCTCCTACCACCTTCCCCGCCAACCTCGGAGGGGGTGACTACTTCTGGACTGAGGTCGGCGTGGCGTTCAGCTACCCGTCCCAGTCGCTTCCCTCCTGCCCGAGCACATCCGGTGGGGTTCTCGTGCCGGCCGGCGCCACGTATACAGACCAGAGCGGGAACACCTGGACTGTACTTGGCGGTAACTACGTCACGTCCTTCTTCCCTGGGCCGATTTCTAACGTCCCGGCTCCGGTGCAACAGGGCTTCGGCGGCGAATACGTGACGTACAACGGTCAGCAGGGGTGGATTTTCAGCTACTCTTGTTCTGGCGGTACCTCTGCGCCTCCGACCACCAGTACAACTTCAACCACGACCACCAGTACAACAACAACTCAATCCTGTCCCACCACAACTTTCGCCGACTCTGCCTCCTTCACAACATCCGGCGCATTCTGGGGCGCGAACGGTAACTATCAAGGCGTGTCCGTGCCGGTCACGAACTGCTGGGGCTCGACCCTGTCGCTGAATATCTTCGTGACCCTGAAGTCGGGTACAAGCACCAACGTCCTAATCGGCAGTGTGACTCTTGCCAGCGGGCAAACCGCCACAGTGTTCTGCATTGACTTCACGGGGCCCGTGCCAGCGGGTACATACGCGGTCACCTTCTCGGCTGATACGACCACTAACGAACCGGCATCCGCACCAACAATTCCCATCGTGCTGAGCACATAATCCCCCTGTCCGGACTTTAGAGTCCGGAACCGGAATAGGTGTGAAGCCTTTTAAACCCCGCTCCAACCCGCGTCAAAGTCTAGTTCGCCGGAGTGATTGTTGGCAGTGATTGTTCCCAAGATAAAAGTGCTCGAGGAGAGCGATGAGAAGGTCTCATTGCAGCTTGAGGGCATAGACCGAAGCTACGCCAATGCCATACGGCGCTTCTGCATCTCCGAGGTCCCGGCGATGGCCATAGACGACATCGTGATCCTCGAGAATTCCTCCGTTCTCTACGACGAGATCCTCGCGCACAGGCTCGGGATGATTCCACTCAAGACGGACCTCGAGAGATACGTCCTCCCGGAGAAGTGCGACTGTGGCAACCCGCTCGGGTGCCAGAAGTGCAGGGTCCTGATCGTCCTCGACGCCGCGGCCCACGACAAGCCTCGCACCGTCCTGTCAGGCGACCTGGTCTCCGAGGACAGGGAGATCAGACCAGTCAGCCCGAACATCCCGATAGTAAAGCTGGCCGCCGGCCAGTCAGTAAAGCTCGAGGCCTACGCCCGTCTCGGAAGAGCGAAGGAGCACGCCAAGTGGCAGCCCGCGACCATATCGGTCCTCGTCGACGGTAAGCCCGAAGGTTCGTACATTCTAAAGGTCGAGAGTTCCGGTTCGATGCCCGCGAAGGAGATCGTGACGAGGGCCATCGAGAAGCTCGAGGAGAAGTTCCAGGACCTTCACAACGAGGTCGCCAGCAAAGTGGAAGATGGTAAATCCGAATGAAATCCAATAAGATCCTCAGGAGCCAGGCCGTGATGCTTGAGAGGCTAGGACGGAAGGAGAAGATCGGGATCTGGAGGGACGCAGCGGCGTACCTCAGCGCCTCCTCGCGCAACGAGACGTCCGTCAACGTGGCCCACCTGGCACGAGCGGACGACGGCGACAGCCCCCTCTTCGTGCCAGGGAAGGTTCTTGGCTCCGGCCCGCTCGAGAAGAAGCTGGTGGTCGGCGCGTTCGCGTTCTCGGCCTCGGCCCGGAAGAAGATAGAGACGGCCGGCGGCGAAGCGCTCACAATCGAGGAGTTTGTCAAGAGGTTCCCAGACGGGAGTGGTGTCAGACTTGTCAAGTGAAGAGAACACGATCTACGTAGACGCATCCGGCCAGGTAGCGGGGCGGATGTGCTCCAAGGTCGCCCACGAACTGCTCCACGGGAAGAAGGTGGTCGTGCTGAACGCAGAGAACGCGCTCATCTCAGGGAATAGCGCCAGCGTCTTCCGGCAGTGGCAGGCCAGGCTGGAGATATACAGCCACGTCAACCCGATCTATGGTCCCATCCACCCCCGCCGCCCTGACAACATCCTCCGCAGGATGGTCCGGGGGATGGTACCCAAGACCAAGGCGAAGGGCACCAGCGCCATGAGCCACCTCCGCGTCTACATGGGCGTCCCAGAGAAGTTCACTGGCGTCAAGACGAGCAAGTTCGATGACGCGCTCGCGACGAGGCCTCTCCCGAGCTACACCACGATCGCCGAGATCGCCAAGAACATAGGATGGTCTGGTTAAGCATGGTATCGCAGTCCAAGCAACGCACGAAGCCGAAGCTCTACGCGGGCTCGAGGAAGACCTCCAGGGCGACCGCCGCAATCCACGCGGGCCAGGGGCGCATCAGGGTTAACGGCGTACCGCTCGAGATCTGCGAGCCGGAGGTCGCCAGGCTCCACATGCTATCGCCGGTGATGGTGGTCGGGGAGCTCAGGGAGAAGTACGACATCGACGTCAACGTCTCCGGTGGCGGGTTCATGAGCCAGGCCGACGCCGTCGCAATGTCGATCGCCAGGGCCTACGTCGACCAGACCAAGGGAGCCGACATACGGGACAAGATCACAGCGTTCAGCAAGTACCTGCTCTCAGGCGATCCGAGGCAGACGGAGCCGAAGAAGTTCGGCGGCCCGGGCGCGAGACGGAAGAGACAGAAAAGTTATCGCTGAGCAGTGGTGGTTAAGAGGCATGTCAGTTTTGCTCAGTATGCCCGAGTCGGTTTCTTCGCCAAAGGATGACGCCCGTAGGAACGAGCTAACAATCGCGATTTCCAATTCGGATTCGCCGGGGGTGGCAGCGGCTAAACTCGGCATCCACCAGGGAACGATGTACAGGTGGATGAAACGTTACTCAATCTCGTCCCCTGATTCGTGGACGGGCCGAGGGCTTCGCAACATGCTTGAAACTCGCGAAAGAGTCCCGGCTGTAGTGCTTGCAAACTCCGAGGCAAGGATATTCATTGCTACCATGATTGGGACCGAAGGTTCGGTAACCTGTTCGTATAACAAACGCCAGGACCAGACGCAACTTGTTCTCCGTCTGGACATGACCGACAGGGAATGGGTAGCAAAATTTGCCGCGGTTGTCGGTTTGAGTCCCCCTCGCCTGGAAGGTCGATACCACGGGGAGAATCGAAGGAGAATCTTCACAAGAAATCCGATGGGCTTGCGAGCACTAAGAATTTTGAACGAAGCCCTTCCATATCTTTGCGGCACAAAGAAGGAGGAAGCAATCAGGGCTATCGGCTTCTTCTCTCCGAGTGGTTACAAGAAAGGATTACATAGGGGTCCGGATGTGTTCAATAACATTATGGGCAGATCGAAGAGGTCGGACGTAAGGCCAAGTGTTGGTTACCGGTGATACTGGTTTGCTAGTCCCAATCCGCTGCTTCACCTGCGGAAAGCTCCTCGGCGACAAGTTCTCCGAGATGGAGACGCGAGTCAAGGCCGGGGAGGACCCGGGCAAGGTCCTGGACGATCTCAAGGTGTCGCGATACTGCTGCAGAAGGATGATGATTACTTCGGTGGACCTCATCGACCAGGTCCTCCCATACTACCAACAGAAGAACCCCGGGCCCTGATCGCAGCAATGCAGATCCAAGACGTCCGCGTCAGGGTTTGTTTCAACGGCCGCGGCGACCTTGGCATAGAGGCAGACGTCAGGGTGGACGGCAAACTCGGGAGGGCCCTCTCTCCCTCGGGCGCGAGCCTGGGCGGGGGCGAGGCGGTACCCTTCGTCGAGGGGAGCGCCGAGAAGACCGTCGCCCAGTTCGAGAGCTACAAGAAGAGGATCATCGGCTTCGACGCCGCGGACATCGACGGGATGGCGCGGCTGCTCAGAGAGATCGACGGGACCAGGGACTACTCGCGCATAGGCGGCTCACTCGCCTATGCCGTCAGCGTCGCGGGGGCCGAGGCGGAGGGACGAGCAAGGGGCGTACCTCTCTGCAGGGTCATCGATCCCCGCTCATCGGTTCTCCCGTTCCCGCTAGGCAACGTCCTCGGCGGGGGGAAGCACGCGAGCGACCTCTCTCCCAGCATGCAGGAGATCCTCGTCACGGCGGTGGGGGCCGGTTCGGTCGCCGAAGCCGAGCAGCTGAACTTCGCAGTCCACAGGTCCGTGGGAAGGAGGCTCGCAAAGTCCCTCTCATACCCGCTGGGAAGGGGCGACGAGGGCGGCTGGGCTCCGGGCATAACGGACGAGGAGGCCCTGCTGGTGGTCTCCGAGGAGGCAGCCCGCGTCCAGGACGAGAAGGGGAGGAAGATCCGCGTGGGGCTAGACGTAGCGGCCGACAGCCTCTACGATGAGAAGAAGGGCGGTTACTACTACCGGTCGACGGGGAAGACCCGCTCCAGGGAGGACCAGATATCCTTCATCGGCGAGATCTGCGACAGATTCAATCTGTTCTACATCGAGGACCCCATGCACGAGGACGACTTCGACGGGTATGCGAAACTGCACTCGGCGCTCAAGAATACCCTCATAGTCGGCGACGACATCTATACGACCGACCCGGAGCGGCTGAAGCTCGGGATCAAGGGCAAGAGCACCAACGGGGTCATCGTGAAGGTCAACCAGATCGGGTCCCTGGGCGAGGCTGCGAGGTTCTCCAGGATGGCGCGCGAGCATGGGCAGGTCCTGACGGCCTCGCACCGCTCTGGTGACAACGAAGGCGGCCACCTTGCACACTTCGCGGTCGGGTTCGGCTGCGGGCTGATGAAGTGCGGCGTGCTCGGGGGCGAGAGGACGGCGAAGGTGAACGAGCTCATACGGCTCTCGGAGGAGCTGGGCGGGACGCTCGACCAGTCGTGGATGGTCTCCTGATGCGAGAAGCCGCTTCGCGTACCTCAATACGCTTAAAAGACGTACCTCGAGAAGGCGAAAGGCTCGAGACAGCAACATTGGTGAATTGGGATAAGTAACATGGCAGAACACGGAGATGAAGAGAGTGGCTCGGATGAGAAGATGGTCATCCCTCAGCTCTCCGAGAAGGCCCTTCTCGCGACAGGAATCAGGATCGGGACTCAGGTCAGGACGAAGACGATGGAGCAGTTCACGACGAGGCCGAGGCCCGACGGACTGCACCTCATCGATTATTCTAAGACGCTTAACAGGATAGACGTCGCCGGGAAGTTCATCGCTTTCGCAGGAGCCGCGAACACGGTGGTCTATGCGAGCAAGGACTACGGGAGGGTCCCGGTTGAGAAGTTCTGCGAGGTCACGGGCGCGATCTCAGTCGTGGGCCGTTTCATGCCAGGGACTTTCACGAACCCGCTCTTTCCAGGTCACCTCGACGCCGAACTGGTCGTCGTCGCGGACCCCGCGTCGGACACCCAGGCCCTCGTCGAGGCGGCAAAGATGGGGATACCGGTGATCGCGGTCTGCGATACGGACAACATCACCGACGACGTCGACGTGGTGATACCTGGGAACAACAGGGGAAGGAAGGCCCTGGCCGCGATCTTCTGGCTGCTCGCCATGGCCGTCCAGACGCACTCCGGCGCCATCACCGGCGATCAGAAGATGAAGTACACCATAGACGACTTTGAGACGAAGCTCCTCGAGTCGGACCTCGAAGAAGAGGAAGAAGAGTCGTCCGGCCGCCGAGAGTCGTCCGGCCGCCGAGACTAACTCCCAGACCCAAATCTCTTAAGCCACGCCGCCGCGGCCCGAACCTAATGACAGTCAGGAGGCCCGCGGTTGCGGGGAGCTTCTATCCCGACGACCCCACTGAGCTGAAGGCGCTCATCCGAGAGTCGTACACTCACCCGCTGGGCCCCGGTTCCCTCCCGCCTTCGGCGGTGGAGCGCGGGGGCGTCCTGGCCTGCATCGCCCCTCACGCCGGGTACATCTACTCAGGCCCGGTCGCGGCTCACAGCTATCTCTGGCTCTCGTCTCTCCGTCGGCCCGAGCTCGTCGTGATCGTGGGCCCGAACCACTACGGCGTCGGGAGCGGCATCTCCACCTTCCGCGAAGGCGAGTGGGCTACACCTCTCGGGAACGTCAAGGTCGATGCGGAAGCGGCGCGCAGGATAGTCGAGCTCACCGGTCTCGTCGACTTCGACCCCGAGTCGCAGAGAAGGGAGCACTCGCTGGAGGTCCAGATCCCCTTCCTGCAGGAGATCTACCACACGTTCAAGATCCTCCCGATCTGCCTCGCCTTCCAGGACATGGACACGGCGAGGGAGCTGGGAAGGGGTCTCTCAGTCCTCCTGAAAGGAAGAGATGCCATCCTCATCGCCTCCTCGGACCTTACCCACTACGAGCCCGCCAGTGTCGCCAGGGAGAAGGACACGGCGCTGCTCGAGACCGTGCTCCGGCTCGACATCGAGGCCTTCTACTCCGTGCTGGAGGAGAAGCGGGTGACGGCCTGCGGCTACGGGGCGATCGGGACCGTCATGGAGGCCAGCCGCCTCCTCGGCTTCAAGCGGGGTGAATTGCACAAATATGCAAGCAGCGGGGACACGACCGGAGACAACGATGCGGTCGTGGGCTACCCTTCGGTCACGTTCGGGTGAGCTGTCCTGAAGGTCGTCGCGGAGGCCCCGGGAAAGGTAATCATCACGGGAGAGCACTTCGTCGTCCACGGCGCGCTAGCCCTCGCAGCGTCCCTGAGCCAGAAGACCAGGGTCGAGGCGTCGAGGGCGTCGAGGCTGACGGTCGAGACCGCCCTCGGCCGGTACCACCGCGCCGGCTCCGACCTTCTCCCCGTAGAGAGGCTCGTCCGTGAGATGTACCGGGAGAGGGGCGCCGAACCCAAAGCGAGGGTCGTGATATCGTCGGAGCTGCCCGCGGGTGCCGGGCTGGGCTCGTCGGCTTCGGCGATGGTCGCCACGGTCGTCGCGGTGAGCAGGCTGGAGGACTGGAGCCTCGACACCGCGTCGATAATCGAGACCGCGATGCTCGGCGAACGGCTCGTCCATGGGAACCCGTCCGGGATAGACGTCGCCGTCTCGGCGATCGGAGGGGTCCTGCAGTTCAGGGTCGGCGAAGAGCCAACAAGGCTCGACCTGGCCAAGCCGGTGAGCCTCCTCGTGGTCTACTCGGGGGACAGGAGGAGCTCGAAGAAGCTGATCAGCAAGGTCTCTTCGATGAAGCTCGACTATCCGCACCTCTTCTCGAAGCTCTGCGACTCCGCTTCGCTGATAACGGAGCTGGCGACCGAGCGTTTCCTGGACGGGCGCCTCGAGGAGCTCGGGCGGTTGATGACATACAATCACGCCGTGCTCGGCATGGTCGGAGCCTCGAACGAGAGGCTCGACAAGCTAGTCGACCTCTGCCTCGAGAGCGGCTGCTACGGGGCGAAGCTCACCGGGGCGGGCGGTGGAGGGAGCGTCCTCGGGGTCGCCCCTGCCGCCGCGACGAAGGAGGTGGTCTCGCGGCTCGCCGCGAAGGGGTTCAGATCGTTCATCAGCGAGGCCCCGTCCGGAGGAGTGAAAGTGTGGACAACCGAGCAGTAGTCGTAAAGCTCGGCGGCTCGATCATCAGCGAGAGCAAGACGAAGAAGTTCTCCTACAGGGGGGAGACCATCGCATCGCTCGCGAGAGCAATCTCGACCTCGGGCGTGGACGTCGTGGTGGTGCACGGCGGCGGCGCGTTCGGGCACCCGGTCGCGAAGGAGTATGGTCTGTCCTCCCGTTCCTCGAAGCCCTCGCCCGAGGGCGTCAGCGAGACCAGACGCGCCATGTTCGACCTCAACGCGCGCATCTGCGATTCGTTCATGGCTGGAGGGCTCCATCCATACACCTTCTCCCCGTTCCCGGTCCTTGCGGCCGCGGGAAGGAAGGGCGCGAAATGGCTGGAGCAGACCATCGCAGCTGGGCTGACCCCGGTCACGTTCGGCGACGTGGTGAACGTCGGGACCGGCTTCAAGATCCTATCCGGGGACACGATCGCGCTCCTCCTCTCGAAGATGCTGGGCGCCGAGCGGTGCGTCTTCGTGATGGACGTGGACGGGATAATGGGCCCGGAGGGGCTTCTCAGGTCGGTGGAGAAGAAGGACGCGAGGGAGCTGAAGCTCTCCCCCTCAGAGGACGCGACAGGCGGGATAGCCCTCAAGCTCAGAGATGCCTTGAGGATGGCCTCCGCGGGGACCGAGGTCGCGTTCGTATCAGGGTTCAGGCCCGCGGAATTCTCCAAAGCCTTAAAGGGTCTCAGCTTTCGCGGTACAACAGTAAAGGGTCCTTCTCGTGAGTAAGAGCGAAGACGCGAGGATAAGGGAGATTATCCGGAGGAAAGAAGAAGGAATCGACGTTGTGCTCGGCAAGAACGTGCAGGCGAGGGAGGGGACGACCCTCCTCGAGTGCGTCCACCTGATCCACTGCGCCCTCCCGGAGATTGACATGTCCGACATCGACCTCTCGGTCACCTTCCTGGGGAAGAAGCTCAAGGCCCCGCTCGTTGTTGACTCGATGACGGGCGGCGCGCCGAAGGCGGAGGAGATCAACGGGACACTCGCCGAGATGGCCCAGGAGCGCGGGCTGGCGATGGGCCTCGGCAGCCAGCGGGCGGGGCTCCTCTCCGAGGGCATGGCGCGGACCTATTCTGTGGCCAGGAAGAGGGCACCGACCGCCTTCCTCTTCGCGAACATCGGCGGAGCGCAGCTGGCAAAGGGCTTCCCGATCAGCGATGCCGAGAGGCTCGTCTCGATGATAGGGGCGGACGCGCTCGCCGTGCATCTCAACCCTCTCCAGGAGGCCGTCCAGCCTGAGGGCGAGACGTCCTTCAGGGGAGTCCTCGCCGCTATCAAGGAACTCTGCCAGAACCTCTCGGTCCCGGTGATGGTCAAGGAGGTCGGCGCCGGGATAAGCCGGGAGGTCGCGCGGGAGCTCGAAGGCGTCGGGGTCAAGGCGATCAACGTCTCGGGGGCGGGCGGTACGAGCTGGGCGGGGGTAGAGGCGCTGAGGGCGGCCGATCAGAAGGACCCGTCCAAGGCGGCCCTCGGCGCGCTCTTCTGGGACTGGGGCATCCCGACCGCCGCCGCGCTGTTGGAGGCCCGGGACGCGGTCCGCGTTCCCCTGGTCGCCTCGGGAGGGCTTAGGAACGGTCTCGAGGTCGCCAAGTGCCTCTCGCTGGGCGCCGCGGCCTGCGGGATGGCCAGGCCCATGCTCGAGAGCGCGTCCAAGGGGAGGAAGACGCTCGAGGCGTTCGCCGAGCAGACGCTCCTGGAGCTGAAGACAACGATGTTCGTCACCGGCGCGAGCACGGTCTCCGAGCTGAAGGCAGTCAGGAAGATCATCACTCCGCCGCTCACCTACTGGGTCGATTGATCATGGTAGAGTACTCGCAGATGCTCGAGGAGATGAAGGGCGTGAAGTCCCGCGTGGACCGGCTCCTGCTCGAGGACATCCTGCCAAAGACGCACATGATAGCCGAGGTCGAGCTCCTCTACAAGATGATGCGCGACTACCCCGAGCGAGGAGGGAAGGGCATGCGCCCCTTCATCTGCGTCACGAGCTGCAGGGCCTTCGGGGGCTCCGAGGACGAAGCCCTCCTCACCGCCTCGTGCCTCGAGCTCTTCCAGAACTGGATACTCATCCACGACGACATAGAGGACGGGTCGGAGCTGCGCAGGGGCGCGCCGGCCCTCCACAAGAAGTACGACTGGACGCTCGCCCTGAACACCGGAGACGCCCTGCACGGGCGAATGTGGCAGGCCCTCCTCAGGAACCGCGAGATCTTGGGCGTCGAGAGGACGCTTGACATCATGGACGAGTTCGCACGGATGATCAACGAGACGACCGAGGGGCAGCAGATGGAGCTGAGCTGGGTCGTCGGCAAGAACTGGAGGCTCTCGGAGGAGGACTACTACCGGATGTGCACCAAGAAGACGTCCTGGTACACGGTAATCAGCCCGATGAGGCTCGGAGGGATAGCGGCCGGCGCCGACCCCCAGACGCTCAGGTCCCTCATCGACGCCGGCACCACGCTGGGGGTCGCATTCCAGATTCACGACGACGTCCTCAACCTCTCGGCGGGCGCGAAGTACGGGAAGCAGTACGCCGACGACCTCCTGGAGGGCAAGCGCACGCTCATCCTGATCCGCCTCCTGCAGGTCGGGACCAGCGAGGAGAAACAGCGGATGGTCGAGCTGTTCGCGATGCCGAGGGAGGAGAGGAAGGCGCATCTCGACGAGATCCTCGAGATGATAGAGCGGTACAAGGTCCTCGGGTTCGCCAACGAGAGGGCCGCGAACCTCCTCGGGCAGGCGCTCTCGACCCTGCGGACGGTCCGATGGCCGGGAGACCGGGAGGCGGTCTCGAGGCTCGAGGAGATCGCGCGCTACTCGGTCGAACGGGACTGGTAGAGAGCTTTGAGCATAAGCGAGCAGGACAGGTCATCTATGGAGAAGTACGCCCTCCAGAACGCATCGAGGCACGGTGGGAAGGCCGAGGTGGGGGCGGTCGTCAGCAAGGTCCTCGGGGACTCGCCAGCCCTGAGGTCAATCGCCAAGGACGTCGCGAGGGCCTCGGCGGGGGTCGTGAGGTCCGTGAACGCCCTAACCCTCCAGCAGCAGGAGCAGATGCTGAAAGAGAAGTACCCAGAAGCAGTCCAGGAGCACAAGCAGGAGCAGCGGGTCGGGCTGGCGCCCCTCGAGGGCGCAGTCAAGGGAAGTTTCGTCGTCCGTCTCCCCCCGGAGCCCTCTGGCTTCATGCACATCGGCCACGCGATGGCCGGGACGATAAACGACGTCTACAGAGAGATGTACGACGGCAAGCTCTGGCTGCGGTTCGAGGATACCAACCCGCGCAAGGTCCAGAAGCGGTACTACGAGAGCTTCAGGAAGGGCTACACCTGGCTCGGGATAAAGTGGGACTACGAGAAGAACGTCTCCAGCGACGTGGAGTTCCTCTACCAGCACATCCAGGACCTGATAGAGGCGGGGAGCGCCTACGCCTGCTCCTGCGACCTCGAGAGGATGAAGAAGCTGAGGTTCGAGGGGACCGCGTGCGAGCACAGGGCCCAGACGGTCGAGAAGAACATCTCGATCTGGTCCGAGATGCTCGCCAGGAAGCACAAGGAGGGCACCTACGTGATCCGCCTGAAGGGGGACCTCGCGAGCCTCGACTACTCGCTCAGGGACCCGAACATAGCGAGGGTCATCGACTACCCCCATCCCATCACCGGCGAGAAGTTCATCGTCTGGCCGACCTACGACTTCGAGGTGGTCGTCGAGGACCAGCTCTGCACCGTGACCCACGTCCTGAGGTCCTCGGAGTTCCACGTGGGCCTGCAGGAGCTCATCAGGAAGATGCTCGGGTTCCCCGAGATCCGCGTCACGCAGTTCTCGCGGTTCAACTTCAAGGGCACGCCCGTCCAGAAGAGGCTGCTCAGGCCCCTCGTCGAGGAGAAGCTGGTTGAGGGCTGGGACGACCCAAGGATGCCGACGATCGAGGGTGTGATCCGGCGTGGCATCCTCCCTGGCGCCATACGCCAGTTCACGACCGAGGTGGGCTACACCAAGTCCGAGCACACCTTCGACTGGTCGCTCCTCTTCGCCGTGAACAGGAAGATGCTCGACCCTATCACGAGGCGCGTCTACTTCGTCCCGGACCCGGTGAAGCTCAGGGTGGAGGGGGCCCCCGATAGACGTGTGACCATCCCGTTCCACCCTCTCGAGAAGCTCGGAGAACGGAGCCTGGCGACCGACGGACGCTTCTTCGTCCCCTCGGGAGACGTCGGGAAGATGACCGAGGGCCAGGTCTTCCGCCTCATGGAGCTCTACAACGTCCGGCTGGTCTCGAAGGCGCCCGGCGAGGACGTGGTCGGCCACTACGAAGGCGAGGAGATGGTCCAGGACACCAGGAAGCTCCAGTGGGTGGTGCAGGAGGACTCCCACGGCGTCGAGGTGCTGGAGCCTTCCGAGCTCTACAACGAGGACGGATCGTTCAACAAGGACAGCCTGAAGACGCGGCTCGGGGTGGCCGAGAGCGCCTTCGACCGCCTCAAGGAGGGTGACATCGTCCAGTTCCCACGATACGGCTTCGTGAGGGTCGACGCCCCTTCCAGGTGCGTCCTGGCTCACGGGTAGTCTCCCGAACACCTCGGACGTGGCGCATATATAATCGACGAAAGTACGTATGTACTTATGACCGCAACTATCAAGGTCGAGGTCGACGAAGCGCTGGCGAGGAAGTTCAGGAAGAAGGCCATGGAGACCTACGGATACAAGAAGGGCGCCATGAAAAAGGCCCTGGAAGAGTCGATGCTGAGGTTCTCGTCGCCGGGGACCGTCGACTGGGGTTCGCTCAGGGGTGCGGTCAAGTCCCGCGGGGTGAGTTCAGTCGAGCTGCAGCACAGAGCATGGTCGGATCAGGATTGATACTGCTCGACACGAACATCTTTCTTGAGCTCCTCATGGACCGGGACAAGGCCGGAGATTGCGAGGCCCTGCTCGAGAGGGTCTCGACGGGAGAGCGGGAGGCGGTCGTCTCGCACTTCTCTCTTCATGCCGTCGAGGCGGTCATCGGAGAGGGTGACGGGCTCCTGGACTTCCTCAGAAACGTGGAGAATTCTCTCGGGCTCTCGGTCCACGACACGGACGTCTCAGACGAGATCGCCATCTCTCTCCTCTCCAAGACGCTCGGCAGAGACTTCGATGACTCGCTGCAGTACTATCTAGCGAAGAAGCTCGGCGTCGATTGCATCGTGAGCTTCGACCGGCACTTCGACGGTCTTGACGTGAAGCGTTCCGAGCCATCGGAAATCCTGCCTCCCAAAGGCGCCCGCAAGTCGGGATAGCTCGCCCGCCTCCCCTCGAGAGGTGACGGTCCCCTTCCATCCGCTGGAGGTCCTCGGGACGCGATGGTGGGCGCCGTGGGCGACTTCTTCAGCCCGTCGTCAGACCTCGGGGCCCCTGTCGCCCGGCCAGGTCTCCAGGATGACGGATCTCTACAACGTCGAGGAGGCCTTCAAGGACCTGAAGGCGGCTGAGGTCGTCCAGTTCTCGCGCTACGGCTTCATCAGGATTCACGCGTCTGGCCGGTCGCGTCCCAGCGCACAACTAGCGAAACAGCAGTTCCGTGCACTCGGCCATAATTATCGAAGAGGGAGCAAAAGTATTAAGTGTGTTATTCCCCAATCATAGCCGTACTCCGGTTTTCGAAACCATCGAAGGTAATAGCTCTCTCCTTTGTTGCCCTGATGTTATTGACGGGCGCCGCAATCAGGCCCGCGTCCGCTCTCACAACGGTCAATCCGACTCCCAACCTCACGTTAACAGGGACCCCTGCACTGATAGGCGTGACGTATGCGCTGGTCCACAACGGGGACCACTGGGTATCTGACTACGGCGCTAATCTGGTGAACGAATATGCAGCACCGTTTACCGCTAATGAGGCTCCCACCCTCTCGGTTACGGTGGGCCGCCCAGCGCAGCTTGCCTTCGACACTGCGGGCAACCTCTGGGTCGGCTCATACACCAACGGCGCGTACGAGTTCGACTCGCCCATCACCAACGGGATGTCGCCCTCGGTCACCCTAACCGGGTTCGATGAGGCTACCGGGGTCGTTCTGCATCAGGGCAACCTCTGGGTGTTCGATTGGGAGGCGGGTAACGTGTATGAGTTCTCCCCCGAGCCTACCACATTTGTCGCTACTCCGGCACCGGTCCTGTCGGCCGGGACTCCGATCGAAGGGGTCTTCGACTCTAGCAACAATCTCTGGATCGCGAACTACGCTGCATCAGGTAACGAGGTAACCGAGTACTCAAGCCCGATCCATCTAGGAGAGTCTCCCTCCAATACTCTGTCCTTGACCTCGCCGGATGTTGCGACTACGATTGCAATGGACGGGGCAGGAAACCTCTGGGTAGGCACCGAGGGGACCGGTCTCGTCGACGAGTTCACAGCCCCCATATCTATCGGCGAGAGCGGGGTTGCGAAGATAACCGTCTCGTCCTTTGACTCCATCTGGGGCGTCTCCGTAGACTCAATGGGCAACATATGGGTAGGCGACTACGTCGACAACCTCGTCTACGAATTCAGCGGACTTGCACAAGGGAGCTCACCGTCCAGTCCGCCGAGCCCCCTTCCGCCGGTGATCCCGACGACACTGACCTTCGCATTCAGTTCCTTCTCCGGGACTGCGCCGGCTCCAATAGTCGGCAAACTGGTAGGAGTTGAGGGCGCCGGAATCCTCTACAACCTGCCGGGATACCAGCAAGCCGGCGGCGTCTCTCCCTACGCCTACTCATTCTGCAGCATAGCTTCTCAGGGCCTGATACAGGTCAGCGGCTTCTCGGACTATCAGGCAGGCTTCAATTCTTCCGAGATATTCGTCTCGAACTACGCCAGTTTCGTGAGCAATGCCCAGGGCTGGCCAACCGAACCGGCCTGTACTAGCTAACCCGGACGGCGGTGGAGAGTGTCCCGGCCTAGCAGGCCCGGGTCGTCCGGGTGCCAAGCTTATATGCCCCCCCAAAAATGCGACTGTGGGCGATATATTGCAAGATGACCCCGAAACCCTATTTCGTAAAATTCGAGACCCCTAAGGAAGTATCCGAGGCTGCGTACGAGGTCCTTAGGCAGGCTTCACGGTCAGGAAAGGTCAGGAAGGGCACCAACGAGACCACAAAGTCGATCGAGCGCGGCATGGCCAAGCTCGTGGTCATCGCCGAGGACGTCCAGCCGCCGGAGGTCGTCGCGCACCTGCCGCTCCTCTGCGACGAGAGGAAGATCCCCTACGTCTTCGTCCCCTCGAAGGACCAGATCGGACCAGCGATCGGGATAGACGTCTCCACCGCCGCCGCGGCCGTCCTTGAGGCCGGCGAGGGCCAGCAGATCCTCGACCAGGTCACCCAGGAGCTGGCGAGGATTAGAGGCCACGCAGCACCAGCCGCAGGGGCCGGGACTAAGTAGCAATGAGCAAGCAGGCCGCAGAGTCCATCACGCCGGCCGAGGTCGTCCAGATAGTCGGTAGGACCGGCGTCGCGGGCGAGATCACGCAGGTCAGGGTAAAGATACTCGAAGGCAAGGAGAAGGGGAGGATTCTCACGAGGAACGTCAAGGGGCCCATACGCCTCAGCGACATACTCCTCCTTAGAGATACTGAGCGCGAAGCTAGAAAAATCAAATAGTCCTATACGAATATTTCGTACCGAGAAATTATTCCTTGGCGGCGTCGAACTCCTCTGTCTCGGGGTTTGTTGGAACATTTGCCTTCGTCTTCTTTGCCCATCGTTGCGCTGCCTCAAAAGAGACAAGTAGACTCTTTGATCTAGCGATTTCCTCCACTATTTTTGGGACAGAGTAACCCTGACGTGCAAGTCTTTGAATTTCAGACCGAACCGTTTCGGGCAATCTCTCCTCTCTGGTTAGTTTCTTGGTTGTTGCCATCAGTTTCAGTTTTTGATATCTCGCTGTTTGGAGGTGCTCTGAAAAAACTGGTACACTGAACGAATTGATAGCTTGGGTCTTGACGAGGGATACAGCTTCTCGATTGTGGAATCCATGCAAGCCAAATGTCGATAGCAGCCTTATCACGAACTCCCAATCCGGGAGGACCCAGAATTCCACGGCCTGGCTCGCTACTGCGACCGAACCGTCTGACTCTGCGATGCCTTGGATAAGTCCAACTCTGAAGTCGAGAGGGGCATCTAGAGTCCATTCCATTGTCACCAAATTGTATGTGGTGTTTTGACCATCTTCAAGTCCCAGACACACCTGAAAAATCCAGTCAACAAAAGGCGAGGATTGCGAGGCCCATTCATAGAACCCATGAGGTTTGTCCTTTGGTTTAGGCTTGTCTTTGTATCTCTTCATTCGAAGACCGAATTGGTTTGCGCAAGAACATGTGAAATCTCCTATCCGCTGATTAGTCTCGTATTTCTTGCTCAATACCAAATCGATGTGCCTATGTGAATGACCTTGCTTGGGTTTGTGAGCATCGCCAAGAATTATACCCAACAGGAAGCCGAACAAGTACCTTCTGGAGAATTGAGGCATGCACTCGAGAAGAGGTTTGATTTGTGGTAACACAGGCTCGGCATCCTCCCAGCTTCGCAGGATTTTCGGAATTCGGATGAACTGTCCGACGGGAATTGCATATCCGTGGGACTGCTCCAGAGTGAGCCAGACATGGTTGTCATCCGGCAGACCTAGCTTGAGGAACGCCTTCAGAAAATGAGCGAGTTTTGGCATCTTTTCCAAAAGGAGCCAACTTCGGATTGTAGTTGTCGAAACTTCAAAGTCAAGCGAAATGGTAGGGGCATCGTCGCCAGTGTAGGCTGCCTGTTGAGCGCGGACGAATTTGTTGTATTGAGTTACGTCTGATTCGAGCGGCTCGCATTCCTTCCAGAAATGCTTCGTGAAAGTCAGATCGTCGCCATGCTCAAGGATATACGAACGAAGTGCCTCCTTCCAAGAATCCTCGGCCGGTTCGTCCATAACCCTTCACTCGCGGTCGAATTTAAGTCCCACGCAGGATTCAGTTTATCTTCTAAAGTCCAGACTTCGGGCTGGCGCTCTCGGAGCTCTTGCTGTCAGCGCAAGTCTTCGCAGCCCCAGTATGGTCCCCAATATGCGGTCGCCCACGCCTGGCAGGCAGTGGAGGTTTGGACCGGAGAGGGAGATTGACTGGAGGTGGATGACTGGTTTGAGGCGGCCGACTGGCTTGCGGAGCTCACGCCGCTCAGACCGCTGAGGAGATTGGAGGCGGTGCAATCGTCGTGCATGCAGGGGAGGTGGAAGACCGACTCGATCAGTGCCGGGATCGAGTAGAAGCTCGACAGGGTGTGGTCGACGACCCCCTTGGGGCCGTAGGGTGCGATCATTATCATGTGGATCCGGTAGCCGAACGCGCCTGGAGGCGTGACGTGGTCGTACCATCCGCCGGAGTCGTCCCAGGTCAGCAGCACTATGGTGTGCTGGAGGTATCCCGAAGAGTTGAGCCCGTCCATTATGTTCTGGATCCACGCCTGTCCGTCGGACAGCAGCGCCGGGGCCTGGTCGCTCACGTCGTCCTCGGTCGGCATCACGAAGGTGACGCTCGGGAGGGTCTTGCTGTCGATCTGCTGGAAGAGCGTCGTCGTCGACCCCAAGTCGTTACTCCACGTCCCTGACTGAGTGAAGAAGGACAGAGGACATTCGTTGTAGTTGCAGTTGTCGTAGTTCCACGAGATCCCTGCCGAGGTCATCTCGTCCAGGATCGTCGTGTTTGAGCGCCATGGGAAGGCCTGGCCGGATGTGTTCCAGTCCGTGTGGAATCCCAGCGTCGAACCGGCGATGATCGCCATGTGGTTTGGAAGGCTGGCCACGGGGCTGACCGAGTAGAAGTTGTCGAAGAGGACGCCAGAGTTGGCGAGCTTGCAGTAGTACGGGATGTCTGCGCACGCGAAGTACCCGTAGTTCTCCGGATGGCCGACGAAGCCGTTCAGCCGCTGGTTCTCATACACCACGTTGGCCGCAGAGTGGAAGATCGGCGCGGTCGAACCCTCGAGGCCGTTCGCGCCCGGATAGAACCCGAAGAAGTTGTCGAAGGTATGGTTCTCCTGGACTATCACGACGACGTGGTCAATGGTAGGCGCCGGCGCCGCGACCGGGAACCCTACCAGGATGAGCAGGATTACCAGGGAGGTTACGAGAGGATAGACGAGCCTCCTCAAGGCTAGGGCCCGCGCCTGGACCCGACAACGAAGCCATCGGTCAGCTGATTTCGCTTTATACCCCTATGCGAAGAGACTCGACCTCTTCCTGATGTTTTCTCTGAGTTACCCGACTGAGATTACGGCGTCGCGCTGCCCTTTTCCGGATGGTCTCCTGGCGCTTCGTTTATATGCACAAGTCACAAGGGCGGAAAGAACACCTTCCAGGCGATAACTTGAGTTGTATACACCTAAGAAATGCTTTTTCTGCGGCAAGGACGTCCATCTCGGCTCCGGCATAATGCTGGTATTGAACGACGGTTCGACCAAGAGCTACTGTTCCAACAAGTGCAAGCTCAACGACCGCAAGCTGAAGCGGGACCCTCGCAAGTTCAAGTGGGCAAGGGAGAACAGGTAGGATGTCGCTCCCGGCAGTCGAGCGGACCCTCATCGTAGTAAAGCCCGACGCCGTCGCCCGCGGCCTAGTCGGGGAGATAATTGGCAGGTTCGAGAGGCGCGGCCTGAAGCCGGTGGAGATCAAGATGCAGACGGTCTCAAAGGCCAAGGCGACACAGTTCTACATCGTGCACAAGGACAAGCCCTTCTTCGGGGACCTCGTATCGTTCATCAGCAGCGGCCCCAGCGTCGGGGTGGTCTTGGAAGGGCGGGACGCGATCGCCCTGGTCCGGAGGGTCATCGGCTCGACCAAGAGCTGGGAGGCTGCCCCGGGGACGATAAGGGGCGACTTTGCGACCGGGCTGCTCGACAACGCAATCCACGCCTCTGACTCGAAAGAGTCCTTCGACTGGGAATCCAAGACCTACTTCTCCTAGCGAGGAAGCGCAAGGGCGCGCCGCCGCGTCATAAAGCTAACAAGTAGGCATAAATATGCACGCATAACCAATGTTATACATCATATTTGCCCCCAGTGTCACGTAGGAACCCAGGCATACGCATCACGAGCTCTACGCGCTTCATCGGCAGGGCATGCGCAGTCCTCATCGTCCTCCTGGTCTTCTCGCTCACACTCGTCCCGCTGAGCTTTGGGCAAACGGTCGTCGCCACGGTCAACGTCGGCAGCTTCCCATATTCCGGGGCCTACGACTCTGTGAAGGGCGAGGTCTTCGTCACGAACTCAGGCTCGGGCTCTGTCTCCGTGATCTCGGACTCCACCAACACGGTCGTCGCCACCGTGAACGTCGGGAGCACTCCCTACGGCGCGGCCTACGACTCTGCGAAGGGAGAGGTCTTCGTCGCAAACAACGGCGGGGGCTCTGTCTCCGTGATCTCGGACTCCACCAACACGGTCGTCGCCACCGTTTTCGTTGGAACCAACCCGTTTGGCGTCGCATACGACCCTGCAAAGGGAGAGGTCTTCGTCGCGAATGGTGGTTCGGGGTCGGTCTCAGTAATCTCCGACTCTAATAACACCGTCGTGGCTACTGTCACTGTCGGAGGCGGTCCCTTCGGCATAGCCTACGATTCCGGCAAAGGGGAGGTCTTCGCGGTGAACGATGGCGTCGGAACCGTCTCCGTGATCTCGGACTCCACCAACACGGTCGTCGCCACCGTTAACGTCGGGGTCGCACCGCGCTACGCCGCCTACGACCCTGCGAAGGGAGAGGTCTTCGTGGCAAATGACGGTTCGAGCACCGTTTCTGTGATCTCGGATGCGACTAACACGGTCGTCGCCACGATAGGCGCCGGGCACGTGGGAGTGGATCCCTATGGCGTTGCCTACGACTCTGGGACCGGCGACGTTTTTGTGGCTAACTATTTTTCAGGGCAGCACAATGTCTATCTGATCTCGGACTCGACTAACACGGTCGTCGATTCGGTGACCATGACCGCCGGGAGCTTTCCCTACGGGGTGGTCTACGACTCGGGCATGGCAGAGGTGTTCGTCGAGAATTTTGGCGCCGCCTCCGTCGCCGTGATATCCGACGGCTCTTCATCCTCGTCCACCTCTTCGTCTTCCTCCACGACCACCTCGACCACGACCACCACCTCGGCGTCACCTTCTGTCCCCGTCTGTCCGAGCACTTTCGGAGGGGTCCAGATGCCGGCAGGCGCAACGTTCACTGACGGCTCGGGCAACACCTGGACGGCGCCAAGCGGCAGCGATGGCCAGGGCGCAGTGTGGAGCAGCTACTTCTTCCCGGGTCCGGCGACCAGCATTCCCGCCCCGATGCAGCAGGGTTGGGCGGGGGATTACGGGACATACAGCGGACAGCAGGGTTGGGTAGTCACCTTCTACTGCTGACCTCATGGTCCGCGCATCTGCCTCTCCGTCGATGAGGGGCTCCTCCTCCTTTCCATAGTCTTGTGAACCTCCTTGACGTTGACCTTTCCAGAATTCTCCAGGACGCCCTTCACATCTCGGTCGAGTCGACGGAATCGAGTTGGTGCTGTGGATATCGACACGGCAAGTTATATTAGGCAGTAAGGAGCTCGCCAGTCAAGTTGCTTCTGCATGTCCCTTCCCTCACAGACTCTAAGGCAGCCAGTCGTCGTCGTACTGGGTCATGTAGATTCCGGCAAAACGTCATTCTTGGATAAGATACGGGGCACCGCGGTCCAGGCGCGCGAGGCCGGAGGAATCACGCAAGAGATAGGGGCCAGTTTCTTTCCAATGGAGACGCTCACGGCGATCTGTGGCGCGCTCCTCGACAAGTCCGGCGCGCAGCTGAAGATACCGGGCCTCCTCGTCATCGACACCCCAGGGCACGAGATATTCTCCAACCTGCGGATGAGGGGCGGGTCAGCGGCGGACATCGCCATCCTGCTGGTCGACGTGCAGAAGGGGCTCGAGAACCAGACCATCGAGTCGATAGAGATCCTGAAGCAGCGGAAGGTCCCGTTCCTCGTCGCCCTCAACAAGATCGACATGATTCGCGGGTGGAGGAAGGACACCACCGGAGCCCTGGCGAGCGCGCTGAAGCAGCAGCCCCCCGAGTGGAATGACGAGCTCGAGGAGAGGCTCTACAACGTGGTCGGCGCGCTCTCGAGGCAGGGCTTCAACTCCGACGCCTTCTACCGGGTCAAGGACTTCCGGAAGCAGGTCTCGATCGTCCCCATCTCCGCGAGGTACGGGGTGGGCATGCCCGAGATAATGGCCGTCCTGATCGGGCTGGCGCAGCAGTTCCTGAGCGAGAAGCTGGTCACCATCGACGAGAACGGGAGGGCGAGGGGGATCATCCTAGAGCTCCAGGAGGAGATGGGGATAGGGGAGACAGCCAACATCATACTGACCGAGGGGAAGCTCTCGGTGGGCGATCGCCTGGTCCTCGTAAGGAAGGACGGCGCGATCGAGTCGAGGGTCAAGGCGCTCTTCATGCCGAAGCCGCTCGACGAGATGCGGGACCCCCGCGACAAGTTCACGCCCGTCCAGGAAGTCTACTCGGCCGCAGGGGTGAAGCTCGTCTCTCCCGACCTAGCTGGCGTCATACCGGGGACGTCCGTGATATCCTTCAGGACTGAGGAGGAGTTCGAGGCGATAAAGGGCGAAGCTGAGAAGGATCTTACGGCACTTGTCACAAAGACGGACATCGACGGGGTCGTCGTAAAGGCGGGCAACATCGGCGGCCTCGAGGCCCTGCTGAGGATGCTCGGCCAGAGGGAGATACCCGTCAGGTCTGCGGACATCGGCGACATCTCGAGGAACGACATAGTCGAGGCCGAGGCCGTCGCCGAGCACGACCCGTATCTTGGGGCCATCATCGGCTTCGACGTCAAGGTTCTGCAGGACGCCAAGGAGAGCGCCAAGGCAGCCGAGATCATCACCTCCGAGGTGATCTACGATGCGGTGGAGGGGTATGTACAGTGGGCCGCCAAGAAGCGTGAGGAGGACCAGCGGAACGCCCTCCAGACTGTGACAGGACCAGCAAAGATCAAAGCCCTCCCAGGATCGTTCTTCAGGAGGAACGACCCAGCCGTCTTCGGCGTGGAGGTCACCGCCGGGAAGCTCAAGCCCAAGGTAAGGCTGATGGACGCGAGCGGCGTGGAGCTCGGGACGGTGGAGCAGATCCAGGAGAACGGGAAGCCCGTCCAGGCGGCGACGAAGGGGATGCAGGTGGCCATCTCGGTCCGCGGCCCGACCCTCGGCCGCCAGATCAAGGAGAACGACGACATCTTCACTTTCCCGACGTCCCAGGACGTGAAGCTCCTCAGGGGGAAGCTCGCTGCGACGCTCACGCCCGACGACGAGGCCGTCCTCGAGGAGATCGTCACAATCCGGTCCGCAAAGGACATGATGTACGGCTTCTGACCGCTGGCCAGTTCACGGGCACCAATTCTTTTAATAACGCTGACCGAAAGGCTCCCGAAAGATGGCTTCATTCAAGATCGTCATCTCAGATTCCAAGACAGGCAAGTCCGAGGTAATGGAAGCCAAGGACTCACAGGCCCAGATCTTCATGGGCCGCAAGATCGGAGAGGTCATCGATTTGAGCGTGATTGGCCAGAACTACAAGGTCAAGCTTACGGGCGGTTCCGACAGGGCAGGTTTCCCTATGAGGGGAGACGTGATGGGGAGCGGCAAGAGGCACGTCCTGATGACCGAGGGCATCGGGTTCAGGCATTCAGTACAGGGCGAGAAGCGCAGGAAGCTGGTCAGGGGAGGCACCGTGACAGAAGAAGTCTACCAGCTCAACGTCGTCCGGTCAGAGTAATCCGCGCGTACTCAGCATCTTTATCTATCCCCGGAAATCCGAACTTTCTCATCATCCCTCATGGCCCAGACTATGTCCACGGTTCCGACGATGCGCATCCCCAAGCAGCCTGAGTGCAACATAGGCACCAGCGGGCACGTGGACCATGGCAAGACGAGCCTCGTCGCGTCGATCACCGGGGTCTGGGCGAGCGCCCACAGCGAGGAGCTCAAGAGGGGAATCACGATTAAGGTTGGCTACGCCGACGCAGCGTTCTACAAGTGTTCACACACTCCGCCGCCAGAAGCCTATTCGACATCCCCGACGTGCCCTGTCTGCGGCCAGGAAACGCAGCTTCTCCGTACTGTGAGTTTCGTGGACGCGCCCGGCCACGAGAGCTTGATGACGAACATGCTCGCGGGCGCGGCGCTTATGGACGGAGCTATACTCGTCATCGCGGCGAACGAGCCGGTCCCGATGCCCCAGACGAGGGAGCACATGCTGGCCCTCCAGATGCTGGGGATGAAGAAGATGGTCATCGTCCAGAACAAGATCGACAGGGTCGACTCGGAGGGCGCGAAGAAGAACCACGACGCGATAAAGAGCTTCCTCTCGAGCACGATTGCAGCCGATGCCCCGATCATCCCGATCTCCGCCCAGCACGGCATAAACATCGACGCGCTCATTGAGGCGCTGGAGGTCTACATCCCTACCCCGCAGCGGGACCCTGCTGCCACCCCCCAGATGCTGGCCCTGAGGAGCTTCGACGTCAACAAGCCGGGGGCAGAGGTCCCCTCGCTGGTCGGTGGCGTCCTCGGAGGGAGCCTCGTCAGGGGCGAGCTCAGCGTCGGCGACGAGATCGAGATATCGCCGGGACTCCCAGATGAGAGGGGGAAGTACGCGTCCCTCCTCACGAAGATCGCCAGCCTCGGGACGGGCGCGGGTATGGCCGAGAAGGTCGGCCCGGGCGGCCTGATATCGCTGGGGACCTACCTCGACCCGGCGCTGACCAAGGGCGACCTCATGGTTGGATCGCTGGTCGGGAGGCCAGGGACGCTTCCTCCGCCAAGGACCAAGCTCTCGGTCGACCTCCAGCTCTTCGACCAGGCGGTAGGTTCGGTCGAGCTGCTCAAGGTGGAGAAGGTGAGGATGGGAGAGTCCCTGAGGCTCAACATCGGGACTGCGGCTACCCTGGGGTCCGTGACCTCGGTCAGGGAGTCCGTCGCGGAGCTGGACATCCGCAAGCCCGTCGTCGCAGAGCCCGGCGCGCGCGTCGCGATTAGCAGGAGGATAGCGGAGCGTTGGCGGTTGATCGGGTCGGGCCTGGTAAAGTAAGGCGCCCCAGAAAGGTCCTCTTCGACAGCAGCTTCCTAATCGCTGTCATGGAACACCCCACGCCTTGGCAAGGGGACATACTGGAGAACGTCGGGGGGTTCGAGGGCATCGTCCTGCAGCCTGTCTACGCCGAGCTCCGGAGGCTCGCGGACAGGAAGGGGAGGCAGTCGAGGTTCGCAAAGCTTGCGTTGGGCCTCGTCGAGAGCGACGCGGTCCGGCTGGAGCCGTCTGAGGGGACCCGGGCCGACGAGGAGCTGGTCTCCCACGCCCTGCGGGACGGCGCCGTCGTGGCGACGATCGACGGCGGGTTGATCCGGCAACTGAGGGCCTCGCACGTGGAGGTGCTCTCCCTCAGGTCCGGAAGGGTCGAAAAGCGGCTGAACTAGACTCTTGCCAAAATTTTATATTGGGGATGCCGAGGGGTCAAGGGTTCCTCTGGTTTAGATATGTTTCAACTTGTAGAGCTAGACGATGTAGTGCGGGTTCCCCCTAATCGTTTCGGCTCCTCTCTTGAGAATGTCGCCCTCGAGCTCTTGAAGCTAAAGTACGAGAGCACGATCAATCCGGACTATGGGTACCTGGTGCTGGTTACAAACGTCAAGGTCGACAAGATAGGTAAAATCATACCAGGCGACGGCGCGACCTACCACAAGGTCAAGTTCGAAGTCTTCGCGTTCTTCCCTCTCAAACAGGAGATAATCGAGGGAGAGGTCGTGGAGATCACGGACTTCGGGGCTTTCGTGAGGATAGGCCCCACGGACGCGCTCCTCCACCTCAGCCAGATAATGGACGACTACCTCACCAGCGACGTGAAGTCGGGCGTAATCACCGCATCGCAGTCCAAGAGGACCCTCAAGGTAGGCAGCAAGGTCAGGGTCAGGATCACCGCTGTCTCGCTCGGTCACGGGATCTCGATGGGCAAGATTGGCGTGACCTGCAGGCAGCCCTTCCTCGGCGCGCTCGAGTGGATCGACGACGAGGTCGCAAAGGCGGCGAAGACGGCCAAGGCCGAGGCCCGGGCATCCTAGAAGTGATCATGGATGAAGGAACTCGCCTGCAGAAAGTGCCACATGCTGACCAACGAAAAGAAGTGCCCGAACGACGGGTCTAACGAGCTGAGCGACGAGTGGTCGGGCCTGATAATCGTCCTCGACCCGAAGAACTCGAAGGTCGCGCAGACCCTGGCGATAAAGACCCCCGGAAGGTACGCGCTCAAGGTAAGTTGACAGGATCCCCTAAGCGTTACGTCGTCACCCCCGCGCTAAGAAGAAAGCTCAAGAAACCTGTCGGCACTCTCTACAGGGCGAACCAGCTCAAGACGCCCCCTTTCCTTATGACCCTTAGCACCTCTCCCTTCGTGATCTCTGTCGGGGACCGCGTGACCGAGACCCTGCATGCGCTGGGACGGACACCCGACGTCCAGGTCGTGGACGAGGTAGAGAGGAGGGTGAAGCGACCGCCGCCTGAAGTGCCCTACGTCCGCCTGGTCAGAGCATCGAACCCCGCCGGGTCGATCACCGCCGAGGCCATCGAGGCTGTGAGGAACGCACTGGGGGGCGAGAAGCCGGCGAGGGTCCTGATTGAAGGTGAAGAGGATCTCCTTGCCATCCCAGCGATCGAAGCGGCTCCCCCCGGCGCGTCGCTCTACTATGGGCAGCCGGGTGAGGGAGTCGTCATGGTCCTAGTCGACGAAAGGGCAAGGTCATCGGCCAAGGCCATAATCGCCGCCATGAAGCCGGAGTAACGTGCCGCAAATCGAAGCCGCAGAGGATTGGAAATCCTGCGGAGGGGTCGAGTACCAGCGCGTCCAGCCGTCACCCGCGGTCCGCTGACTCGATAGGAACTCTTCAACTGTGAGGAATCTCTGCCTATGCAGTCTGCGATCTTCAAACGCGACCGTGGCGCGCCCGGCTACCCGTGTGAGACATCTCCTCCTGAAGCTTCGCGAGGAGCCTGCCGAGCGTCTCCTGCTCTTCGGGTGTAAACTCTCGGAGCGCCTCCTGCACGAACTTTGCAGTCTTTCCGGAGACTCCCTCCTGGACCCTCTTTCCCTTGGCGGAGAGCGCAATGATAGTAGCCCTCCTGTCGTCGCTGCGAGCGTGCCTCAGGATCAGACCCTTTGATTCGAGCCTGTCCACTATCCCCGTGACGTTCGCCGCGGTAACCGACATCTTTTCGCTTATCGTCTTCATGGGAGTCGGTCCGTATTTCGCGACAACCCTCAGCGCTTGGAACTGGGGTTGCGTCAGTCCTTCGTTCAAGAGCATCTCGGTCATCTTGCGGAACATTATCTTGTAGGTCGCCACAATCGCGTTGTATGTCGCGCTCCGCTGATCGGCCAGGGCTGACTTCTCTGGCATGATCGCGTGTTAATTTAGTTAATGTATAAATAGTTAATGCCTTGAGCAGTTTGCGGGCGGTTTGAGCATTACGAGCGCATTCTCCAGCAGGGTATGCTCTACAAGGGCATTGGAGTTAGCACGTGCGCCCGCGGCCGCGACGGACTCGGGCGTTCCGAGATACGGGATCGAGCCAGCGGCCGGGCTCGACAAATGATGATTGCAAAGGATGTGACATGAATGGTCGAGTACAAGTGGATTGCACTCTCTAACACCACGATCGGGACGCTGATGGCGGGCATCGACGGGACAATCGTCCTGATCTCCCTTCCGGCGATCTTCCGGGGTCTGTCCATCGATCCCCTCACCTCATTCCAGTATCTGCTGTGGATTCTCTTCGGCTACAGCCTGGTGACCTCGGTCCTCCTGGTGTCGTTCGGCCGGATATCGGACATGTACGGGAGGGTAAGGCTGTTCAACCTAGGTTTCGTGATTTTCACGGTCGGCTCGTTGCTCTGCGCCGTCACACCCAACACAGGCGACCTCGGGGCGTCGGAGCTCATCGCCTTTAGGATAATCCAGGGAATCGGAGGCGCCTTCCTCTTCGCCAACAGCGCAGCGATCCTTACCGACGCGTTCCCGGAGAACGAGAGAGGAAAGGCCCTTGGGATCAACATAACCGCGGTCATCGCAGGCTCGATAGTCGGGCTGGTGCTGGGCGGGATCCTCGCGCTCTACGACTGGCGCTACATCTTCCTCGTGAGCGTCCCGGTGGGGGCGGTGGGCACGGTCTGGTCGTACGCGAAGCTCAAGGAGATCGCCACGAGGAGGAAGAACCAGAAGCTCGACATCTGGGGCAACGCCACCTTCGGGGGAGGCCTGACCCTCCTTCTGATAGGCGTCACCTACGCCCTGAATCCGTATGGGACCTCGTCCATGGGCTGGGGCAATCCCTGGGTCATCGGTTCGCTGGCCGCAGGGTTCGCCCTGCTCGCGGCCTTCCCGTTCGTGGAGAGGCGGGTCTCCGACCCGATGTTCCGGCTCGACCTCTTCAGGAACCGGATGTTCACAGCCGCGAACATCGCCGGCTTTCTGGCCTCGATGGGTAGGGGCGGGGTGCAGATAATGCTCATCATCCTTCTCCAGGGGATATGGCTCCCGCTGCACGGGATTAGCTACCAGTCCACGCCGTTCTGGGCAGGCATCTACATGATCCCGATGATCCTGGGGTTCGTGATAATGGGCCCGCTGAGCGGGTTCCTCTCCGACAAGTACGGGGCCAGGCTGTTCGCCACGGCCGGGATGGTGGTCACAGCCGGCACTTTCCTCGCCCTATCGTTGCTCTCGTACGACTTCAGCTACCCGACGTTCGCGATAATCATCTTCGTAATGGGGATAGGAGGCGGAATGTTCGCGGCTCCGAACACGGCGTCGATTATGAACTCGGTCCCCGCGGAGGACAGAGGCGCGGCTTCAGGGATGCGGGCGACGCTTCAGAACACGGGGCAGACGGTGAGCCTGGCCATCTTCTTCACGGTGATAGTCACGGGACTCTCGTCCAGCCTACCCACGGCGCTCTCCAACGCGATGACGAGCGCCGGGGTGCCGCAGCTTGCGGGCGCGTTCACCTCGATCTCGCCGACGAGCGCGCTCTTTTCAGCCTTCCTAGGCTACAATCCTGTTCAGTCGATTCTCGCCCTCCCGCAGCTCGCTTCCGTCGTCGCCCAGATACCGCAGTCCGCCCTGGCCTCGCTGGAGGGGCAGACGTTCTTCCCCAACGCGATTGCCCCGGCGTTCATATCCGCCCTGGACCTCTCATTCTACATCGGAGCCGCTCTATCTATCGCCGCCGCCGTCGCTTCGCTCCTGAGGGGAAAGAAGTACATGTATCGGGCGAAAGTGCCGGAAAGCCAGGTCCCCGCCTCCGCGCCCCTGACTCCCGAGGCGAAGCCCACGTCGAGCGGCACCCCGAGCACCGAGCAAGGGCCTACGTGAATCGGCGAGGAGCGCCTCCTGCGATGAAGCGCGCTAGGTGCCTGGCACCAATATCAAGGTCAGGGTCTGGGCCGTGCTGCTTGAGTAGAACCTGACCATCACGGTCAGTTTGTACTGCTGCCCCGCCGTAATCCCGCTCACTACGACGTACCCGATTGCGACCTGTCCGGCAGGCAGTCTGTTCGTAGCGCTGACCGGCGATCCATAGTAGTCGACGAACGTGCTGTTGACGACACCGGATATCGCCGGCTGAGAAGCCGTCACCGTCACTCCGATGATGGACGAACAGGTGCTGTTGTCCACGGTTAGCGTCAAGTTTCCTGCGCTGGTCCCTGGCTGCACCACCATTCTTCCCAATACCGAGGCGAGGCCAGACCCGTTCTTGGAGCACTGGCTGGTGGGAGTACCCTGTTTCTGGTCCGAGATTACGAGGTACGCCCCGGCGACCACGGCAAGAGCCAGGATGCCGATGACCAGCAGCCCGGTCCTTGAGCGCTTCATGTCCGTCCGGGCCCTGATTCGGCCCCTCTATTATTCATCACACGACGGACGCGGGCGCGCAGAGGCCTATCAAAACTACTTATTTACCCCCCTCCCCGGGAGCGTCAGAAGTCATGGAGATTGTGAGCAGGAAGGACTCGAAGCTCCTCGGAAGGAGCGAGGTCCAGGTCCTATTTGGAGGGAAGGCGGGAGCGATCAACAGGAAGGAAGCGATCCACGAGGTCGCCCAGGCAATGAACTCAACGGAAGGAAGGGTCACCCTGGTCAGGCTCTCGCCACAGGCCGGCTCAAGGAACCTCGTAGGATGGTTCCACGTCTACGACTCCGAAGAAGGCCGGAAGGAAGTCGCCCACGATTATCTCTCTGCCCGCCTGTTGACCAAGGAGGAGAAGGAGGCGGCGAAGGCGGCCAAGAAGAAGGCTGAGGCCGCTGCGGCCGCGGCCGCCGCTCCGGCCCCCAAGAAGAAAAAGTGATGATTAATGTCGAAAAACCCCAAGGATCCAAAGGCAGCGCCTAAGGGCGCGCCAGCTCCTGCCGCCGCGCCAGCTCCAGCGGCCGCCGCCGCGCCGACCGAGGCAGAGGGTCCAGCGCCGAAGGTAAGGAAGGAACGCAAGGAGAAGAAACCAAAAGCGAACGTCCAGGTCTGGAAGCTCTACAAGGTCGATGATACGACCCTCACGAGGCTCAAGAAGGAATGCCCCCGGTGTGGCAAGGGATACTTCATGGCCGAGCACAAGGACAGGATGTCCTGCGGGAACTGCGGCTACACGACGTTCAAGACGAAGGCCTAGGACCGGCCAGAGTGGCTCTCGAGGGAGCCTCTTATCGCCTTCATCACCTGCGGGGTGACCAGTGCCCTGAAGGGATTGACATACTTCGATGCCAATGCCTTGGATATGTTCTCATTCCCGTTCGATCCGACGTAGCCCTCCAGGAAGGCGTCAGCGACGACGCGGAGCGCATCCTCTTTCAATGATAGCTTGCCCGCATAGTAGAGGAACTCCGCGATGTCCCATGCCTGGTCTCCGTCCTCATGCGCCTGCTCCAGATCTGTGAAGTAGAGCTGGTCGCCCTTGACGACGATGTTCTCCGCCTTGGCGTCCCCGAGCGCGAACCCCATCCGGTGCATGATGCCAAGGTCCCTGCCGTAGCTCTTCACGCAGGTGAGGTCGGTGAAGGTCCCCTTGAGTATATGACCTATGAGTTTGGAGAGAAGCTTTCCCTCGACGAACTCCTTGACCAGCACCCGGTCGTCGATGGCTGCACCGAGTATCATGGGGGTCTTCACGCCTGAGCCCCTCATCTTCCGGGTCGCGTTGTATTCCCTGTGCATCCTCGCCTGCGGCGACATGCTGAACTTCATCCCCGGTGCCCAGACGTTGAGCAACGCCCACTTCATCGAGCGTATGTCGGCGAAGTGCTTGAAGACGTAGCTCACCTCCCCGTTCCCCTTTATGGTAACGAGCTTGGCGGTCGAGTAGACCTCGCCGAGGGTCTTCGTCTGGTGTGTGTAGGTCGAGAATGACGCTCTCCCGGCGAGCGTCTGGATCATGTCCGTCGTCTTTGCGACGACCAGGCCCTCGTCCAGCATCAGCAGCTCCTTGGGCCGGAGGAGCTCCACGGGAGGCTCTGTCTTCTGCTGAAGTCGCCTCACCTTGGAGAGCGCCTCGTCCTTCACGACCGAGAGCCCCACCCTGCCGGCGTAACCATGGACCGCATATTGCCTGACTCCCCTGGTCGTGAGGTTGAAAATCGCCAGGAGCCTCGCGAAGGCCCGGCTCCTCAGCTTCTCCGAGACGAGTCTCACGCGGTCGCCCTGCATCTCGAAGAATCCCTGGGCCGCGAGCAGCTTCGCCGCCTCCCTGAACCCGTCGAGGCTGCTGGCTCGGTTCTCCAGGGCCGAGGGGCACGTGTAGGTCTTCACGTAGCTGTACACGACCGGAGGGTAGATGGACGCCCTCTTGTGTAGCTTGTCGAAGAGGAAGTAGTCGAGGGGGATGATGATGTCCTGGGCGAACTCCCCGTTCTGGGACGAGAGCTCGTAGATGGCCTCGGCGATGACCCTCTTCTTGCTCTCGATCTCCGCCTCCCTGGTGAACCCCGCGTTCAGGAGAGGGAGGTAGATGTTGAGCAGCCTGCCAGACACGAACTCACCGAGCGAGGCTCTTTTAGCGTCGGAGAGGAAGAGTTCGTCCCTGACGATGAGGGCTGAGGCCCGTATGGGGGTGTAGACGTACTTGTACCTGACGCGCCCGCCGAAGTTCTTCGACGTGACGATGATGTCATAGTCAGAGTCTGGCCTCGAGTACCCGGCGACCTTCGAGCCGTACGCAGTGACCGAGGTAACTTCATCGTTTGCAAGAGTCTTCGCGAGCTCGACGAGCTCGTCCTTCTCCTCCGGGGTGAAGACAACGCTCAAGCCTGGACCTTCGCCTCGAGCTCCATGATCTTGGCGAGGACCATCGGGTCGAAGACCGTGTTCGCTATCACGCCGACACCGACGCTCACGACGTTCTCCTCGGGCGCGACCCTCTTGGTAGGAAGCCCCTTCTCGATCCAGCTCTTGGCCACCTTCTCGTTGAGCTTGTCGTCGGAGAGCCCACCCCTGAACTTCTTCTCGACGAGCGCCGCGAGCTTCTTGTCGTTGGTGAATATCTTCATCGGGTCGACGACCCTCTCCTCATCCGCATATTCCGACTCGAAGAGGGTGCTGACCCTCTCGTCGCTCGTGACCTGCATCCTGCTGAACCTCCTCACCAGGTCCACATAGTGGGTGAACTCGTGGGCAGCGACCGCCTCAACCGTCCCCTTCAGCCCGAAGATCAGGAGGGGCGCAGTGAACTGCACTATTATGGTGAGCCTCCCCTCGAACTTCGCCGGTATGACCCTCGCATAGAGCGCGCCGACGCTTCCGAACTCGACCGAGGTCGTAGCGAGGGGAAGAGAGGGCTCAACATAGTAAGGCGGATACGCCAGCCCCGAAGCCCTCTCCACTCTCGCGACCGCGGCGACGATGTTCTTCGACTTCGCCTTCACCTTCTTCGCCACCGCGGGCTTCAGCGCGCCCTGCGCGACCGCCTGGTCGACTAAGACGAAGGGATCCAACTGTTTCGCGGCGCGGCCTCCCGCACTATAAAGAATTTCAGTTCACGGGTGCGTCTGCGATTCTGAACTTGACGACCGGCCGTATCTTCTCCACCTGTATGAACGTCTCAGCCTGGTTGACGCCAGGGACCTTCCCGAGGTTCTCCGCCACTATCTTGTAGATGTCCTCGATCGTCCTGGCCCTCACGGTGACGAAAGCGTCGAACCTGCCCGTGACCTCCTGTATCCCCCTGACCTGGTCCAGCTTCGCTATCTCCGAGAGCGCCTGGTCCCGCTGCTTCGGGTCCAAGTTCACGCCCACGACGGCGGAGGCGGGAAGTCCGAGCTTGTCCTCGTCGACGATGATCGTGAACTGCTTGATTATCTGGCGCTTCGAGAGGCGCTTTATCCTGCTGTAGGTCACCGAGAGATTCAGACCCAGGTTCTTGCTCAGCGTCGGGATCGAGACCGACGCGTCTTGGTAGAGCGAGCCCAGTATTTTCATGTCGACTTCGTCAAGTTTTCCCATTTGGAACCACTTAAGTTGCAATTAATTCACGCGTTCTATATACGTCTTTTGCTTTTCGGTTCTATTTCGCCGGAAATCGTTCAGGATTATGCACGATTTCGCGTCAGCTAACTTCCCTGCATCGACTCTCAGGATTGCCTCCTTCTCCTGCCTCGAGGGTTCCTGTACCATCGCTTCACCTGCAGGGCCCTCGGGGGCGAACCTCACCCCTCCCTTCGCCGCGATGTTTCGAGCCGCGTTCACATCGCGGTCGACCGTAGTCTTGCACCCAGGACAGAAGAGGGTGCGGTCAGTTCGGGTGCTGTCAGGACCCCCGCTCGAGACGCACTTCAACACAAGGAAGTACATCTACGTCACAGAGCGAGGATCGACCCCGGTCAGAGCGATGCGGGTAAAATCTCTGGTAACATCTCCATGCGGAGGAGAGAGCGTGCGCGTCGGACAGTCCATGGCGATCTCAGGAAAGGCCTGGTCGGGGAACGGCCGGATAGTGCGTGTCGAGGTGGGGGTCGACGGCAGGTGGAGCGATGCGCGAATCGCCAGCAGGACATCAAGGTACTCGTGGACTAGCTGGACCTTCCCGTGGGTCCCAAGGACGGTTGGAGATACGATGATATCGGCGAGGGCGACCGACAGCCTAGGGAACGTTCAACCTACGGAGCCCTTCGAGAATAGTTACCAGTATGGCTTCAACGCGGTCCATCCAATGAAGGTGAGGGTCATCCAGTAGCTTCTGCTGACCGATTCCTCTGAGTGTGCGATTAATGTCATCAAACCTGGCCGGACGGCGTGATGAGAGTCGCGGCCTCTCTCGCAACCTTGCTGGACTGATCCAAGTCTCGGTTCGCGTCAGACGGAGCCGCGGATCGGTCCGCCCCTGGCTTCGGCCTCGACTAATACTGGTCAAGCATCATCTCCAGAATATTAATCAATCCACCAGGAGGGGGCGAGGAACCGATGAGGAGGAAGAGCCGCTACAATCGGACTGTCGGCAAGCTGATGTTCGTCTTGCCCGCAATAGCGATTATAGTGATCGGCATCTACGCCTTTGTGCAGCTAAACTCTCCAGGTACCCTCATCGTCCAGGCCCAGGACGCGAGCTGTGTCCAGCTCCAAGAAAACTGTCCCCAGCTTCAGGTGGCGGTCACGGTCAACGGGAAGGAGTACACCACCCCCACCACAATCTCAGTGGGCCAGGGCAACTACGTCGCGACCTTCAGCACGATAGAGTACTATTACCCGCCCTCCTCCAGAGACGTCGCGGTCACCCCCGGCCACACGACGTACGCCGTCGGGTTGTACCAGCCCGCCACGAAGTTCGTCAAGGTCACCCAGAGCGGATTCAACTTGACTAGCGTCGCCGTCCTGCATGGCGTCACACCCGTGGTCTGGACGAACCCCTCTGGCTCCACGGTGGCGTTCACCGGAGGACCGTTCTCCCAGCTGACTCTCACTCCGGGAGAGTCGTACACCTACATCTTTCCCTCCATCGGGAGCTACGAGTTCTCGTCAGTCTCGACCAATTCGACCCTGACAGTCCAGGTCAATTAGCCACCACCAAGTCTCCCAGCTAGCACCGGTTCCCTTCTTCGCCGGCTTGGTACCTAATTCACGTTACCACGTAAAAATGGTGGATTTGGTGACTCCCACGCCTCGCTCCCCTCAGAGCGGTGGGAGACCGGGAATGAATTATTACGGATAATCGAGCCAACATGGATATTTTGAGGCTAAATGGCCTCCTTTTACCGTAGAATGGTCTGATTTGTAGACAATTCGTCCACCCTCTTTATATACTAATTGAGAGACCCCCCTCTCGAAAATAATGAATACATCTTCGATGTATTTCAACAAATTCAGTTCGGGAACTATACTAGCATTGCTAGCACTGTCAGGAATGCTGTTTCTGGTGCCGCTCGCGGCTCCAGTACATGCAACACAGGACGCTAGCCTTCCAACCATTTCGACGAACTACACCGCATACATCGTTGCTACCCCTACAGTCGGCACGACGCTGACGATCACCAACCCCATCACGAATTCGTATTCGATAACAACGGTTACGATCTTCGCGCCTTCGGGATTCGTGTTCACAGCGTCAACTGGCGCTCCAGGTACCTACCTCAACTCTGAGTCAATTGCCACAGCCTCCGCAGAGACCTTCACGATAGCTGGTGTAAGTACCGGCATCGCTCCAGGCTTCTCCGACATGGTGACGCTCGGAACCATAACGGCCAACACACTATCACCAGCGACGGCTGCTCCACCAACTGGCACATTCACAACGACGATCATCGACGCAGGCTCAGCCCCGGGTTCATACCCCGGCCCAGTGTGGACTGCATATGATGTCGCAGGGACAACCCTCGTGACATCCACGACCAGTTCGACGACCTACGTCGCAGGTTCGGCTCCGCTGACCATCACAGTAAGTGATGGTTCCGGCCAACCTGGCGTGCCTGTCACCTTCAAGTCGACAGGGACTCCTCACACCGGCTTCACAACCAGCCTCTCGCCGACCTCAGGCTTCACAGGCTCTACCGGCATGGTCACCTCAACCTTCCAGCCAAGCAACTACGCAACTGACACCACGACAGTCAAGGGAACCATCGGTGGCGGCATCGGCGTACTAACAGGCGCATCGGCCACCATCACCACACTCCCAGCCGCAGCCACGAAGGTCACCTTCTACTATTCAGCCGGAACCTTCCCAGCAACGGAGTACGTCTCAGCCTATGTCCCAATCAGTGGCGTGAACTACGCCAACGTACCGGCATCGACTATCACCTTCTCGGCGACCGACCAGTTCGGTAACCCTGCGGGTGCTACAGTAACCGGCGGGACATTGACAGCCGCTAACGGCTTCCTCTACGGCACCACAACCACCACCACCTGCACCATCACTGCAGGAGCGGGTCTATGTCAGTACAACACCGGCACCAACCTCGGCAGCGCGCCACAGTACTCCCAGTCAGGAGTCTTCGGCTCGATAGGCCAGATGAGTGCAACACTGACGGGCACAGGGTTCAGCGTGAGTGGGACAACAGGGTTCCTCCAGACCTCAACATTCGCAACCACAGCGATCTTCAAGTATCCTAACACCGCAGCTACCGTTGCAGCAGGAACGACTGCGGACATTGAGGTACTTCTCGGTGTGGTTCAGGTGGGTGTTCCAATAAAGATACAGGTCTGTGTCGACCTTCCTTCTAGCTGTCCATCCACATCCCTAGGATACACCGGAACCTTCTCGAACGGCCTGTCCTCCATAAGCGGAGTGACAAACAGTTCGGGAACTTTCGGCTCAGCGTTCACCATCTCTCCGAAGCTTCACGCTGCCGTTGAGATGAACGCGACGATATCCACACCAGCGAACTCAGGCCCCCAGTCATTCACAATCAACACAGGAGCCAACCTAATCACAACCGGTCCAGGAGCCGCAGCCAAGTTCCAGCTCTATGCGACATTCTTCGATAGTCAAGTCGCGGGTCAATCTGGCCCATCAACCAACTTCGCCACAGCAGGAGCGACCCTCTACGTTGACGCCATCCTTACGGATGCCTACGGCAACATAGTGATCAACGCCCTCCTCCAGCAGATACAGATCAACATGGCCGCATCTGGCGTATCGGGCGGCGGTCTGCTCTCTGCGACCAACATCTACCTGTCGAGTGGTTGTAGCTCAACCAACCAGACCGGCATTCTTGGGTCTTGCCTTGGTAGCTTCGGACCAGTCGCTTGGACTCTCCCAACAACACTAGGAGCGTCTACAGTGACGGCCACCGCTGTCATCAACGGTGTGCAGGTCGTAGGTGCCATAACAGTCACGACAATCAGCCCAATCCCAACACTCAGCGTCACCTCACCCAAACCGGTCAGCGGAGTCATATACTCCAGCTCACCGTTCGTCACCTTCTCAGGCAAGGCCAACGTCTCGCTTGGGTATCCATCCATCATCTCCCCCGTCACCATCTCTACGATGGGGTACAAGGTGAACAGCAACCCCTGGGTCCAGTTCTCTGTTGCATCGGGCAGCAAGATTGTCTGGAGCGTCCCAGTGACACTTGCTACGGGCCTGTCCACGATCATGTTCAACGCAACGGACTCCAAGTCGAACACAGTTGTGTCCGCCTCCTACAGAGTCCTCGTTGACTCTGTGGCTCCGACCTTCACCTTCGCCTCCGCAACAAGCAACAACGGCTGCATGGCTGTGACCATCACAACGGCAGCGGGCGACTTCAACACCGCCACAACGGGCACAGGTGCCTTCACAGCGACATTCGGCGGAGTCGCAGTCTCACCGGCTAACATCGCATTCACTGGCACTCAGACGCTTGGTTCTCCAAGCACTCTGACTGCTACGATATGCGGTCTTACCTCTCAGACAGCAACTCTCACCGTCACCGGTAGCACCCTCGCGGGCGTGGCCGGCACCGCAAGTGAGACACTCACCATCACCGTGTCGTTCGCCGACTCGGTCACCTTCAACACAGCAACTGCAACCTACGGAATCAATGGCGCCTACAAGGGTGTCACTGTGACCGTAACCAACGGTTGGAACATAGCTCAGACCCTCGTCGTATACGCAACCTTCAAGTCCGGAACCAGCATCTACGTGGCAGACGGTACAGTAACCCTGGCGGCAGGCGCAACAGCACCAGTGTTCTGCATTGACTTGCAGACCATCCCGGCAGGATCGTACACCGTCACATTCGCGGCCGTGACCACCTCTAACCAGGCGGTCTCCGCACCAACAACCGGCATCACACTGGTAACGACCTAGGTGAGAGCATGAGACTCCAAT
>PLUF01000044.1 GCA_003164815.1 Candidatus Gagatemarchaeum stordalenia
CCTCTAGGTATGGAATCGCGTGACCCTTCCGCACCCGCCAAGTTCCCTCCTTCAGAAGGAGACTCAATACGCTCGTGCCAGAGGGCGATTCTAGGATCAACCCGAGGACACTGGCATCCCCGGTCGCTGAAGGGGAGGTCGATCCAAACGAGATTGTTAAAATATCGCCCGTCGCGGGTTTCGAACTAATTGCCGGAAGAAATGACCATGCTGCGACGGAAGGTCGGCGAGCGGATGCAGTTCTACCTGAGGAAGAGCTTCTCGCCGGACAGCTTGGCCTACAAGCTCCTCTCGGACTATCCGACCAGGCCAGCCAAGGGCATCCGGCCGGCGTTCTGTCTCGCTGCGGCCGCGTCTGTGGGCGGGGAGTACTCCAACGCCATCAACACCGGGGCAGCCATAGAACTCCTCCACAACGCCTTTCTGATCAAGGACGACATCGTGGACCAGTCGCTCTACCGGAGAGGCGACCTGACGCTGAACCGAAAGTACGGCCTGGCTCTGGCCGCCAACGCAGGCGACGCGCTGAAGATCCTGAGCATGTCGCCTTTGATCGATAATCTCGGCGTGATAGGCGTGCGGAAGTCCCTCCAGGTCATCCTCGAGATCCAGAACATGGCGAACAAGACCGTCGCAGGCCAGATAGCCGAGCTCACCTACGTCAAGGAGAACAGGACGGACCTGAACCCCGCGGACTACTTCAGCCTGTGCGAGGGGAAGACGTGCTGGTACACCACCATCACCCCGTGCCGGACGGGCCTGATCATCGGCAGCGACCATGCCGAGGCGGACCAGCTGGAGGCGTTCACGCGCTTCGCACTGGACCTGGGGCTCGCTTTCCAGATAACCGACGATACCCTCAACCTGTCGGCGTCAGAGAAGGTGTACGGCAAGGAGATAAACGGAGACATCCTCGAAGGCAAGAGGACGCTCATCCTCATCCACCTGCTCAACTCCTGTACCCCGACGGAGATGCGGCGGATGAGGAGCATCCTGAGGACCCCCAGAGAGGAGAAGAGCGGCTCGGACGTGACGTTCGTCAGGGAACTGATGCAGAAGTACGCCAGCTTCGAGAACGCAAGGGACGTGGCCGCCAGCCTGGCGCAGGATGCGAAGCGCGTCCTCAATGACGAGTGCGACTGGATGACCGAGAGACGCTGGAAGAGGTTCTTCATGGACCAGACCAACTACCTCCTGCAGCGAAAGAGATAAGTGCCCCACGGGGCCAACTGGGACCGATTTGCCAAGAAAGGGGCAGAAGGCCTCCGACCACAAGCACGTTCACTCTGCCTCGTCGTCCGCTTCGAGGACGGTGGTCAACGTAGACCCGAGGACCGTCCAGCGGGTCCTCAACCAGGCGATTAAGACCTTCAGCGACCCAGAGTACCAGGCTCAGATTACGAAGCTCACGCAGGCGTCGATAGCAAACTCCCTGCAGACGATCCAGAAGATGAGCGTGCTCTCAGGCAAGCTCTCGAAGCTCAACAGTGCGGACATGAGCACCGTCGTGGAGGGTTCGATAAACGACCTTACCAAGGCAATCCTCCAGTTCAACTCCGACCAACTTGTCCTCCTGCAGAAGCTCTCTGCAAGGACGTTGGAGATAATAGAGAACCAAACTCGCGAGAAGTGAGACGAGGGGCGCCTCACCCGTGCTATCATCCCGCGTCGAAGACGTGCGTTGGGTGGATTCGTTCGATCTCCCTTCGGTCTTCGATCCGCGCCTGCCGCTCTACAAGGAATGGCACGATTTCGTCTTCTTCGACCGCAAGCGCGACCTTTTCGGCCTGCTGAACTTCGCGATCCACGGGAACCCCTACGACGCCAGCAGAGGGTACGGCGCCGCGCTTGCGTTCATAGTGCCGCCCGACGGGAAGGTACACACGGCGCTCGAGCTCATCCCACTAGGCGACCTCACGGTCTCCCCCTACAACCCTGACTTTGTGTCGAAGAAGGTCTCCGTCTCCTACCTCGCCGACGGCTCGTTCAACATCAAGGGAGAGATCGAGCAGGTATCGCTCGACCTGAACCTCGCAGTCGCCTCACCTCCTGTGACCATGAGCAAGATCGCCGCCGACATACTCGCCAGGAACCAAGCCACGCTCGGGATGCTGGAGGCGGCGAACGAGATGGCGCAGATTTGGGACAAGTGGGTGGAGCTCCCGAACCTGGATGTGGTCGGGACGCTCCGAGTCGACGGGACGGCCTACGCGATCGATACGCCGACCGGCTATCAGGACCACGAGGGAGGGAGGTTCGATTGGGGAAGCGTGACCGGCTGGGATACCGGGGTGCTCCTCTCGGACCCGAGCAACGTGGGGGAGCCAGGGAAGGTCAGCTTCCTGTTCTACCGGTACGGGCCCGACGGCAACTCCCAGTACGGGGGCTTGATCCTCAAGACCGCCGACGGCAAGGAGAGGTACTTCGCTTCGGACATAATGAAGGTCGCCGATTCTGGCGAATTCGCAGGGCCGAGGGGGTATCTCCCGGGAGTCACGCGCGCCCTCTATCCCGACTACAAGCCCCGGATTCCTGAAACGATCGCCTTCTCAGCCGCTGACAAGGGCGACAGCATTTCCATCGTCTTCACTCCAAGAGCGGTCTGCACGATAGTCGTCGCCGGCCAGGACGAAGCAGAGACGACGTTCAACGAGATGTACTGCTCCGCTGCGCTGCAGGCGAAGGTGGGGGGCGAGGAATTCTACGGGAACATCCCCTGCTGGTTCGAGTCGGTCAGACCCAAAGGCAGGAGACCTACCAAGATTGGTCATTAGGCTAAGGCACTACCTTGACGACCTGCTCGACCTGCTGCGCGAAGACTACCCCCGACAGCTGGAAGAGATAATCAGGGACGCCCGGGGCATCACCTGTCTCCAGACGCTGGACAGGGAGACCGCCATAATCAAGGTCCGGGAGAAGACGATCCGGGTCACGGGCGCGGCACGAAAGAGCGAGATAAACCTCCGAATCCACCTGTCCCGGGAGTGTCTCTTCAGGATCCTTGAAGGCAGGCAGACGCTCGAGGAGGCAATCAACGCCGGCGACCTGACCGTCTTTGGAGATCCGGAGGTGCTGCTGAGCTTCTACAAGGTGTGGGAGCGCGTCCTGTCGCTCGCGCGGACCTCGCCTAGGTTCTATTTCCTGACCTACAGGCTGCGACGATAGCGGTCGGCTCTTCTAGTTACTTTCCGGGCTCATCATCGTCTTCACAGCCGCAATCGTTGTCGACGCAGCTGTTGTTGTTGGTTATCTGAATCTTGGGGAAGGTGTTGACCAAGGTCTGCAGCCAGGTCGTGTCGAAGGTCAGGCATACCGTCGTCGAGGTCTGGCAGCAGGACCCGCAGTTGCAGGGCTTGTTGGCCGTGTTGTTCGTATTGGTGGCATTCAGAGTGGGGGCGAAGAGGGCCGAGAGCGTGGGCAGCGTAATCGTCGAAGCCGTCGGTGCGACCGTTTGCTTTGTGGCGGACGATCCAGTGCGTCTAGTGGTCCTCGCAGATGACATAACCTGTTTGTCACGTCCCGACCGTATTAAACATTATCCAGGTGGGCTCTGAAGCCGCACATAGTTTTGGCTACTTCGGGCTGCTTGAACCCTCTGTAGCGTCCATTATCTCTGTCATCTTCGCGGTGGCCTGGTCTAGGAGGCTCTTCAACTGCTTGAGTTCCGCTTGGACCGGCCCTCTGTTCTTGACCCTTCCAAGAATCCTCAGATAGATCAATTCCATGGTCGATTCGACGTCCGGCCTGTAATTCCCTCTGCCGGCCGTGAGTTTGGTTCGCAGTTCACCCAGCCTCTGCAGCTCTTCCTTCTTCAGGTGGACCGGTGCCTTGGGCGGTTGCGGCGCCGAGGGCGCCGCGGACTTACGCTGAGCCTTCGACATCTAGAGTTGCACCTCGATCTCGGGCATCTTCATGCCCATGAGCGTCAGACCCTTGATCTTGATCCCCTTGAGGTCGAGGTTCATGTCGAACGGCCCCGCGCTTGCAGAGCTCGTGGTCACGGTGCCCTGAATGTCGGTGAACTCAATACCCCCTTTGATGTTCATAGTCACCGTCGAGATGTTAAGTGTCATGTCGGTCTCTATCGAACTCCGCGACGCGCACCCCCACGTGGTCACCTTTGACCCTAGGGCGGAGCCGTCGTTGTACAGCGGCATCGACATGGGGACGGAGACGGCGGTCGAGGAGACCACAGTCATGGCCTTGGTCGTTACGGACGGAATCTTGATGTTGAGCGCCTTTATGCTCTTGAGCGAAGCTGGGGGCACGGCAATTCCGGTCGAGTCGAGCTGCTTCATCGTGGTCTCCTTGACCTTGACGTCGATGGGGCCCATGGGGTTGGGAACCGGGAACGAGTCGCCGAGGGTTATCCCCAGCGGGCTCGGCAGCGGGACCTCGGTGCAGTGCATGCATATGTCGGTGGCGTTTATCTTCGCCACGGTGGTCTTCCCCACCGGAGGGATGGTCATACTGAACGGCCCGAAATCCGCGGTGGGCACGCTCATGCAGAAGCTCCCACCCTCCATCGCGACGTCTCCGAGGCAATTGGTCTGTGTGTAGGAGGAGATGGCAATCCCCCCGGAGACGCAGACGCAGCAGATTGGCCAGCAGACGCTTACGGAGCCCGTAAACGTGCTGCAGACCGAAAGCGTCATCTCAATCTGGACGTCTTTCGCAGTAGAGGACGCGTAGGTGAACGAGCCCTTGAAGTCCTTCATGTCGACGGACGGGATTGTAACTGCGCTTACCTCCATCTTGTCGATGGTCATCGGTCCGCCCGTGCTCGAGTCTATCGACGAGTTTGGAATGAGTATGTCCGGCGGCAATTGGATAAGAAAAACGTGGCCCACCATTTAAGCCTTGTCGGGAGGAAACACCATCTTCGCCGGTCAGGACGCGAATCTCATTCAAAATGATGTCTCGCCACCGTCAGGGTCTTCGACTAGGTAGTTCGCCAGTTCATGGCTACTCGTGGGCGTCGGCTTGTCTTCCCTGTAGAACGAAGGCCGTCTGGGTAACGGTCATCCCCGAGATGTCCATTCGCTCCACCCGAATGCGGAGCGCGGGGTACTCGCCGACGGTCCTCCTGTTGACGCCCTCTATTATCATCCAGCGGTTGTCGACCCGTCCCACCAAGGCCCCTTCAGCGTCGTGGAACTCGACGAAACCCATCGGTGCCCTACCCTTCTCATTGCTCGTAAGGTGATACGCGTAGAGAAGGTATGCGAAATCCTCGGGGACGCCCTTCTCGGTCTCGCTACCCTCTTCATTCTTGAAGATGAGGTTGATCGCGCCGCCCGCAGGATCGATCGAGAGCTTCTCGACCTCGGTCGCATAGAGCCTCTCTCTTACGTGCCAGAACGGGGCCCCCCTGGAGTCCTTCCATTGGTACTGCGCGGCCCTCCCCCTCTCGATGTGAACGCTCCTAGCATAGTAGGTGCCCACGTTCACGTTGATTGCGTTGTAGAACTGGATGAACCACAGCTTCTTTTCCGTGTCGAAGCCCAAATCGGCGAACTCCCAAAACTTCTGCGAGTCGGCAGAACTGGAGACCGATGACTCTGCAGTTGAGCTAGCCTGGGAGTCGGCGGAGGATTCACTCATTGGGGTCCGGACGGAGACGAGCGGATAAAAGACTAGCAGGGTCGATCCGGGTCGCCTCCTGGGTGCAGATACGGCCGCTTCTAGCGATTCTGAAGAGAGTTCTTTTGCGAATCCGGGAAGTCTTCCAAGTTGGGCTCCTCTAACGCTCCTTTATCCGGAACCAGCCTCGCCCCCGAACTCGTGAGGCCATATCTCCTCCATGTCTTTCTGGCTGAAGTACTTGTGGCCCTTGTGTGCATCCCTGTCGCTCTCGAAGAAGTTCTGCCTGCAGGTCATGCAGTAGAAGTCCTCGGGGACCGGCTCACGCTCGGCCTCCAGAGCGTGGACTCTTTCTGAGAACGAGATGATCGGGAAGACCTCTACCTTCCCGCGCATGTAGAGCGGCTCCAGGTAGTCGCGCAGAGACTCTACGCTCTCCGCCTCGAGGATGACAAAACGTGAATGTTCTATCGGAGCGGTGTAGAGAGCCAGGACCTTCACCCCGAGCCTCTCGGCCACATCTGACTGAAGGCTCCTGTAGTGCTTCTCGACGGCCTCCTTTCCCTCTCGTGCGGGACAGTTCTCAAGAGTGTGCGAGTGCGCCACCAAGTAGAGCATGGTAGATTCAATCTGGTCCCGGGATTAATGCATTGCGAAACCGGTTGCTGTCCGCCTCGAATCGGGCCAGAACGGATAAGGGCTATGACTCGGCCCTGCCGGCGTCGGTCCTTGCTTCGAGCCTCTTGGAGAGGTCTCTGAGCGATTCGCCCACAGGTCCGAGCCTTCCTTCTACGCTCCTCGAAGCTTCGAGTCTCGCCGAGAAGTCCGCCAGCTCGGAGAGACGCTCGTGGAGGATTACCCAGGCCGCTTGCCTGTGCGGAAGCACGTACGAGATTCTTCGGTACACTTCGAACGCGGGTCCGGCCGTCCTTCCCGGGTGGTTCGTCCCGACCGGGAGCGTCGTCATGAGCCGGCCCAGTGGCTGCAGCACCCCCGCCATCAGCCCGATTGCCGCGTCGGAGAGCGTCCGGAGCTCCTCCTGGGAGGTGTCAACGTGAAGGAAGAACCTGGTCAGTATCATCATCGCCGTCTCGTAGGAGGCGTTGAAGAGCTCCGCGACCTTGAGGGTGAACGGGTCCGTAATCATGGCGACCGGCTCGGCGACGTCGCTGTGGCCCTCGATGTACGCCGGTATGACGGGGTTGGAAGGCTCGAACGCCGGGTTGCCCGACCTGACATCGCGCAGCTCGTCGTGAATCTGGAGGAACCTGCCGAAGTGGGCATCCCTCCAGTCGCCCCTGGCCCCCTCTCCCTCGACGATTATCGTCTCGACCGCCTTGGCCGCCGATTTCAGGTCGTGCACCGCGACGAGCTCCGGCCAACCGAAAGACTCCTTGGTCGCCTGGGTCTGAGTCGAGCCGGCGAAAAGGCGCTTCTCTCCGTACTTGTCGGCGAGGTGGACTAGCCCACGCTCGACGCCGCGGTAGAGGTGGCCGATCGTCGAGAACTCCTGGCCAGCCGGTACGAGCTCCATGTGGTCGCGGACCTTGGAGCGCTGAAGGTGCCTCGAGAGTGACTCTGCGTCCTTGAGGGAGGAGCCCTCGGGTCGTTCGAGGTACATGAAGTGGCGCAGCGCCTGTTCGCCAAAGGGGAGCAGGACCATCTGCACGGCCGAGGAGAAGTACTTCGAGTGGACGGGGAAGTTGGGCCGAAGGAAATGAGGCGCGGCGCCTATCGACGTGAGCAGGTTGTTTACGAGCGAGAGGTGGAGCATCTCTTGGACAGCGACTTCGGTGACGGTGCTGTCCCACCGGCCTACCGCCCTGAGCTCCTCCGAGTCGAGACCCTCGTCTTTCCCGTGCTTCAAGCTGAATGCGGCGAACAGGTATCCGCACATCACCATGTGCTCGAGAGTGGCGGCTTCGGAGAGCAGGAAGATGAGCTCATCCCTATCCTCGATGACGATCTCCTTCTCTCGGCCGAGAGGAGGCATGGCGCGACCCGACGGTTTCTCGTTAAAAGGCTTCTCTTGCCTGAAACTCTCGGGTTCCTAGAATCGCGCAATCTCCCGGGGAGAGGAAGGCCTCCCCCCTTGCAACGGACAAGGAATCAGAGAAAGCCAAAGACATATCTAATTGAGAGCCCAAGTTCAAAGACCCGATGCATGTGGAAGACATGAAGCTTGAGCCTGAGCTCGTGGACAAGCAGACAATCGCGATCCTCCCGTTCAAGAACATGAGCTCCGATCCTGAGAACGAGTACTTCGCTGACGGAGTCACCGAGGAGCTCATAATCGCACTCTCCAGAATCGAGCGACTCAAGGTCATATCGAGGACCTCTGCGATGCGGTACAAGACCACCTCGAAGGGGGCAATCGAGATTGCAAGAGAGCTGACCGCTGACACCCTGGTTGAGGGAAGCGTCAGGAAGGCCGCCGCCCAGGTGAGGATCTCTGTGCAGTTGATAGACGGTCGGGACGAGGGGAACCTCTGGGCACAGACATACGACAGAAAGCTCGACGATATCTTCGCGGTACAGACAGAGATAGCGGAGAAGGTCGTCGAGGCTCTGCAGGTCAAGCTGCAAGAATCGGAGAGGCGAGTCCTCAGGAAGAGGCCTACCTCAAGCTCCGAGGCTTACTCGCTCTATCTGAAGGGGAGGTTCCATCTCACCAGGTATTCAGAAGCAGAGGTCAGGAAGGCCGCGGAACTCTTCGAGCAGGCGACCAAACTCGACGACCGGTTCGCGTCCGCCTACGCGATGACCGCGCAGTGCGACATGTTCCTCGGATTCTTCGGGTTCGTCGCACCGAGCGAAGGGTTGGAGAAGGCCAGGCCTCTGCTCAGACGGGCCCTAGAGATAGATGACCGTCTGGACATTGCGCACATGCTGATGGGGAGGCTGCTCATGGACGCAGATTGGGACTGGTCCGGCGCCGAGGCCGAGTTCAGGCGGGCGATAGAGATGAGCCCGAACAGCGCCGAGGCGCACTACCGGTACGCACTCCTCCTGAACAACCTGCTCAGGAACGCCGAAGCGCTTGCCGAGATCAAGATTGCCGAGGGACTGGACCCACTCTCCGTGGCCGTGAGCCAGGTGGCGGGCTCGATATTCTACTCTGCCGGAAGGAACGGCGAAGCCATAGAGAGGCTCAGGCGGGCAATCGAGATCGACCCCAACGCGGCGTTCGCGCACGACAACCTTGGCCTCGTCCTTTGTCAGGAAGGCAAGGTCGACGAAGGCCTGGGCGAAATCAAGAAGGCGCTGGAACTCGATCCGAACAACGTCGGGTTCATGACAGACCTCTGCTATGCCTACGCGAGCGCCGGCATGACGGCCAAGGCCCGAGAGATCCTCGTCAAGGTCGAGGCGGACCAGGAGAGGAAAAACGCCGTCCATGTTCCTCCGGTGGCGCTCGCTGGGATGTTTTCCTGCACGGGGCAGACCGATAAGGCGCTACAGTGGTTGGAGAAGGCGTTCCAAGAGCACTCCCCATACCTCTGCACCCTGAACGTCGAGCGGTGGTTCGACGGAATCAGGACTGACCCCAGCTTCGTCTCGCTGCTCGGCAGGGTGGGACTGGGACAGAAGGCGACGGCACCCGGGAACACCCAGGCGACCACGGTGGAGAGCAGGACGGACAGGTTGGCGTCGAACCTTCTGAGATTGGGGTATCACCGCGTCGAAGACAAACTTTCCATTGTGTTAGGTGAGAACGTGAGCTTCCGATTGATAGCGTACAACGAGGATAGTTCGGAATACATAGTGTGCGACTACTCCGAGCAGGCCACGAAGTCGGCCGTGGAGGGGTTCGTCGACAAGCTAAAGCTTCTGTCGCGCTCGAACTTCGACTACAGGGTCAGGTTGGGCGTCCTGCTCTCGGACGTCGAGCCCCCGAGCGACGTGAAGGAGTACGCCAACAAGCTGGCTGGAACCAAGTATCCGCTCCATGTCGTCTCCGACCCGGACAAGGTGAGCGAAAATGTTCCTTGACACCCTCCTCGGTTCTGGTACTATCGTCGCGGCGATAATCCTCTCGTTCGTGCCGCTGATAGAGTCGCTAGGGTCCAAGGGCGTGCGGGTCCCCGAGAAGCTGGTCAGGGACCTCGCAGAGATCGGCAAGATCTTTCTGGCCTTCGCCGTCTATACCTCGGTCGCGCTCTTCCTGGAGTACTACGTCACCAGCGACCCGGTGGAACGCCTCTATCCTATCCTGGACGCCGCGTCGATGGCGATCTTCCTCTACATGATCTACCGGATAGTCCAGCTCTTCTCCACCCTTACGACCAAGAAGGAGAATTAGGCTCCGCACTCCCATCTGGAGGAGGGCTCGATGCAGGACCGAGCCTGCGCCTGCCTCCGGACCTCTCTCGATAGCGCACTGCGCATTAGCGTGAAGGCGACCGAGGGGCCGACAGCCTTTAGTCCGTCCCTGCGAACTCGGGCGCAGACCTGAAATGCTCGCGGCGCTCGCTCGCAACACCGCATCGGATGGGGAAAGAACTCCCGCACCCCAGTCGGGCGATCGGCCTCGGGCGCGCGCCTCCCTATTCGTTGGGTTGCTCGCGCTGTTTCCTCTTCTTGTGGCTGTAGCCTACTTCGCGACCAGAAGCGTCCTCCCCGAGGCCTCGATGCTCAGGTTCGCAGTGTCGCAGGAGAACTTGTCGTTCACCCAGGCACAGTACTTCAACGTCACGAGCCTCCAGCAAGTCAGCGGTCAGCTCTTTCCCTCGCTGAACTCCCAGACTCTTGTTACCCCCCTCCTTCTGAACCCGCCGACGATTGAGTTCGTCGGGATTCTTCTCATCGTAGCCGTGGCGATCGTCGTTCTGATCGTGTGGAGAGGCCTCAGGACCAGGAGAGGTCGCACCTCTCCGTTCGAGGACACCGACAACCTGCTAGCAGACCAGAGGCGGAAGCTGGCAGACATTCTCGACGGCGTCGTGACCCGGCTGAACGCCGGTTCGGCCTACAGGGAGACCGTGATCCGGTGCTACAAGATGATCAGCGAACTCCTCGAGGAGAGGTCGGAGCTGGACGGGAGTGTTCTCACCGCGAGGGAGTTCAGGGAGCAGGTGACTGAGAAGCTGAAGGTGGAGTCTCCGTACCTGAATCAGCTTACCGACCTCTTTGAGGTCGCCAGATATAGCGAGGACGAGATAACGGCGGACCAATCGCGCGAAGCAGTGACTTGTCTCTCAAACCTGAGCGAGACCCTGAAGCACCCCGTACTCCTCGTGAGCGATGTTAAATGATGGACCGACGATCCTCGAGGCATCCCCATGGAGCGAGTTAGAGCCGAAGGCCACGATGCATCGGGGGGTCGGTGGCGGAGGTCCAGAAGCACCCTGGCCATCTGCGCCGTGATTGCCGCGCCTCTGGCTTTCTTCGTCTTCACGGGCAGCTTCTTGATCGTTCCAGTGGTATACGCGGTACTCTTTGTGGAGGGGGATGTCGTCATATACCTGGCGATATGGAAGAGCCAGTCAGTTGACGGCCGGAAGGTCACCGGAGGCGATGCGGGAGGCCCTCTCGTGAAGCACTCCTTTCTGAGCGCCGGAAACGTGGAGACACTGTCATCGTACGTCAGGGGAGCGGAGAAGGGGTCTGATTTCTCGCGGAGAGAAATGGCCCGGACCTTGGCGGGCATCCTCCGGCACTCGTACTTCTTGTCTCCGAGCGGTGACGAGGGGCACCCGACCGGAGGAGATCTGACCGAAGCCTTCGGCGACGTGATAGCCCCGTACTTGGACGACCCCGTCGTAAAGGCAAAGCTAGGAGGGGTCGAAGCGGAAAGATTCAGCGGGCTAGGAACAGGCACAGGGGTGAAGCCGAGGAAGGCGGATCGCGGTCGATACCTCAAAAGCCTCGAAGGGATCGTATCGAAACTGGAGATGGACATGGATCGGTCTGGGAGCCTTGTGATGGTGCAAACGGCCGCTGGGTTGGCGCCACTACATCGGGAGGCCATGTCATGAGCGCGGACTCGGAACTTGAAGAGTTGCCGAGGAGAGTCATCGATGAGGTAAGCAAGGTGATCGTCGGCAAGCAGCAGGTCCTCGAACAGGTTCTCATCGCGATACTCGCCGACGGACACCTGCTATTCGAAGACTATCCAGGGCTCGCAAAGACGCTGACCGCCCGTTGCTTCGCATCAAGCCTCGGGTGCGAATTCAAGAGGGTCCAGTTCACAGCGGACCTCCTTCCGGCCGACATAACGGGGGGATACGTTCTCAACAGGAACACGTCCGCGTTCGAGCTGAGGAAAGGGCCCATCTTCTGCAACATACTGCTGGCGGACGAGATCAACAGAGCCCCGCCCCGGACCCAGTCCGCCCTTCTCGAGGCTATGCAGGAGCACCAGGTCACCATCGAGAACGCGACGCTCGGGCTTGATGACCCGTTCATCGTCTTCGCAACGCAGAACCCGATAGAGTACGAGGGCACCTATCCTCTCCCCGAGGCCCAACTGGACAGGTTCATCATGAAGGTCCGTATCGGATACCCCTCCCAGTCCGAGGAGGTGGAGATCCTGGACAGGAGGACGAAGAGGCAGAGCGAGGAGGCGCGGATAGCTCAGGTCGCCTCCAAGGGCGAAGTGCTCGGAATGAGGAAGATGGTCGAGGGAGTCCACATCGACCCTGAGATCGAGAAGTACATCGTAAGCATCGTGAGCAAGACGCGCGCCCACAGCGCCGTCGAGGTGGGCGCGAGCCCGAGAGGCTCCCTCGCGGTGCTCAAGCTCTCAAAGGCGCACGCGTGGCTCCACCGCAGGAACTACGTCCTGCCGGACGACGTCAAGGCCACTGCAGTCCCCGCCCTCTCTCACCGGCTGATTCTCACCGCCGACCACTGGATAAGGGGGACGAAGCCCGAGTCTATCATCGAGAACCTGCTGGCGACGATCGAAGTGCCAAAGGCGGGATGACGAGGAAGGGAGACCCTCCTATACCGGAATCTAGCACGAGCGACGGAGGCGACAGGCCTGTCTGGGAGAGGTCCAGGACCAGCACAAGGGTGTACCTGCTCGCCTACCTCGCCGTCCTCTCCCTCGTCGGTGGCTTGTTCATCGTGCAGCCCCTCATCTTCGTCTCTGTCCCGCTGACTGTCGTCCTTGGGTTCACGGTGTTGCGGTCGCAGGACCCGAGACCGGACCTCGAGGTGCGGCGGACGACGGAGCGGGTGCGGATACGAGAGGGAGAGACCACGAGGGTGAGGCTCAGGGTGAGAAACATCGGGCCTAGGCCCGTCGCGATGCTGCAGGTAAGGGACATGGTGCACCCCGAACTGCGTGGGAGGAGCACCCGGAGCGGATTCTCGTCCTCTATGGAGGCGGGCGAGACCAAGGACTTCTTCTACGAAGTGCACGCCAACTCCTTCGGAGTGCACACTCTCGGCCCCATCTCCCTGCAGGTGCAGGACTCTACCGGGCTCTTCGAGTCTGATTCCGAGCTGAAGTCGTATTCGAAGCTTGCAGTGTTCCCGGAGACCACCGAGAGACTGGGCCACGTCGCGATCAGGCCGCGCAGGACCAAGTCGTGGCCGGGCGAGATAGTGGCCAGGCGGGCTGGGACGGGGATGGACTACTTCAACATCAGGAGGTTCACTCCAGGAGACCCCGTGAAGCGGATCAACTGGAGGGCATCGGCGCGACACACCCAGGAGTCCGACGAGTTTCTGGTCAATGAATACATCGCGGAGGTGGGCGCCGAGGTTCTCATCGTCGTCGACGCCGGACGAGTGTCGGGCGTGGGTCAGGACCGAAACCTCCTCGTGGAGTACTCGGTCAAGGCGGCCATCTCGATCGCGGAGAGGCTGCTGCACGACCGGAACCGCGTCGGACTCCTTACCACCGGGGAGAACCCCCGCAGGATCGCTTCAGGATACGGGAGGCGGCAGTTCGACAAGATCGCGCTCTCACTCCTCCAGCTCGAGCCCGGGGAATCGGACATCGAGTGGTGGGTCGAGCGCAGCCTGCACATGTTCTTTCCCCACATATCCCAGATAATCTTCGTCTCACCTCTCACGGACGCCAGCTCCAACGCCGCTGCTGCGGAGCTCGTTCGCAACGGCGATCGGGACGTCATCGTCGTGTCGCCGAACCCGATAGCGCTCGCCAGGCCCAGGTCCGGACGAGCGGACGCGAGGGAATGGAGAATCGCCCTCAGGCTCGCGCAGATGGAGCGCGCCATCGACATGGACCGCCTTAGGTCGGCGAACGCGCTGGTCATCGACTGGACTACCCCCGCCTCCCTTGAGGAGGTCATGGAAGTCCACAAGAGAGCGCTCTCAAAGTACTCCGCCCTTTCAGCGAGGCACAGGTGAAAGGAGCTGGCAGATAGCACCGAAGGCCACAGAGAGGTATCGACCAAGGGCCGTCGCTCCTCAACTGGAACCGGGGGATTAGCCATCTCCCCCGAGGCGTTCTCCTTCCTGCTCTTCTGCGCGCTCTCGCTCTCCGCTGTCGCTCTCTTCCCTGGTTACTACTTGGTTTTCCTGTTGATCTTGACGATCGACGGGCTCGCGACGCTCGCCAACAGCGACAGCACCGTGGACATCGACCGCTCGACCTTCTTCCTGGCGCTCCTCGTCCTGTCGGTCGCACAAGGTCCGGGCAACCTCTTCTTCCTGTTTCTCGAAGTCGCGCTCGTAGTCGCCGCGCTCGACTTCTCCTTCTTGCTGAGGAGGGTACGCGGCACTGTCGTCGACCCGTCGGTTCTCAGGAACAGGCTCCGGTCCTATGCATACACAGTCATCCCAGCGTTCCTGCTCTCATACTCGCTCACCTTCCTTTCTTCCTTCGTGTCCGAGGTCGCCCTCCCCGACCCTGTCATCCTGCTGGCCGCGTCTGCCACGGCGGCGCTCTTCGTCATCTACTTTGTGTCCAGGTTCCTCTCCTCGCGGGCAGCAGTGGGCCGACGATAGGCGAACCTGGAAGCCTGGGCACGGGCCGACACAGACTTGTCGTCAGAACTGCTGGCGCGAATCGGACTTTCGTGTCTCGCTGCCACAGCTCCGAGTTGTATTCCACGCGAACCTGCGGGCCGGCGCAGGTCTGCGCCCCCAGGCAAGGTGACCGATGGAGAGAAGAAGCTCCTGAAGAAGTGGAAGGCCGGCTCCGGGTAAGGTTATATATCTCGGTCAACCATTTTCGTTAAGGAATGGCTACTTCGCCCCGGCCGGATGCAGCATCAGAGAACCTCACCGAGGAAGACGGTCTGGACTCTATCCTGCTCGCCATCGAGAACCCTGTCCGCCGGAAGATCATCAGAAGACTGAGCAAGCAGCCCAGCTACCAGCTCCAGATCTCGAAGGAACTAGGCTTCAGCCAGCAGTTGGTCGCGAAACATCTCGACGCTATGGAGGGGACCGGACTGGTCTCATCATTGATGGAGAACAGCCCTCACGGACCGCGGCGGAGGGAGTATCTCCTGAACAGGAGCATATCGCTCAGTATCGACTTCGCACCTAACCTCTTCAGGGCGAGGCTCTTCTCCTTCGATTCTCCCGAGATCGAGGCAGGGGGAGACTCCAACGACCTCTTCAGGAGCCTCAATGACGTATCCAAGCGCCCCGAGGAGAGCGGGAAGATGCGGCCGCTGGGCTCCCTGATCTCCGAGATAGACAAGAGGCTTGCGAACATTCAGGATGAGCGGTCGGTGTTGCTCTACGTCAGACACCTCGCGATGAAGGAGGTCGCAAAGGCCATCAGCGGTATGCCCATGACTTGGGACGAGAAGAAGGCTCTCTATCAGCTGATCAACGAACGCGAGAACAGCGTTGAAGGAATCTCGAGGACTCTCAAGCTCAGGGAAGAGTGGGTACGAGAGGTCATCGCGAACCTGCAACGGAACCTCTAGTCGCATTCTCAAAAAAGAGGAGAAGGGGTTTCTTCCCCGGTGGGAAGATTACGACTGATTAAGCCTGGAAGGTCGTTTGTGGAACCCCGAGCTGCGCCTGAAGCGTCCTGATCCGCTCGGAGTATTCCTTCAGCCTGACCGCGTCGTTCTGGACCTTGGCAATCTTGTATGCCTTCCATGCCTTCCTCAGTGCCCCCCACGTCTGGCCGGTTGTGTAGGTACTCATCTTTATTTTACCTCGTAGGACGATAGGGTCGCGCAGTTATTTTGGGGACGGAGTCTAGAGAACTTGAGCAGTCGCTGCGAAGAGATTCAACCCGTCGGGGGGCTACGTGGTCGCAGGAGCTTCGGTACTGGGCTCGGTCGGCGGTGTCCCAGCGGCGCTCTGGGCCTCTGTCGCGGCTGAGGGCGCGGTCTCCTGCTGGGCTGCGGGCTCGGTCTGGGCGGCCTCGGTCGGCAAGGGCTTGGTAGCGACCCTGTCCATTATCGCCTGTGAGACCTCCTCCCTCGTCTTCCCCGCCGTGTCTATCCTCAGCGACTTGGCCATCTCGATCAGCATCTGGTCAGCCGTCTTTGCGGGTCCCGGAGGCGCGTTAGTGACGACCGACGAGGGGATAATTGGACCGGCAGGCGCAGCGGCGGACGGAATCGGAGAACCGGCCGTGGCTTTCGCTATCTCGGCAGGGCTCGGGTTTCCGGGTATCCCGCCGGCTGCCGCACTGCCCAGTAGGGCGTTGCTTATAGTGTCAATGTTCAGGTTACCGGAGTTCATCCCCGTCTGCAGCTCTTTGGTAATGCCCTGCAGCTGCTTCGTGGCCCCGTCGAACTGCTTCTTTGCCTGGGCCAGTGTCTTTGCCATATCAGGGATCTTCTCCGGACCATAGACCAGGATTCCAGCACCCATGACCAAGATAACGCCCCACTCAAGCACATCCAAAGACATGTTAGATCAGTTGATTTCGGTCCGACGCCCCTTATTTAAGGGAAGTGACTACCAATGGTGGGAGGAGCGACCCAGGCGCCCTTGGACGCCTGCTCCGTGGTTGGTTGTGACGCAGGAGCGCGCCCGGTCCCGGCCCCTAGGACTCTCGAAGGCGAAGGGTTCCTGAGACGAGTCCGAGACTCGCTTCCTGAGGGGCTAATAGCCACATATAGCGGATTTGTGCTGGAATGTGGCATGACAAAGGAGGCAGCTCTTCCGAGGATCGAGCGGCTCCGCAGGGGGGTCGCCAAGAAGGGGCTGGAGGGCGTCGTACTCGTCCCAGGCCCGAACATCGAATACTACACAGGTGTACGCTCGCAGCTGCTGGAGCGTCCCTTCCTCCTCTTCGTGCCGAAGGAAGGAGACCCCCAACTAGTCGCGCCGACCCTCGAGTCGGGGCCCTACACCAGGTCGCCGGTCAAGATCGGGGTGCACAGCTGGGACGATGCGAGCGGTCCTTCCGGGGCCTTCGCCGCCCTCCGAAGGCAGGTGGACCTCACGGGCGAGTGGGGGTTCGAGGGTCGAGTCCCGTTCGGGTACCTGACCCACGTCATGGGCAGCGGGATCGAGCTTCGCTCCGCTGACCCGATCCTTCAATCCATCCGGGAGATCAAGGAGGCCTCCGAGATTGCGCTCCTGAAGGAGGCAGCCAAGGCGCTCGGCAAGGGATTCCTGAAGGTCCCTGAGTTCATGAGAGAGGGCATGACAGAACTCGAGCTCTCCGGCGCGCTCAAGGAGGAGATATTCACCTCCGGAGGGGAGTCGGTGGACTTCTGCATGGTGCAGGCAGGCGACCACGCGGCCGACCCCCACTGGGCGGGGTCCAAGCGGAAGATAACGAAAGGGCTCGGGGTCGTGATAGACGCCGGGTGCACAGTCTCCGGATACAACGCCGACATTACGAGGACTTTCCTCCTCGGCAAGAACGAGGAGCTGGAGGAGGCTTACGGGGATGTGCTCCACGCCCAGAAGAAGGGCATCAAGGCGGTCGCGCCCGGGAGGATGGTCGGGGAGGTGGACGCCGCGACCAGGAACCCCCTCGAGGCGAAGGGCCTCGGGAAGTACTTCTTCCACAGGACTGGTCACGGCCTTGGCCTAGAGATCCATGAGGAGCCGTACATAGTATCGCGCGGGAGGAAGTCGCTCAGGCCGGGCATGGTCTTCACGGTCGAGCCGGGCGTATACCTGGCGGGACGGTACGGAGTGAGGATAGAGGACAACGTCACCGTGACGCCTGAGGGCTGCGACGTCATGACGCGATCGGTCCCCAAGGAATTCGGCTGGTGGAAGTGATGAGGAACCACGACGTCGCCGAGCTGCTGGAGAGACTCTCCCTGCTCTCGGAGGCGAGTGGTGAAGACAGGTTCAAGGCGATAGCCTACAGGAGAGCCGCGACGAGCATCAAGAACCTTGGCGAGGACGTCGACGAGGTCCGGAAGCGGGGCGAGCTCACCCAGATACAGTACATCGGCGAGGGCATAGCGAAGAAGATCGACGAGTACCTCAGGACAGGCAAGCTCGAGTTCATGGAGAGGCTGGAGAAGGACGTCCCCGAGGGGACCCTCGAGCTCATGCAGGTGTCCGGCATCGGGCCGAGGACCGCCTACAAGCTCTCGAAGGATTACGGAGTGAAGAGCGTGGCCCAGCTCAAAGCCGACCTTGGTGAAGGGAGGCTGAAGGACGCCCTCGGCGAAGTGATGTCGAAGAGAATCCTCGAATCGGTCGAGAAGATGAAGACCGGGCAGTCGAGGATGCTCATGGTCGAGGCGCTCTACCTCTCGCGGGACCTCGTCGGGTACTTCGAGAACCATGGAGTGAAGGTGGACGTGGCTGGAAGCCTTAGAAGAGGCAAGAGCACAGTTGGCGACCTCGACATCCTCTGCAACGACAAGGCGGGGGCCGACCTCCTTGTGGAGTATCCCGGAGTGGAGAGGGTAATCGAGAAGGGGCCCACGAAGACGAGCGTCTTCCTGAAGAACGGCGTCCAGGTGGACGTCCGGGTCCTCGGGACCGAGGGGTACGGGGCGGCCCTCCTGTACTTCACCGGCTCGAAGGAGCACAACATTCTGCTCCGCAACATCGCAATCGGAAAAGGCTGGAAGCTTAACGAGTACGGGCTCTTCGAGACGAAGACCGGAGACAGAGTCGCAGGGAAGAGCGAGACCGAGGTCTACGAGAAGCTTGGGCTGGGGTTCATCCCGCCCGAACTGAGGGAGGCGACGGGAGAGATCGAGGCGTCGAGGGAGGGGAGGCTCCCCCACCTCGTGGAGGCGAGGGACCTCCAGGGAGACCTCCAGATGCACACGACGTGGAGCGACGGCGCCGACGAGCTCGACAAGATGGCGCGGGCGGCGAAGGCGAGGGGATACGAGTACATCGCCGTCACGGACCACTCTTTCTCGGTCGGGATAGCGAACGGCCTCTCAGAGGAGAGGTTCAGGAAGCAGTGGAAGGCGATAGACCAGCTAAACGAGGAGTTGAAGCCGTTCAGGATACTCAAGGGCGTCGAGGCCGAGGTGAGGTCGGACGGGAGCCTCGACTATGACCGCCCATTCCTGGAGAACTTCGACATGGTCGGCGCCTCGATCCACCAGACGTACAGGCAGAGTCCCGAGAAGCTGACGGACAGGGCGCTCAAGGCGCTCTCGCACCCCTCGGTGGACGTCCTCTTCCACCCCACCAACCGGTTGATCGGGAAGAGGGAGGGTAACCCCATCGACCTGCCCAAGATCATCGCGACCGCCCGGGACAACGGAAAGATGCTGGAGATCGACGGGTCCCCGATGAGGCTGGACCTGGACGAGGTGTGGGCCCGTAAGGCGATGGAGGAGGGAGTGACACTGATGATCGACTCCGACGCGCACAGCACCGGCGAGCTCGAGAACGTCGAGTACGGCACCATCGTGGCCAGAAGGGCGTGGCTCGAGAAGAAGAATGTGGCGAACGCGCTACCCCTCAGAGGACTACTCAAGAAACTCACTTGATTCTCGAAACGCTTTTCATTTCTGTGCGGAGCCCAAGCATTCGCGGGGGTAGCTAAGCCTGGCTAACAGCGCGGGAGGGACTCGCGATTAACCTGCTTGGGACTTAAATGGAAGTCTAGACTACAGTCTTACGAACAAGCACAATCCCCCGCATTCTTCCAGCCCGAGGAGCAAAAGTCAGTCGGACCTTGTCCGATTGTATCTTTCGGGAAAAAGCCTGGCAAGAATACAGGCAGAGACGGGAGTCCCTCATGAGACGGCGAGGCTAATCCTTCATCGCAAGGGAATCCGGTTTCGCCACGTTCATGCAATTCTTCATCCTGTCGTGAGGATGCTGAATTTCGAGGCTGCTTTGCTGTTGGGCCTTCATGCCGGAGACGGCCATCTCTCTGACAGTTGGGGCATTTCCGTCGGCGGCGAAGATCGTGAAATGCTCAAGGCCGTGGTTACGCTAGTCGAGTCAATCCTTGGGGTCGAGCCTTACATCGACGTTCGATCGGACAACTACTTCATTGTCAGGTCTGCGAAAGACCAAGTCCGACAATTCTTCAGAGACTATGGATTTCCTCGGGGGAAGAAGGCGGGAATCGTTCGTGTGCCTGAAGCGGTAATGGAAAGTGAGAACCCAAGGATTTGGACCGGGTTTCTCCGAGGCGCATTCAGTTCGGATGGTTCCTTTTGGTACAAGAGAAGATGGGGTCAGTGCAGGTTTGAAGTTTCTAGTCCTTGGTTCAGGGACGGATTCGTTGAGCTCGCGCACAGACTTGGTTTTGAGTTTCGTAGCTACAACTACATGCATAATGGTGGAGATAACAAGCTTCCACTGCACTTGGCATATCTCGGAACGAGAGACGAAGTCCGCCGGTGGATGGAAAGCGTGGGTTCCATTTCGGATACCCATTTGAGAAGATATAGCGAATGGAAGACCGGGATCTGGGCTGAGTAGAAGAGTCGAAACGCTTTTGACAGATGTTTCGAGCAGAATCAGCCGCGGGGGTTGCTGAGCTTGGCCAAAAGCGTCTCCGAGACGGTGGAAGCGTGGGACTTAAGTTCGCAACGGGAAGATCGTTGAGATATCCCATCCCCTAGGGGTTCGTGGGTTCGAATCCCACCCCCCGCATACAAACATGATTCTTCGGGACGGCTGCCATTTCGCAGTCCAAAGGGCGCGAACAAGAAGGTATATCCCCACTAAAAACAGAAAAACCTCGAGAGGGCAGGATTGAGCAAACAAGATCAAAACTGGGTTGCGGGAAGGACGTGCATGATAACAGGGAGCAACTCGGGCATCGGGAAGGAGACGGCAGCGGCGCTCGCTGGGATGGGAGCCTCGGTGTTCATGGTGTGCAGGGACCCCGCGAAGGGGGAGGCGGCCAGGAAGGAGGTGGTTTCGCGCAGCGGAGCAAGCGACGAGAGGGTGACACTCATGATCGCCGACCTCGCTTCGCTCGACTCGGTGCGGCAGCTTGCGAGGGACTTCCTGGGCAAGAACCAGAAGCTCGACGTGCTCATCAACAACGCGGGACTGATCCTCGGAAAGAGGAGCCTGACGAAGGACGGGCTCGAGACGACGTTCGAGGTGAACTATCTCTCCCACTTCCTGCTGTCGAACCTGCTCCTCGGGGCAATCAAGTCGGCGGCGCCCTCCAGGATAATCAACGTCAGCTCCGAGGCACACTTTCGCGGGCACATCGATTTCGAGGACCTACAGGGCGAGAAGAGATTCGGAGCCGGCAAATCCTACTCCCAGTCCAAGCTCGCGCAGGTGCTCTTCACTCACGAGCTGTCCAAGAGGCTGGCCGGGACAGGTGTCACCGTGAACAGCCTGCACCCAGGGGTCGTTGGGACAAACTGGGGGCGCCACTCGGTGGGCGCGATGAGCGTGGGAATCAGGCTCGCAAGCCCCTTCATGACGAGCCCAAAGAAGGGTGCCGAGACATCCGTCTACCTCGCATCCTCACCCGACGTTTCAGGCGTCACCGGCAAGTACTTCTCGAAGAAGCGGGAGGAGAAGTCGTCGGACGAGTCATACGACGAGGCGGTCGCGCTGCGGCTGTGGAACGTAAGCATGGTCCTCGCAGGCCTCTCAGACGAGCAGAGAACGGCAGGATAGAAGGAATCAGGAGGGCTCAGGCGGCTCCGTCGGAGCAGGCGCGGGAGCCGCAGCGGGACTTGCCTCGGCCCTTCGCCCGCCCTTTCTGACCAGTGCGGCTATGGCAACTACCAGTGCGACTACAGTCGTTAGGGCGAGCAGATAGAGCCAGGAGGTCAGAGTCTGGACGGTCCCCCTCAGGGAGGCTTCGGAACTGTTCGCGGACGATGCCTGTGAGGACAGGGAGCTGATCGTGTTGTTCATGAGTCCGATCGTGCTGTTCAGGACTCCGACCGTCCCCTCCGCGCTGAAGTCGATCGTCATTGTGGAAGACATACCGTCTCCCTGCGTCGCCACCACTCGGAGGGAGTGGACGCCCAGCGAGAGGGTCCCCGAGTCGAGCGGGAAGGTGTAGGAGGACTGGCTCCCATGAATCACGGTCAGCTGTTCCCCGTCCAGGTAGACCAGAACGTTGGCGACCTGCTGTCCCGTCACCGTCACGGTTCCCGACGTCCCGTTGTAGTTCTGGTTCGGTGCGGGCGATTGAACGACTATGACAGGGATTGAGGGTGTGATCCTCTGATAGGTCGAAGCATTGAGGGTGACCGTAGAGTCGGTCAGCTGCAGCGAATCTAGGTTGGATTGAAGCACCACGAGCGCGCTGTTCTCGGCGACTACCGACCCTCCCGAGACCCCGGTCAGCGTGGCTGTGGCGTCGTTCAGGGTGAGAGTACCCTCGATCTGGGATGACGAGATAGTGAACGCTCCCCACTCGATCGTGTTCGCGCCAAGGAACAGGTCGCCTGTCAGAGTCTTGGGGCCGGCTATCGTGTCGTTCGCGAAGGCCACCTGGTAAGTCTGCGGGAGGGACGTCAGGTCCTGGCCGGAGAGAAGGAGGTAGGGTTGCACCGTGAACGCCTTCTGGGTCGAGATGTCCGTGGACGAGGGGATGCCGTCGGCGGAGAGCCCTGAGATGAAGATCTCGTAAGGACCACTGAGGTACAAAGCCCCCGGGTCAATCTGCACTGTCCCGCCTGAGTTGTACTCGGACGGGAGGGTCACGTTCCCGGTCCAGAGCCCGGTCGCCGTATCGAACCAGAGCGGGACCTGAATCGTCTCGGTGAGCGCGTTGTACGCGTTCTGGAGGTCCTTGGGATAGACAGCTGCCGAGTACATTCCGTACTTCACGCTGGTCCCGTTCGCATAGTCTATCTTCGCAGTGACCGAGACCGTCTGTCCCTCGTAGAGGGTCGAGGGCGAGATGTTGATGCGGGGCGAGGACTGGGAGGCGCCGACGTAGACCTGTCCGAAGTAGTAGCCGTCTATCGACTTGTCCAGAGTATAGGAGTCGAAGGAAGACCGGAGAATCACGTCGTAGAGGCCGGGCGCCGTGCCGGCGGGGACCGTCAGTTCGCCCTGGATCCGCAGGACCGTCGAGAGGAAGCTGTTCTCGTAGATTGGCTGGGTCGCGACAGTCTTCCCGGACTGGCTGACGAGGGAGACGGTGACGTTGGACCCGACCTCAAGGTCGTAGTAGACCGGAAGCCCCGTCTCAAGCGACAGCACGTCCGGCATATTCCCGGGTGCCGACAGCGTCGCGAGGACGAAGAGGGTCTGGCCCGGCGCGACCACCCCCGGTTCGGCCAGGACGGAGGTCTCGATGAACGATGACTGCATCCCGACCCCGTTTATTATGGGGAGATAGCCGTAGACGCCGTCGTTCCCCGCGAAGACCATCGGGCCGTAGGCGTAGTCTCCCAAGAGGGTTCCGCTCCAGTAGTTATCGTACTGCCCGAGGGTTGAGCCGGACAGGGTCGCCACCTTGGTGTAGGTGTTGGATGACAGCGAGTAGCTGGATGCGCTGAAGCTGACGGTGCCCGCCCCGACCGACTTACCGTCCAACGTCGTGATGTTCGCCACGAGCGTGATTCCGAACTGGGTGTCGTAGGGGGCATCCGGCGAGGGTGTGATGAAGTCTGCCAGATAGCCGGCGAAGATGCTCGCAAAGCCTGTCCCCGAGACTCCACCGGAGCTCCCCTTGACCGTGACGTACGCGAACCCCGACGCGTTCGCTGGAGAGGTGAGCTGACCCACCCAGGTGCCGCTGGTAGGACTGAAGGTTAGCGGGACCGTCATGAGCGTACCCGTGAGCGTGTCCAGCTCGGCATTGAAGCTCCCCGTGCCGACCGTCGAGGCACCGCTGGTGACCTTTGCGCTGATCGAGAGGGCCGCGCCCGGAAGAACTTCGAACGGCTGGACGCCTTTCTCCGTCACGGTGACGTTCACTCCGAGGCCGCCCGTGGAGACCCCTCCCAGGCTGTAGTGCGCCATCTCCCCGATGTTGGGAGCTCCCCACCCTGTGGCCATGTTGTATCCAGGCTGCGAGACCCAGGGTATGATGTAGCCGAAGGTGATGGGGTGGTAGACTTTCGGATAGAGCGAGGGGTTCTGGGCGAGGCTGTAGAGGCCGGGGTTGATCAGCCCAAGCTCGGACTTGGCGGACGTCATCAAGAGGGTGAGCAGCCCAGCGAAGAGGGGCGATGACTCGCTCGTCCCTCCGGACACCTCGGTCAGGTTTCCGGGCACTACGACGTCTATTCCTGGATACACGTTTGCGTTCAGCGAAAGGTCGGGCACCTCCCTGCCTTGGGCGAAGCCTGCGGGCGCCGTGAGACTGGCCTGGTACCAGGGCCTCGGTTCCAGGTCGCTCACGCCGCCAGTACCCCCTCCGTAGTTTACGCCGTCGGGGACGAAGCCGTAGTTCGACCACGCGGTCTCGTAGGAGGAGGAGACGGCAGTTCCGTCGAAGGTGAGGTAAGTCGTGGTGCCGCCCACTGCGACGACGTAGGGAGAGGTGGAGGGATAGGCCACCGAGCCTTCAGGCCCTCCCGCTCCCCCGCTTCCCCCAACGTCCCCGGTCGACGAGATGAAGGTGATGCCTTCTGCCGACCCGAGCATGTAGAACTGGTCGGTCAGCACGATGTTGAGGTCGAAGGAGCTCGCCGTCATCGAGGAGAGCTGTGACTCGGGAAAACCGAAGCTCTGCGAGAGGTCGCCCACCTTGTCCTGGGCCACTATGGCCGCGATGGCGGCCGAGAGCGGGAGCGCGCCGTTCGCGATGTACAGGTCAATCGTCGCTCCGGGTGCCATCGCGTGGGCGGACTCCACGTCCAGGCTTATCTCCGGCGCCCAACCCTCCGCAGTGCCGAGGCCCGGGTCGTAGGCCTCAATCGGGATCACGTTCAGGGGGGCGTTTGGCACCCCGTAGAGCTGGTCGAAATACTGGAGCTGTCCGGCGATGTATGGGTCGCCGTAGAAGTCGAGGATCCCGGCTGTGTAGCCCGCCCCGTTGTCTCCTCTAGAGTAGAGAGCGGTCGCGTTGTAGACAGACTGCAGGTCCGTCAGAGGATAGGATTCACCTGGAGCGGTCTGGTTGCTCTGGGATGAGCCCGACACGATAGACGGGGCAGGCCTAGCGGTCGCAAGGTCTGGCGGATGGCTGAGGAGGACCGCCGTGACGTTCGAGACGTCGACGTAGGCCCCCTGGATCGGGGAGACGCCGGACGCGCTGTAGTAGGAGCTGGTGCCGTTCGAATAGGTCTCGATGCTCAGCCCCATCGTCTGGGAGACCTGTGATGCGGTCCCCTCGGCGATGATCACCGAGTCAAGGCTGCTGCTCATGATAATGAGGCCCCTCTGCTCCAGGTAGGCGAGAGCCGCCTGATACTCTGAGGTCGGCAGGAACGTCTGGACCTGTGCCTGCGAGAGGAAGTGCCTGTAGAGCGGCGACCCCGGCATGGAAATCTGCTGGGAAAGGTACTCGAGGGACTGCTCGTCTTGAAGCGGTATACCCACGGTGACCATCACAGGAACGGACGGAGAGAGCACTCCCACCGCCTTGTAGCCGGCAAGCAGCGTCGGCTCGACCTGAGTCGGGACCGGTGCGGCCGGGACTCCGGACTCTGAGGACGAGGACATGACCGCGCCACGCACAGGGACCGCCACTATCAGGGACAGCGTGAGGAGCGCGATGACGAGCGAGGCAAAACAGAACGACTTCAGACGATTCTCGCCAGGAAGAATCAACGCTGGTTCGGAGCGCCTCTCGTTATTTAAGTCTCAGTCCAATTCATCCGCTGCTTCGGCAGGCCTCCGAGATCGACGCAGGAGGACTCCTCTAGGGATGGGGACAGGGGGACACGTCAGCCCACGGTCGAGATGTCGTACCTGCCCTTCAGGAGCTTCCCCTCGCCGAAGCGCTTCAGCGAGAAGGCGGAGACGTCGTAGTCCTCAAACCGTCCGTCGAGGACCTGAGAGGCCATCACCCTCCCGAACTCGGGGCAGAGCTTGAACCCGTGCCCGCTCAGGCCGACCAGGCAGTGGATGCCGGGATAGCCGAAGTCTGAGAGCTCGTCAATGACCGGCTGCTGGTCAGGAGTGTTGTCGTAGAGGCCGCTGTAGCCGCGCTCGTAGGTGCCCTTGGAGGCCATTATCGGATAGACCTCGGACGTCCATTTGGAGTACTTCTCGAGCTCCTCGAAGGTCACACCCTCGTCGTAGTCGTCGGGGTCGGCGCCGGGGCTTGACGCATCCAGCTCGGCCTCCATGCTCCCCACGAAGAGCAGGTTTTTTCCTTCGGCCTTGTAGTAGGCGGAACGGACAAAGTCGAAGACGGCGGGGCCGACCCCCTGGAACTCAGCGGGCCGTCCGTAGATCGCGACGGGGTGCCTCACCGGTTTCAGCGGAATCGGGACCCCTAGCGCCTCGAAGATTGGGCCGGACCAGACACCGGTGGCGAGCACGACCTCGCGGGCTTCAATGTCCCCTTTGGTGGTCGAGAGCGAGTATCCCTCGGGGACCTTCTTGATACCGAGCAGCGCAGTCTCTGTCAGGACCCGCGCTCCGAGGGCCCCGGCAGCGGAAGCGAACGAACTGGCCGTCGTCGACGGTTCGGCGTAGCCCATGTTCGGCTCGTAGACAACGGATTGGAAACCGCTCGTGTCGAGAAGGGGCTCGATCCTTCCGGCCTCCTGCTTGTCGACGAAGTCCGACTTTATTCCCAACTGCTTGAACATCTTCAGGCTCTCCCCGACGAGGCCTTCGGAACGCCCATCGACCCCGATCAGTAACCCTGTCTCGCGGTAGCCGGAGGTGAAACCGGGGAGGAGCGAACCGAAGTCCCTGAAGAAGCGATAGCTGAGAAGGGCCATCTTTGCCACCACGGGGACGGTGTAGTGAGTCCGCACGAGCGCGGTGGAGCGGCTCGTCATGCCGGAGGCGATGCCCGGTCCGCGCTCGATGAGGAGAGGGCCGGGCGACCCGCGCTTGGCGAGGTGATAGAGTATGCTGGAGCCGGTGGAGCCTCCTCCGACCACGGCGACCTCTGTTCGCACGGGGGTCGCCCTAGGCAGGTATCGAGGCGCCCTTCGACTGGTCGAAGACGTCGGAGGCCTCCTTTACGGTGGCGCCCTCGTGGACTATGGCCCTAATCCCCTTTATCATCGCGACCGAATGGTCGTTCTGCCAAATGTTCCTGCCCATGTCGACCCCGATGGCTCCTGCCTGGAGCGCGTCGTACGCGAGCTGGAAGGCGTCGGCCTCCGTGTTGAGCTTCGGGCCGCCCGCGACCACCAGCGGGACTGGACACCCCTCCACGACCTTCGAGAAGCCTTCGCAGTAGTAGGTCTTCACGACGTGGGCGCCTATCTCCGCGGCTATCCTACAGGCGAGAGCAAGGTATCTTGCGTCCCTCTTCTCGAGCTCCTTCCCGACCGCCGTGATCGCCATGACGGGCATCCCTCGGTCCTCGCCCTCGTCGACGAGCTTAGCGAGGTTCAGGAGTGTCTGTCGCTCGTGGGCCGTGCCGACGAAGATCGATATCGAGACTGCAGAGGCGTTCAGCCGCAGGGCGTCCTTCATCCCCACCGTGAGGCCCTCGTCGCTCAGGTCGTTCTGGAGCACGCTCGTGCCGCCGGAGACACGTAGGAGGATCGGGATGTCCCACGAAGGGTCGACGGAGGTCCGCAGCACCCCCCGGGTCACCGAGAGGACGTCGGCATAGGGGACGAGGGGCTCGAACGTCCTCCGGGGGACTTCGAGCTTTCGCGTCGGGCCCATGAAATAACCGTGATCGCAGGCCAGCATTACGGAGCGGCCGTCCGAGGGCTTGATCATCCTTGCAAGTCTGTTCTTCAGACCCCAGTCCATCTTCACTATTGCACCTTGAGTGAGATTCCAACGAGCGAGTGATATACGTTGTGCTTCCCTCTGCAACGTTTAAAAAACCGCGGCGATGAATTCTTGCTATGGCTCGGGCCAAAGGGAAGATCCCACCGGGCATGAGGATAACCCGGGTTCCGGTGGTCGTCAAGGACCTCAAGAAGACGATGGAGAACTACCACAGGGTCATGGGATGGGGGCCGTGGAGCGTCTACGAGCACAGGCCACCCGTGTTCCATCACACGGAAGTGAGGGGGAAGCCGGTGAAGTACACCATGCTCGGAGCCGAGGTCCACTGCGACCCGATCGACTTCGAGATCCTTCAGCCGCTCGAGGGTCCGAGCATCTACAAGGAGTTTCTCAAGGAGAAGGGCGAGGGCCTGCATCACGTCTCTGTGGTGAATCCTGCCGAGGACGTTCACAGGGCGCTGGCGGGGTTCAAGAAGGCAGGGATAGAGGTCCTGATGAGCGGCAGACTCGAGGGGATCGAGTTCTACTACATGGCCACCGACCCGGTCCTGAAGATGGTGGCGGAGACCGTAAGCGGCCACGCGATCTCTCTGAAGCCGAGCTACACGTATCCCTAGGTCCCTGCCGCCCGCCAGAGCGGCCTGACTAGGCCGTCGTCGACCATCGCCAACGATCTCTCATAGACTTCGAGCCAGTTCGAATAGAGGGCACGATAGAGCTCGTGGTTCTTGCGAGAAGGCTCGATCTTCTTCTCGGTCCTTGCCAGGCCGGCCGCCGTGCGCTGGACATCGTCGTACCATCCCGCCCCCGTCCAGCGCAGATTGCTGCCCCCAGGGACGTGCTCTCTTTGACGACCGGTATCTTCACCTCGACACCCAGAACGTCGGAGACGACCTGCGGCCAGAGTGACCCCTTGGATGCTCCTCCCGTTAGCGTGACCTGGTCGGCCCGACCCTTCGTGATCTCCTCGATGATCTTCAGGTGGCCGAGGGCGACGTAGGCCGCGCTCTCCTCGATGGCGCGGACGCACTCCTTCTTGCCCGATCGGCCCGGGTTCCCGATGTCGAACTGCATCAGGGCCGGAGAGGCGTGGATCCACCGTTTGGAGTCCATCACGTTCGAGAAGACGCCCAGGACCTCTTCTGAACCTGGCGGGACGGACCGCGCCAGCTCTTCCATGATGGTGTAGGCGTCCGTCCCGTGACGCCTCGCCTCCTCTTTCTCGCTCTGGCAGAACGCGTCTCTGAACCACCTCATCGTGAGTCCGCAGTAGAATCCTATCCCCTCCATCATCCACTCCCCCGGGATGGCGTGTCATAAGGTCCGGAGGCGTATCTTCTTGTCAATAAGCGGCTTTTCCATGAGGACGGTCGTCTGCCAGAAGCTACCCCCTACGATCGTGATCCGGTTGGTTGCGCCCGCGCCTATCCCCAACAACCCCATCTGGGTGTCGCCTCCTCCTGTGACCACCGGTGTCCTCGGAGACAGACCAGTCTCGATCGCGGCGTTGGTTGTGACCTCGCCAACCTCGTTTCCCGACTCGACGACCTCAGGGAAGATCTCATCCTTCAGTCCGCAGAGCTCGGGTATCGCGCGGGACCACCGCCTCCGCTTGAGGTCGAACATTGCCGAGTTGGAGCCGACCGATGGGTCGGTGACGAACCGTCCCGAGAGGCGGTAGAGTATCCAGTCGCTCAGCATTCCCATGTGCGCGATCCTCCGGAAGATGTCTGGCCTGTTCCTCCGAATCCAGAGGAACCTCGGGGGGGCGGTTATCGAGACCCAGTCCCCGCTCTCGGAGAAGATCTTCTCCGCCGAGCCGTCCTCGACCATCAGGCGGGCCTCCTCCGCGGCCCGGGAGTCGACGTTAGGGCAGGCCCAGATCTCCTTCTCCCTGGCATCGTAGAGGACCATCCCATCCCGCATGCTGCTCGCGCTCACGGCTTTAATCTGCGAAGGCTCAATCGACCCTGCGAAGAGCGCCTCCCTCACGCAGTGGGAGATCAGCTTCCAGTTCCGGCCCGTATCGAAGACCTGCGAACCAGGGGCCCCGGGCAACGGCCGGTGCGACCACGAGCATCTTCAAGGTAATCTACCTCATTCCCCGCCCGCCTGCCACCGTCAGCACCTCTCCGGTTATCCAGTCGGCGTCCTCCGAGGCCAGGAAGGTGGCGGCTGCGGCCACGTCGGAGGTCTTGCCGAGTCGGTTGAGGAAGGTCTCGCCGGCGATGCGGAGCCTGGTCTCCTGCGGCATCCAGGCGAGTATGTCCGTCTCAGTGGTCCCCGGACAGATTGCGTTTACCGTGACTTCGGGCCCGAGCCTCAGGGCTAGCGACCGCGTAAGCCCTATCATACCAGCCTTCGAGGAGACATAGTCGGGATACTTGAGGGCGGACGGCTGTGCGAGCGCCGAGACCGACGAGATGTTGATGATCTTCCCCCTCTTCTGGGTGAGCATTAGCGGGGCCACCTCCCTGCAGCAGAGGTACGCGCCCTTCAGGTTCACGTCAAGCACACGGTCCCAGTCCTCGTCGGTGGAGTCGAGGAAGTCCTTTGCGATGAGTATCCCGGCGTTGTTCACCAGAATGTCCACGCGGCCGAACTTGCCCACCGCCTTCGAGACCATGCGCTTGACATCCGTGGTCTTCGAGACGTCGGCCTTGACCAGCAGCGACCTACCTCCCTCGCTTTTGATCTCCTCGACTACCTGCTTCCCCTCCGCCTCCGAGCTGTGGTAGTTCACCACCACCCTCGCTCCCTCGGAGGCGTACATCTTCGCGATAGCGGCACCGATGCCCTTGCTAGCGCCCGTCACTATGGCAACCTTCCCGGTGAGACGCTGCGCCATGACTTCTCAGACAGGCGGCGCAGGCCGGTAATATAGGTTGAGAGGCCTATTCTGGCGGAATCTCTTGCAGCATCTTACCGATGTTGATGCCGTTGCCCTTGTAGAAGAAGTATCTCGCTATGTAGATGAGGACGCCGGAGCCGAAGATGGTCACCAGGAGTATGTCCGCGTCAGGGGTGGAGGGTCCTACTGCGGGTGTCGTGACGGCGAAGTAGAAGGTTATGGCCATTGCGACTACGGAGAGGAACCCGAAAATCTGGAGGACGCGAGGGCCGTCATAGAGGAGACGCCCCTGAAGCGTCTCGGGGCACCCGAAGAGGTGGCCAACGCCGCGGTCTATCTCGCCTCGGACGAATCGGACTTTGTGACAGGGGAGCTGCACATGGTCACGGGCGGACGAGGGATACACTGAGCATCCCGTCGAAGCAACCGACAACCATAAACGAGGGGGCCCCACCCCAAGGGGCCAACGCATGTCTGGAGCAAGACGCCGCAAGGACCGCGCACCACCCGCGGTAGAAAAAATCAACCCGCCGATGACTGAGGCGGAGTTCGACCAGCTATTCAACGACGTCTCGAACTGGGGCCGATGGGGCGAGGCCGACGAGAGAGGGACCCTGAACTATCTCACGCCTGAGCACGTCAGGAAGGCGGCTCTCCTTGTCCAGTCGGGCCGGTCGGTGTCGCTCTCGAGGGAGATCGACACGGTTCCTGCCGTTGACAATCCCAACCCTGCGGTCCATCTCATGATCAGGGGGTACGACATCCCGGCCGACGCCGGCGAACCGCAGTTCGTCTCGGACCACCTCTCTTGCGGGTGCCACGGGAACGCTCACTCTCACATCGACGCGCTCTGCCACGTCGCCTACAAGGGGAGGCTCTACAACAACAGGCCACTGAGCATCGTCACGACGCACGGCGCCAGCGCGATGGACATCACGCGCTACGCGAACGGGATCGTGGGTCGCGGTGTGCTCCTGGACATCCCCAGGCTGAGGGGGACCAAGTGGCTGGAACCAGGCGACGCTGTGACCTCTGAGGACTTGCTCGCGGCCGAGGAGAAGCAGGGGGTGCACCTCGGCGAGGGCGACCTCTTCGCCTTCCGAGTCGGCCATCCGCTGCGCCGCAAGGAACTCGGCCCGTGGAACATCGAGCACGGCGGGCAGGGAAGGGCGGGACTCCACCCGACGGCGATGCGCCTACTGCACGAGAGAAAGGTTGCCGCTTTCCTTCCGGATGGAGACGGCGAGACCGTCCCGTCCAACGTCCAAGGCGTGCTCAATCCCGTCCACGCGCTGCAGATAGGGGCGATGGGCCTGGCGTGCGGAGACAGCCTGCAGTTCGAGGAGCTTGCCAAGGTCTGCGAGGAGGAGGGGCGATGGCACTTCATGGTCGTAGTGGCTCCTCTGAGGCTCCCGCGAGGGACGGGTTCGCTCGTGAATCCCGTCGCGATCTTCTGACCGTCCGGCAAGGGCGACCCTGCGCCCGAAGGCAAGTTCAATACTCCGACGTTAGCAAGGAGGGACGAGGAAAATGAACATCGACGAGCTACCGACGCCGGCGGTCGTTATAGACCTCGACGCAGTCGAAAGGAACATCAGGAAGATGCAGGACTTCGTGAACTCGAGGGGCTGCGGAGTGAGGCCTCACGCGAAATCTCACAAGAGCCCGTTCATAGCGAAGAAGCAGATGGACGCGGGCGCTGTCGGCCAGTGCTGCCAGACGCTGATCGAGGCAGAGGCCCTGATGCTCAACGGCATAGACCACGTGCTCCTCACCACCAACCTGGCGAGCACGGGAGCGATAGAGAGGTTCCTCAACCTCTCCAGGAACGGAGACATCAAGATCATCGTCGACGGGAGGGAGAACGCCGAGATGCTCGCCAAGGCCGCCCGTCACAGGGGCTCGTCGGCGGACGTCGTGGTGGATCTGGATGTCGGGGGGGCCAAGACAGGCCAGCAGCCCGGGGAACCCGCGGCGAAGTTCGCCAAATGGATCACCGAGACCGACGGGCTCAGATTCAGGGGCATCCAGGGGTACGAGGGGCACCTCCAGATCAGCACGCCCGACTTCGAGGAGAGGAAGGCCAAAGCGATGGAGGCGCTCGGGAAAATCACCGCGACGATCGACGCGCTCAGAGCGCTCGGAATCACCCCGGAGATAGTCACGTGCGGGGGGACCGGCACGTACAACATCTCCGCAGGATACCCCGGCGTCACCGACATCCAGCCTGGCTCCTACATCTACATGGACCGCAGGTATGGCGAGATCGGGTCTGCCGGGACGGACTTCGAGAAGTCCATGACCGTGATAGCGACGGTGATCAGCGCGCCCACGCCGACGAGGGCAGTGACGGACCTCGGCTGGAAGGGGGTCGGCATCGAGTACGAGGCCATCGGATTCGGCGGGATGCCCACGCCCCTCCTCCCGGGCCTCAAGTACAGTCCCGGTGGCGACGAGCACGGCATTCTCACAGCCTCGGAGCCTCGCTATCGCCCGAACGTGGGCGACAGGGTGAGGTTCCTCCCGGCTCACTGCGACACGACCCTCAATCTCTACGGGTTCTTCTACGGGGTAAGGGGAGACAGGGTGGAGGTCGTCGGTCCTGTCGCGCGGCGCTGAGGCCGTCCGGATGCTCGGCGACAAGATCAGGCACGTGCACGTGAAGGACGCCTTCGGGAGGCCGGGCGTCTTCGGCGAGACCTTCACGTTCCCGTTCCTCGGGGAGGGAATCATAGACTGGACGGCGTTCTTTGGTGCTCTGAAGGAAATCGACTATCAAGGCTACCTGTCGCTCGAGTTCGGGAACGACAGCTACCTCAACAACGTCTGCGACGGAGACTGGACCAGGGCCGCTGTCCTGCTCCGGGAACGGGCCAAGAAGCTCCTACCGAGGGGATGAACCGTGCGCGAGTTGGAACGAGACCGTGAAAGGCATAAGGGCGACGCGAAGCAGGTAGGCAGAAAGTGATCACCTCAAAGGTCGCTGACAATGTCTACATGGTCGACACGGTGGCTCTTGGTCGCCCCGGTTCGGTCGCGGCGTACGTCCTCAAGGGCTCGAAGGTCGCCCTCGTAGACTGCGGATACGCCACCTCCTCGGGGACTGTGCTCGAGGGCCTGCGCGAGCTTGGGATCACCCCGTCGGAGGTCGATTACGTCGTTCCCACCCACGTGCACCTCGACCACGCAGGCGGAGCGGGGGAGCTGATCAGGCACATGCCGAGGGCCAAGGTGATCGCCCAGGAGCGCGGCGTGCCTCACCTCGTGGACCCGACCCGCCTGATCCAGAGCGCGACGTCTGTCTTTGGGGAGGCGACGATCGACGCTTACGGGAGACCGACCGGGATAGACAAGGAGAGGATACTCGCGGTGGGGGAGGAGCTGCACGTCGACCTCGGAGGCCTTTCATTCACCGCCCTGCACGCGCCTGGGCACGCGCCCCACCAGATCTCTATCTACGTCGGAGAGAGGAAGGTGCTCATCGCCGCCGATGCTGTTGGGGCGGTCTATCCCTCTGTACCCGTCGTCATGCCGGTCACCCCGCCGCCGAGCCTCGACCCGGAACAGCTCGGCAGGACCACGGACCGACTTGCTCAGCTGGATGCAGAGACCCTGCTCGCCCCGCACTTCGGCGTCAGGACGGATGTGCGGCACGTCCTAGAGGAGACCAAGAAGAAGACGCGCGAATGGATCGCGACCGTACGGCCGCTCAGGCAGTCAGGAAGCTCGCTCGACGACGTGGCGGCCGCCCTGAGGAAACAGGTGTCAGAGGAATCAGGGGTCAGCGAGAAAGACTTCCCCACGTACGCCGACGTCTCGATCAGGATCAGCGCGATGGGGATCCTGCACTTTCTTGAGAAGAACCAGTAGAGAACTTTAAGAGACTTTTGGGAGCTGGCTCGCGCATGGTCACGGAGAGGAGGTTCGCCGCGTTCAGCAAGAAGGCCGTCCCGCCTAGGA
>PLUF01000052.1 GCA_003164815.1 Candidatus Gagatemarchaeum stordalenia
TCGAGTTCGCACAGAACCCTAACTACTGGGGCGCGAGTCTCACGGCGGCCCAGGTCAAGGCCAACCCGTACCTCGACCCAGGCCACGTGAAGACGGTGGTCATAAACGCCAATTTCAACGACGTCTCCCGTTACACCGACCTCTCCTCCGGACAGGCTCAGATAGCGGGCATCCTGAGCCAAGATCTGCCACTCGTCCAGGCGAAGCCGAGCCAGTACAGCGTCTTCCAGTTCCCGAGCAAGGCCGCGGTCTTCGTTGGCATCGCGATGAACACGCAGAGGTCTCCGACCAACATAACCGCCGTCCGACAGGCGATCGTGCACGCGATAAACTACACGGCCATATCCGACACGGTCTTCTTCGGAGGCCTTAACCCGATGGTCGGGCCGGAGTATCCGATCTTCAGCCAGTTCTACGACCTCGGGAACCTGCCCCCCTACCAGTACAACGTGACCCAGGCCCTAGCCATACTCAAGGCGGCTAACATCAACACGGCTTCGCTCCCGCCGCTCCAGTTCAGGGTGGTCCAGGGCTGCGACTACTGCGACAGCGCCGCGCAGATAGTCGCCCTCGACCTCGGGAAGATCGGGCTTACGGTGAACATCATCATCACGCCCGCCTCGGAATACGCTCTCCCCAACACCGCGGGAACAGGGTCCTACGCGGCGGCCCTGAATGCCTCGCAGTCGGTCGCCCAGCTGAGCTGGTTCGGCACCGGCACCTTCGCTCCGGCGGCTGACACGCCGGCTGACAACTGGCTGCTCTCGTCGAACAACAACACGTCGTCGAACAACTGGGCGATATACTCGAACCCGGTCGTCCAGGCGTGCGTAGACGCGTTCACCTCCACCTCGAACACTTCGCAGATTGTGGCCCTCTGTACCAAGGCCCAGGCCCAGGAGTACAACGACGCCCCGTACATCTGGCTTGGCACGATCAAGCTCTTCTTCGGAGCTGGCTCCATCGTCTGGAACAACCAGGTCGTGAACAGCTTCTACGTGGACCCTGTCTACAGCGGCCAGTCGTCGACGGTGATCTTCAACACCGTGACCTTCGTCTCAAACAAGGGCTAGACCGGCGGACCGGGACGGGAGACAGGTAACTCATAGCGATGAAAATATCATGCGCGGCCCTAGGATGGGGCGAGATAAAGGACGTCAAGCAGTTCGTCGAGATACTTGACTCGATCAAGGACGCCGGTTACGAGGGCGTCGGCATAGAGTACGCGGTCATGCCGGAGGTCCTCAAGAAGAACCCGGGGCAGGTCAAGAAGCTCGCGAAGAAGGCGGGGCTCGAGGTCGTCTCGATGGCTCTCAACGAGACCACGACTGACATGGCCGACGTGGCGAACAAGATGGGCGCCGAATCGGGGTGGCTGTGCCTCTTCGAGAAGGATGACAAGAGCGCCGCCAAGGTGACGAAGGCGCTCACGGTCGCGTTCGGGAAGAAGGGGATGAAAATCGCCGTGCACCCGCACGTCCGCAGCAACGCCGAGAACCTCCGCCAGCTGGATGCCCTCCTCAAGGCCTCGGACGCCGGGATCTGCTTCGACTCGGCCCACCTCGAGGCGCTGAGGATAGACCTCCCCAAGTTCATAGCGAAGTACAAGAGCAGGATAGCGCTCGTCCACCTGAAGGATCTCAGGGAGCACGTGGACCCTGCCAAGATAGACTACGACAAGGACTTCGTGGACCTGGGCGAGGGCGTCGTGGACATGCCGGCGGTCGCGCGGGCGCTGAACAAGGCAAAGTACAAGGGATGGATCATGGTAGAGGTCGACTTCCCCCACAAGGGGAGCATGGCAGAGTCTGCGAAGAAGAACTACAAGTATCTACAGAAGCTCCTGAAGGATTAGTCCCGCGGACCTCCCCTGCCTCCCCTTCCTACCTGAAGGGGAGCGTTATCGGCTTCTGCTGCTCTATGGACGCCCGTGCCGCAAGTCCGATCTCCACGGCGGCCCGTCCATCTCTCACCGTGGCCTTCGGCTCCTTCCCCGTGATTATGCACTGGACGAAGTCGACTAGTTCGTCAAGGTAAGCCTGGGCCCACCTCGTGGCGTATCCGTCGAAGAACTCGTTGGACGTCCCGTCCTTCGTGTAGATGTGCGCGAAGGTCTGCTCCCCGATCGAGGTCGAGACCGCGGCCTCAGAGCCGAGGATCTCCAACCTGCCGTCGAAGCCGTAGACGGTGTGGTAGCAGTTGTCCACGAAACCGAGGGCTCCGTTCGCGAGCCTCATCATGACGGTGACCGTGTCGTAGTCACCGTTCTTCTTCAGGTCCTCGTAGATGAGGGCGTCTCCCTCGGCGTAGACACGGACCACCTCGCTCCCCGCGAGCCACCTGACCGCGTCGAAGTCGTGGCTCGTGGTGTCAAGGAATATCCCCCCGCTCTTCTTGGGGTTGGTCGACCAGCCTGTGATGGGGGCGGGCGGGTCCCGGTTGTGTTCTTTTATCATGAGAAGTTTGCCGAGCCTTCCCGTCTCCACGGCCCACCTCGCCTTGAGGTACGAGGGGTCGAACCGCCTCTGATAGCCCACCTGGAACTTTATCCCCGAGGCGTCCACCGCCGAGACCATCTCGTCGGCGTCCTGCATAGAGAGCGCCATCGGCTTCTCGCAGAAGACGTGCTTGCCTGCCTGGGCCGCCTTCTTGGTTATCTCCAGCTTGAGGAACGGGGGGACGCAGAGTATGAGGGCCTGGACTGAATCGTCGCGCAGCATTTCGGCATAGTCCGAATAGACCTTGGCATGACCGTTGAGTTCAGCGATGCTCGTCGCCGCCTTCTGGTCGATGTCCGCGACCGCAGCGAGCCGCGCGTCCGGGACCTTTTCATGGATGTTCCCCGCGTGCACCCGACCGATTGCGCCCGCGCCTACCAGACCGAGGCCTATCTTTTGGTTCAACATCGGCTTCCCTCGGCTCTGATTCTTTAAGCGTTCCCAGACGAGGCCCGGGTTGCCCTCGCCATTTCCAAGACGAGCGTGTCGGGGTTACCGCAGGGGCGTCCCAATAGGCCCCGAACTGAGATCGCGCTAGGTCTAGACTTCGGCCGAGAGCATGTCTATCTTCGTGATGACGCCCTCCACCTTGTCCCCCGTCGCCACAAGGACCGCCGGGACGAACTTGAAGAGCGAGAAGAGGGCCTCTACCGGCGTGTCCGCGCTAACCACCGGGAAGGTCGGCTGCAGGTAGCTGGATACAGGCTTGCTGAGGATGCTTCTTGGGTCGTCCACCGTGCTGAGCAGCTGGACGATCTGGTTCTCTGTGATTGACCCCACGAGCCTCGTCCCCGAGTAGACGGGCAGCTGGGATATCCCGCTCTTCTTCATAGCGTTGACGCTGTCGGAGACCGTGACGTTAGATTGGATGGATATGACGGGCTTCGACATCACCTCGGAGGCCTTCTTGCCCTCGATCCTGATTTGGGACCTGAGAGCCTCAGATATCGCCTTCATCGTACTGAACGAAGGGTCCACCAGGCCTGACTCGAGCTTCGCGATGAGCGACTGGCTCACGCCGGCGGCCCGCGCCAGCTCGGACTGGGTTATCCCGAGCTGGACCCTGATCTTCTTGAGCTGCTTCGGGTCAATGGTCGATACAGACAAAGCCCCAATGGGTTGGGGATAGTCTGATATGAATGTTTGCGAAGACTTTTTATGAAAGGTTGTGCGGAAGCGCCTTCTGGACGACCTCGGCGGGGAGCTGCGCCCTCCACTGGGTCAGAAACTCGAGGTCCTCCTTCTTGTTCCTCAGCTCGTCGGGCAGCATCACGGGTATCTCGTCTATTATGGGATAGAACCTCCCGCATTTGTCACAGAGGATCGCGCCACTGACCACCTTGTCTCCCTCGGCCTTCAGCTCGATGAGCCTGAGCGGAAAGTGCTTGTCGATGGGACACGCCAGGATGTCTAAGAGTCTCCTCTGCACGTCCACTCCGAGGAAACTTTCGGCTCTTATGCGTTTGGGCGCTCCGACCCCGCCTGACGCATGAAGTCGGCCATG
>PLUF01000054.1 GCA_003164815.1 Candidatus Gagatemarchaeum stordalenia
GCATCAGACCACCGAATCTTTAAATTGACATGTCATATGTTATGAAGCCGAGGATGCGCTACCCCCGAGTAGGTTACACCAGCCATGCTGCTGTGGCGCTGCTTTTTCTTGGCCTGTTGATTCTGGGCTCTTCCTTCGCCCCATTCGCTCACGCCGAGCCCGCGCTGACCGCAACCGTCAACGTGGGGACCTTGCCATACGGGGTGGCCTATGATCCGGTAAGGGGCGAGGTCTTCGTCGCCGATTTCAGTTCGCTGATGGTCTCCGTGATTTCCGACACCACAAATGCGGTCGTCGCCAACATCAGTGTGGGAAGCGACCCTGCCGATATCGTCTATGACTCAGCAAAGGGGGAGATGTTCGTGTCCAACTCGGCGGTAGACAGCGTCTCCGTCATCTCCGACGCCGCCAACGCAGTCGTAGCGACCGTCCCGGTGGGAACCGAACCTCGGGGTGTCGCATACGACCCCGATCTGGGCGACGTGTTCGTGGCCACTTCACAAACGTCCGGATCCGACAGCGGTTCTGTGTATGCCATCTCAGACAGCACGAACAAGGTTGTCACTACAATTGGTGTCCCCGGGAGCGCGACCGGCATAACCTACGACACGGCGAAAGCCGAGCTGTTCGTCTCCACCGGCAACGACGCAGTCTCAGTGATATCCACGACCTCCAACAAGATCGTGGCGAGCGTGACGGTGGGGACGGGCCCCCGCGGCATCACCTACGACCCGTCTAACGGAGACCTTTACGTGGCGAACTGGTCCGCCGGAGCCAACACGGTCTCTGTGATCTCGGATGCCAGCAACTCGGTCGTCGCCACCGTGAACGTCGGTGACAATCCCTTCTACTCGGCCTACTACCCGGTACTCGGCGAGGTCTTCGTCGCAGACGCAGGGGCGAACACCGTCTCTGTAATCAGCGACACGACCAACTCCGCGGTCTCGACTCTGATCGTAGGGAAATACCCGGACGGCATAGCATACGACTCGGGCAAGAACGAGATGTTCGTTGCCAACTCCGCTCCCAATACCGTCTCAGTAATCGCCTTGGGGGCTGCGACGACGACAACCTCCAACACCAAGACTGCCACTTCAAGCTCTGTTGCGGTCACGGCCACTTCATCCGTAACCACTATCTCCTCGTCGGCTCCAACGAGCACCGTCTCGACTCAGACCACAACAAGTCCCGCGGTCACCTCGTCCGCTTCAACTCTATCCAGCACAACCACTGCTAGCAGCACCTCGAGCAGCTCATCGTTTCCATGGAGTTACCTTGGATTGGTCGCAATCTTCTCCGCACTGTTCGTAGTCCTCGGCGGGAGCGCGGCGCTGAGGGTGAGGATTTCGAGGAACCACGGCTGAAGAGGCCCTTCGACTTCGTTGGATCGCCATAGCCCAAACCGGGTCATCTAGGCACTTGCGATGGCAGGTTGCCATTACAGAGGGTCATCCAGAAACCCAGGGTTGCTGCCCGTTTCCAGATTGTGGCGAACCTCACCCGTGATTAACCAAACCTAGGCGATCCCTCGGCCTTAGACTGAGTATCCTTTGCTTCTGAAGAACTCTCGTGCCGTCGCCCTCTCCTCCCTCTCGAAGTCCGCGAGCTCCCCACGCATGAGGGCGTCCATATGGTCGATTGCGAGCCTTCGAGATACCGTGCGATAGAACTCCTTACAGACCGAAATCCCCCTGAGGACCTCCTTGTCGTTTCCGTATACTCCGTGCTCCTCTATCTCGTATCCCGCGTCTCTGAGGGCTCCAATGAATCGGGAGAAGTTGCTGCTCGCGTCTCGGATCGCTGAGACCCTAACTTCGGAGATAGTGACAATGGAGGGTCTCGAGTCCTCTATGAGCCGGAGAACGTTGGTCATCGACTGAAGCACGCCTGGTGCCGTGTTCCTGATCTGAGTATAACACTCGTCCTGCATCTCTCGCATATAGTCGACATCCACGTCGAGAAGCCAGGTTCCCTCTCCTCCCATCCGCGAGACCAGACCCATGAGACTATTCGGAGGGCTCGGATACACCTCGAGGCCGATTGTCGTCTCAAGGAAATCGACTACGGAGGAAACCGACTCTTGGGCATCTCGTACCCTCAGGTTTGGTGGCAGCTTCTGCTCGATGTCTGAAGCATGTCTCGCCAGCATCCTCTCGGGTATCGCCACGATGACCTCCGAAGGGCGTCTGCGCCGCAAGGAATTACCCCTGACGGTCGGCATCCCTCCTGAGGCCCCACACAGGGCCGCGTGCACGCTCGTCCGCTCTGCGAAGAGGCGAAGCTCCCTGGGATACACGCTCAAGTCACCTCCCAGAGATACGTCGAGATGAGAGTCCAGGCTGACAATCCTATCGGGCCGCGGGTTGAGACCAAAGATGGTCTCTGTGACCTGCGAATGGATGCTGTGGACGATTGCCCGCATGGCTGGTCTCCATTCTCAGACTTCGTAGAGGTAGATTGGATGAGGCTTCTTCCAGCCTACCGGGGTCACCTCCGCCTCACGTGTCGGCTTCCAATCCGGCACGGGGTAATCGAAATTCACGATCCTGACTCCGGACCTGAGCTCCTTTGTGAATTTGGGCGTCAGGAGGTTGAGGGTGTAGCTCGAGAGATACAGGGCGAGCACATCGGCCTTCCGGAGGCTGACCCTCTTGAAGTTCTTGGAGGTGATCTTCACCCTGCCAGCAAGGCCCATTTCCCTGACCTTCCGGCGGCACTCCTTCACGAGCCGCATCCTGAGCTCCACCCCCACGGCCCTCGCCCCGAAGTCCCTCGCCGCAGCTATCACGAGCCTGCCGTCGCCCGAGCCGAGGTCGTAGACGAGCTCATCCGGCTTCACGGAGGCCATCCTGAGCATCTGGGGGATGATGTCCTCGGGAGTGGGGATGTGGGGCTCTGTATAGTTCAACTGCCCTGTGAAAATGGGCGTACTAGATAAGCTTCCGCTTCGGCCAATGACCCGCGTTACCCGGGCGCACCCACGGAGACTCTGCCCAGAATCATCAGTGCTCGCAGTGGCCCGCGGGGCGGCATGGGGCCGAAGGCAACTCGTCCTTGACCGCTATTGTGGTTTCAGCAGGTACTCAGCCAGGTCGTCCGGGTCCATGATGTCGAGCTCCTCGACCGTCTCCTCCAGCTCGGAGAGGGGCATCTCGAACTCCTTCGTCATCAGCTTGGCTCCGTCCTTGTAGGTCAGACGCGACCGATTGTTCCCGGCGTCCGTCAGAGACACGAACTCCAAGTCTTTGGCCTTGAACGACTCCCGAACGTCCCCAATCAGAGTCATGCTGCTCGGGGCCCTGCGCGGGCACCTATTCATGCTATCGGTGGTTGACTCAGGCGCACTCTCGAAGGGGTTTGGTCGTATTCACAATGTTGGGCAAGAAATGGTCCAGGCAGAACTTTAGAGCGAGACTAGGATGCTCACGACCGCCGACAAGATCAAGAGGAGCATCACGATGATGCTCAGGATACGTATCCAGCGCCTGCTCAACTCTTCCGAACTTCCTCCGCTGGACGGGCTTAAGTTCCTTGCTCTGTCTCTCGAAGTCTCAGGCCCGTGTGGGTCTACGAGGGTAGTGCGGCAGGTTCGATCGGTGTGGTGCTCCGCCTCTGTCGCGTCCTCAAGGTGGCTAGGACGCCCAAGGCTGCTATCGCCGCGGCGTTTGCCGCTATTATGGCAAAGTACGCGGGCTGGAAGGCTGAACTGCTCGAAGTGGTTGTGGTGGTCGGAGAGGAATTCGCCCCAGTCGTAGAGACAATTGTCTTGGTGACAGTAGTCGTGGTTGTCGAAGCCGGACCAGCATCGGAGAGCACGGTGACCGTGTCAGCGGCTGGGTTGGATACGAACAACTCGCCCTTCGCAGGGTCATAGACTATCCAATACGGACCTGGCCCCGCGGCCTTCGTCCCAACCACGGAGTTGGTCGAATCGGAGATTATCGTGGTGCTGTTCGTGCTCGGAGTTAGGACGTAGAGCTCGCCCCTGGCAGAGTCGTAGGCGACTGCGCCTGCGCCGTCTAGGGGCACGGTCGCAACAACCGCGATCGTCGAGTCGGAGATGACCGATACGCTGCCACCAATGGTCGTGCTTCCCGAACTCCCTACGTACATCTCACCCTTGGCAGAGTCGTAGGCGATGCCGTCTGGGAAAGGTCCCACGGTCACGTTCGCGATCACGGAGTTCGTCGTATCGGATATCACAGAGATTTGCCCGTGCGCCGTGTTGGACCCGCTGACGTTGGAAGGGATTGCCCCGTCCTCTGCCACGAAAACCTCACCCTTGGCGGGGTCATAGGCGATGGCGCTGGGAAAATCGCCAAGGGGTATTGTCGCGACCACAGAGTTCGTGGAGTCAGAGATTACGGAGACGAAGCCTGCGCTCGCGTCGTATTGCCCGACGATGGAGGTCGCACCCTGGTTAGCCACGAATATCTCGCCTTTGACAGAGTCATACGCGAGGTCTACCGGATAGCCACCAATCCCGTTGTTCAGCGTGTCGTTGCCCAGGTCGATCGTCGTGACCACCGTGTTCGTCGCGTCGGAGATTACGGTGATGCAATTTCCATAGAGATTGGATACAAAGAGCTCGCCCTTGGCAGAGTCGTAGGCGACGTACTGCGGACTGGGGCTCTCGTGGAATCCTGGATTGTTGAGCCCGGGCACCTCGACCGTCGCGGACACAGCGTTGGTCGCATCAGAGATCGCTGCTACCGCAGGGCTGCTGAAATCCGCCACCCAAACCTGCGCTGTGCCTGAATCGTAGGCCAGACCGATCGGGTCCAGCCCGACTCCCACAGTACCGGGTCCACCCGAAGCCGTTCCCGTGTTGTATGAGAAACTCGTGCAACTTACCGAGAGCTGAGCCCCGATGGAGCCAGAGCTGAAGCACGATGACGTAGAGGTCGTCGCGGTGCCGGACGACCCGGATGAGGACCCGGTTGTGGCGGACGTGCTCACTTGGGCGGCGCTTACAGAGATGACCGCGATTCTGAAATTATTGTCACTCCCGACAAACACCTCTCCCTTGGCGGAGTCGTAGGCTATGACCGTATTGGTGAAACCGGTGTTGACGGCGGCAGTGACAGCGTTGGTCGCGTCGCTGATGACCGTCACAGATGTGGTGCTTGTGCTGACGTTGCCTTCATCGGCCACGAAGATTTCACCGGTCGCTGGGTCGATCGCTATCCCATTCGGGCCGAGCGGTCCGAAATGCGGGTTAGGGGCGATGGTACTGACCACCGAATTGGTCGCGTCGCTGATCACGGAGACGGTGCTGTCTCCGTCGTTGGTCACGAATACCTCCCCCTTGGTAGCATCATAGACGACTCCCGAGGGACCCGAACCAACGTTCACGGTCGCGACCACCGTATTGCTAGAGTCGGAGATGACCGATACGGCGTTTGTCCCATAGTCGGCGACGAAGACCTCGCCTGCGCTCTGATCATAGGCGAGCGCCCTGGGCTGGTTCCCGACCGAGATTGTGGTCACGACAGCGTTATTGACATCGGATATGACCGTAACCGAGGCGGCGGTCCTCGAGGTGCCGCTCGATACGAAGACCTCGCCCTTGCCGGAGTCGTACGCGACCGCCTGCGGATAGGCACCAACGGAGACGTTCGCGATAACCTTGTCCGTGGAGTCGGATATCACTGAGACTGTGTTGGCCCCATAGTTGGCCACCCAGATCTCGCCCTTCCCAGAGTCGTAGGCTAGGCCCACTGGCTCGTAGTTGGTGCCGAAGTCGATTGTGGATACGACGGCATTGTTCGAATCCGAGAGCACGGTAATCGTGTCATTGAAGAAATGGGTTACGAATACCTGACCTTTGCCCGAATCATAGGCGATGCCGTACGACGTGCCTCCTATGTTCTGCGTCGCCACCACAGCCTGGCCTCCAGCGAACGGGTGAGAGGTGAACGCAAAGATCAGAAGCGTCAGCAAGGCGAGCGCGGTCGCAATTTGGCGATTGCTGTTTACTTTCAAGAACCTTACTCTCCCCGAAGCATCGGCGTCTCGTCTTAAGCATTCCGTCGAGCTTCCTCAGCGGCCGGTGTCCGGCCCGTCCCCACAACCCTTAGATTGGCTTCCCCAATCCGACCTCCAGCTTGAACCAGAGAGAGTCCCTAGGGCCTTCCATGGCCTCGGGGGGCTCCAAGACAGACAAGCCGGCGACGGTTGAGCCTCCTTCCAAAGTGAGGAGGAAGGCGCTCGTCGGACTGGCCTCTCTCGCGGTGATGCTCTTGCTTGCTCTGTTCCTGCCGGCGGGGACGCTGGGATACTGGCAAGCATGGGCCTACTGGCTGCTCTTCGTCGTGAGCGTGTCGGCCATCAGCTTGTACTTCCTGAGACATGACGTCACCCTGATCGAGAACCGGTTGGAGGCGGGACCTGCGGCCGAAGGGGAGATGATTCAGAAGGTTGCCCAGGCTCTGATAGGGGTCTCCTTCATCCTCCTGATAGTCGTGCCGTCTCTGGACCGCCGTTTCCACTGGTCCAGTGTGCCGGCATATCTCGCCCTGGCTGGGGACGGATTCGTGGTACTGGGCCTCTCTGTGGTCTTCCTTGTCTTCAAGGAGAACAGCCACACTTCGACGGCCGTGAAGGTGAACGCTGGACAGGAGGTCGTCACCACAGGCCCGTACGGGTTGGTCCGCCACCCGATGTACGCGGGAGCGCTGCTCATGCTCTTCTTCACTCCTCTCGCTCTCGGCTCCCTACTTGGGCTGGTCTTCTTCCTCCCCATGTTCGTGGTGATAGTGGTACGGCTCCTTGAGGAGGAGAAGTTCCTGAGGAAGAATCTCCCAGGTTACGAGGAGTACTGCCAGATGGTTCGCCATCACCTGGTCCCTTTCGTCTGGTGATCGCCTCCGGCCGAGCACCGGCTGCGCCCCCACCGCAACGTTCGAAGTCCCGCCTCAGACACGCTTATCTCAATCTGGCACCTGCTACAATGCGGTCATGTTAGCAAAGAACTCGATAGGCTACAACGCCGTGCCGGACCTCGCGGAACCGACCAAGCTGGTCCAGATCTGCAAGCGCGCCGAGAAGGCCGGGTTCGATGCGATCTGGCTTCCGGACCACTTCCATCCCTGGTTCAACACGGACGCGATCGAGTACAACAGCTGGGTCTTCATGGGCGCGGCGATGCAGGAGGTGAAGATCCCCTTCGGCACGGCCGTGACCGTACCGACATACCGCTACCACCCGGCGATAGTCGCCCAGGCGTTCGCGACGATGCAGGGGCTCTTCGGGAACAGGGTGATACTCGGCGTGGGCACTAGTGAGGCGATGAACGAGGTCCCTCTGGGATACACATGGCCGAAGTACCCCGAGAGGCGGGACAGGCTGATCGAGGCGGTCCAGATAATCAAGGCGCTCTGGAAGGGGGGATTCGTCGACTTCGACGGGAAGTACTACAAGATCAAGGGGGCGAACCTGTACATCAAGGCGGACATCCCGATACTGATGTCGGCCATGGGCCCGAAGATGGCGAAGGTTGTCGGGGAGTACGGGGACGGGATAATAACGGCGGGGAAGACCCCGCAGTACATCAACGAGGTCCTTTTCCCCAACATCGTCGAGGGAGCTAAGAAATCTGGAAGGACATTGAGCGACTTTCTGAAGGTCGTCGAGATAGACGTCGGATACGACGAGGACTACGACAGGGCGGTCCAGGCCTGCAGGAAGTGGCGCGCTACCATCCTCCCAGAGATCTTCAACAACAACATCTCCGACCCCAGGGCGATTGAGGAGATAGGGAACTCCGTCACCGACGAGCAGCTGGCCGAGGTCTTCCCGATAGCGACAGACGAGAACGAGTTCATCAAGAGGATTGAGCAGTACTTCAAGTGCGGCTTCGACCACGCGTACCTCATGATCAACACCTTCGACGACGAGAAGGCCTTCAGCCTCTTCGAGAGGAAGGTCCTTCCGTATTTCAAGACTAACGAGAGAAAGTAATCAGGACGGCTCAACATCGTCTCGGATCGTCGAGAGGCAGAACCCGGTCGACTCCAAGAAGGCCTACGGCCGTCCTATCGTGTTTGCCGCGGCGAACGGGACAAGGCCGGGAGCAGGTGGGTCGCCGGCCGCCCTTCGAGAACCAGTAGAGAATCAGCCTGCGGCGGACCATCTTCTCCACGAGGCAGGAGGGATGACCCCGATGGTCGATGGGACTGGGCTAGCTGAGGGAGCGGCGGAACAATCTGGATCTCGAACAGGTTTGGCCAATCCTTCCCTGTGACGAAGAGGCGGTTGTTCTGCGAGTCATAGGCAATCCCGTTCAGAACATCGTTCGCGAGGTCGCAATGACAGCCCGTCAGGTTCTCGATCCCGGTCAGGTCGATCCAGGCCGTGACCTGCCCCGATCCGGGGTTAATCACGGCTATCCTGTTCGTGAGCCAGACGTTGGCGAAGATGCTTCCGTTGATGTAGTCGAGCGAGTTGAGGTTCACGATCGGGGTGGCCCCGTCATGCACGGCGATTCCACCGGTCCTCTGGAACGTCTGTGGGTTCAGGAAGTAGAGATTCGACGACCCGTCGCTCGCGATGAGCTGACTGCCATCGTAGGTGAGGCCCCAACCTTCGTCTGGATAGCTGAAATTCTGGAGCATACCAAAGGTTTCCAGGTTATAGACGAACCCAACGTGACTCTGGTACGTAAGTTGGATGACCGTGTTGTTGATTATGGCGATCCCCTCCCCGAAATACTGACTGGACATGTTGTAGATCTGGAGGACCTTCCCCGTAACGAGGTCGACGCGGCGCAGGGAGGAGTTTCCATAGATTCCCGTGCTTTCGTAGAGCGATCCGTTGTGGTAGACGAGACCTTCTGTGAAGGCCGCCGTGTCGTGGGGAAACACGTCGATGACTCTGTAGGTATAGACCGGGGCCGTCGAGGCACCGGTGACGGTGGAGGAAGAGGTCGTGATGGAGGTCGCTAAGCTCGAACTCGTCGGCACCTCTGTGATGCGGGGAGCGCTTGCGTAGTAGAGCGCCACGGACCCCCCTCCGAGTAAGAGGGCTAGCATCACCACCACCAGCGCGATTCTTTCCGCCTTTCCGAGTGGCCTTCTCATGCCCAGATTGTGGCAGGTTCACGCTCGTCGATTATATGTTTGCCCTGGTCCCTAGACGGACCGTCGAGACCCCTCCTGCGGGTTCGGGCGAGCATCAGTGGTCTACGCCGGGCGGCACGAGGATCAGGTCGGTTATGTCGATGTAGCCGTTGCTACAGCGGATGTCCTTTTGGGTTATGGTCGCTAGGCCCACGCTCACCGTACCGGATGCCGATGTGACCTGGAACGTCTGGCCCGCCATCGTGGTCAAGGACCCTGCCTGCACGAGTTGCGCGGTGGTGAAGTTACCCGAGACGATGTTGTCCTGCATCACATAGGTCACGGCGGACTGGTTCTCGAAGAGATTCTCGAGGTCTGCGAGGCAGTTGTCGTCCGGGGACCCACACGAGAAGAAGGTCATCGCGGAGTTAGTCGGCGCGAGGAGCGTGTACGACCCGGGCGACGACAGCATCGAGGCAAGGGCCGCGGTCTCCAAACCCGACACCAGATAGTTGAAGCCGAGCGCTTCAATGGTCTGGAGTATGGTCGTAACTCCTTGTGTCGTCTTGACTGGCGACGGCGGGAAAAGGACGGCGTTAATCGGATAGATGAGTCCGTTGGTGCAGTTTATCGAGGCCTGTGTGAGCGAGGCGTTGCTGCCGACATCCAGGCCGGTCAGATACACACCGATGGGCAGAGAGCTGCCCTGTAGTGTCATGAGCGAGGTCATCTCGAACATGTTGGTCTCGTTGAGTTCACCGGCGACGATGTGGTAGTTGAGCACCGAAGTGAGCTCCGTCAGATTCGCGAGCAGCGCCGTGAGGAATCCCGGAGGTAGGTCGGAGAAAGCTTCGTTCGTGGGGGCGAAAAGGGTGTACGGTGTAGAGCTCGAAAGCGTACCGGAGAGACCTGACACGGAGAGGGCGTTCACGAGTGTGCTGAAATCGCCATTGGACTCGAGAGTGGCGAGGATGGTAGACTCTTTCCCGGGTGCGCCCCTGTAGTATGCTGCGAAACCCACCGTTCCGGCTGTTACCAGAATCACTAGCACGATTGCAGAGGCGACCCTTGAAACTGCCGCTGATCCACTCTTTGGGTTATGCACGGCACATTGCGCAGGTTTCGCGTTATACCAGCAGATAAAGCCCTTTTGCTCGTCAAGACGCTCAAACGCCGTCCCGATTGCCCCGATACTTGGGCGAAATGGCCTATCCGACCTCTCGTGGAGCAATAGAGCTGGAATCAAGCTTGTTTTAGATAGCCCGACTAGGTTCCGCACCGATATGGGTACGGCCCGTCGCCACGCCGCGCATTTCTTCTCTTGGTCGCAACGAAGCCGCCAACCATGATGAAAACCGCCGCGTTGATAGCGACCATCCCGACATAACTCCATGAGATCAACAGTGAACCGCCGGAGCTACTGGTAGTGCTTGATGCTGAGCTGTACGAAGGAGAGCTGCTTGTCGATGTCGAGGCGGGGCTTGATGTAACCCCGACCGCAGTGCTGGAAGTGACGGGAGATGACGTCGAACTAGTTGGCGCTGACCCATCGGATATCACGGTGACATTCCCCGGCGTTGTACTGAGGAAACCTCCTGCGTTGGTGATGAAGAGTTCACCTTTGCCAGAGTCATAGGCCATACCGACTCCATTGGGAGATGTCCCCACGTTCACGGTCGCCACTACCGAGTCGTTGTCATCTGATATCACCGAGACGGTGTTCGAGCCAGAGTCGGCAACGAAGACGTCGCCCTTGGCGCTGTCGTAAGCCACGTCGAAGGGGTCGCTTCCCACGGTAACGTTAGCAATTACCGCATTAGTGCTGTCGGAGACGACCGAGACCGTGTTGGAGTGCTGATCGGCCACGAAGATCTCGCCCTTGACCGGGTCGTAGCCTATGCCGAAGGTGCCAGACCCGATGGCCACATTCGCGACGCTCTCGTACGTGCTGTCGGACATTACATAGACCGACCCTTGCGCATAGCCGGAAAGGAACAATTCGCCCTTCGATGAGTCGTAGGCCGCGTACTGCGCGTTGAAGTCCACCTCCTGATTCTCGATGATTTGGTTGGTACGATCGGAGATCACGGAGACATCAGCTGAGGAACCAGTGATGACGAACATTTCGTCCTTTGCCGAGTCATACACGATTCCGGCAACCCCATCTACATAATCCGGAATGGCTATGGTTGCAATGACTTTGTTAGTACTATCGGATATAACCGAGACGGTAGAGATGTCAGAGCCATTGGCTGCCCTCGTATTGGAAACGAAGATCTCTCCTATCGAGGGATCGTAGGCTACCCCGTCAGGCCCCTTTCCTACGCTGACGTTCGCGGAGACCGTGTTGGTTTGGTCAGATATCACTGAGACCGTGTCGGAATCGAAATTCGTTACGAAAAGTTCGCCCTTGGCCGAGTCATAAGCGATGGCACCTGGTGAAGCTCCGACAGTCACGGTTGCAACGACCGATGCTTGGGCGCGAGCGAACGGAACGAAAGCAGAACCGAGGACCAGCAGCGCGAAGATTGCGAGGACCCCTGTTGCCTGCCTTCGGGTGATGCCTGCCTTGTAGAGCATTAAGTGTGATTGATTCATAGCGAACCTGATTTAAGACTATGCCGTGAATTGGAAGGCCGCGAATTGAAATGTGAGCCTAATTTCGACTCACATTGTTTTAAAGAGTGTAGTTCCGGCTTGTTTAAGATAGCCCGACTAGGATTCGAACCTAGGTCAGAGGCTCCAGAGGCCCCTATCCTTGACCACTAGACGATCGGGCTGCGTGCCAGCAGGCCGGAGCGCCTTCCTTTTTAGCTTCTTCCCGCCAGGATCGGGTAGATCGCGCTGCCGCCCCCACCGGGTCAGATCTTCTCTGAGGTTTGGATCCCCGTCAGCTCGAGAGCGTCCTTGAGCGTGGTCGCGAACCCCTCGACGAGCGCAAGCCGCGCCGCCTTCAGGAGGGGGTCCGGCTCGCTGTTCACCTGCACCGCCTCGTAGAACTCGTTGAAGAGCGCGCAGAGGCCGTGGGAGTACCTCGCGACCTCCTTGGGGTTGAGGTACTCGCCCGCCTCCATGATGGCCTTGTCGAACATCGAGAGGCGCTTGATCAGCTCCACCTCCTTCGGGTTTGTCAGCTTCGCCGCGCTCGCCTCGTCTATCGAGGGAGCGGCGCCGGCCTTGGAGATGATCCTCTTTGCCCGGGCATAGCTGTACAGCAGGTAGGGCCCGGTCTCGCCCTGGAGCTCGAGCGACGACTCGATGTCGAAGGCTATCATCTTGTCCGGGTCCTGCTTCAGCAGCTCGAACCTGAAAGCTGCGATCGCCAGCTTCTCGGCGACCTCCTCCACCCAGCTCTCGGGGTCCTGCGGGCTTCGCTTCTTGGTCTCGGCGGTCGCCTTCGCCCTGAGCGCGTCCAGGACGGTGTCCACGTTGATGTACACGCCCTTCCGTCCCTGCATGTGGACGAACTCCTTCTCGGTCTCGATTCCCAGCGACTCCGCGGACTTCTTGGACAGGGCCACGACCTCGTACCCGCGGTGGAGGTACCTCTCGCTCTCCCTTCCCTCCATCCTCTCCAGCACCCTGCTCACGATCTTCTGCAGCCTGCTCTGACGCGTGTCTATGACCGATATGGCTAGGTCCGCCCCTCCGAACCTTGGGTGCTCGCTCTCGCCCATCCCCGTCGTCGTGGTCCAGAGGTCACCCGCCCCGGGCTGCTTCGAGTAGACCTCGTACCTGAAGGGGTCCTCGATCAGCCCGATCTTCCATGCTGCGTAGGGGATGTCCTTCGAGACGTAGACGGCCGTCCCGTCCGACCTCACCAGGACCTTCTCCTCACGGAGCTCATCGTCCTTGATCACCCAGCATCCGGCGTTCTCCCCCTCCGTCTCGTAGACCGCTATCCCCTTCCTCTTCAGGTCCTCGAAGAGCCTCCCCCACATCCCCGTCTTCAGTATGTGGGACTCCCAGTTGAGGAGGTCGTAGCGCGCTCCGAGCCGCCAGCATGTCCTGAGCTGGTCGGCGAGGATCTTCGACACTATCCTGTGGGCGTACTCGCTTATCTCGCCCTCCCCCCTCTCGATCTCCTGCAGGACCAGGCGCTGCTTCTCCTTGAGGGCCGGCTCCGCCTCATACCTCCTGTTCACGTTGATGTAGACGGTGTCGCCCGCGTAGGTGTCATACTTCACGCCCGGCGGGGCTTCATCGCTGAACCCGAGGAACTTCATGCCGACGATGACATCTGCGACCTGCGCCCCCGAGTCGTCTATGTAGTTCAGGACCTGCACAGAGTTGCCGAGCTTCCTCATTATCCTCGCCAGCGAGTCTCCGAGCACCAGGTTCCGGGCGTGCCCGATGTGGAGGGACTTGTTCGGGTTCACGTTCGTGTGTTCGATCAGGATGCTCCTACTCTCGACGCCGAGCGACCCCACTCCGGCCCGCGCCTCCGAGATCGTACCCAGCGCGAACAGCGGCCAGTTCAGCGTGAAGTTCAGGTAGCCCGAGGGATGTGCGACCACAGATGCTATCAGCCCCGCGCCTCCGCTTGCGGAGATCGACACTTCCAGCTCCTTTGCTATCGAGATTGGCGGTCTCTTCAGCTCCCTCGCCAGCTTGAGCGACACCGCGCAGGAGAGATCGCCTTGGCCCTCCTTGTTCGGGACCAGCAGTTCGAGCTCCGGCTCGGTGTACCCCTTCTCCTTCAGGGCGTTGTTGACCGCGCCCCTGACCTCATCTTCGAACACCCTGAACAGCATTATGATTCCCACTTGCTTTTCTCGGCTGATAAATCCTGTGGAATCGGGCCTCCTGCCACTAAGGATGTGCCTTGGGGAGTCCTTGCCCCAGCAGGTTCACATCCTCGAGTAAGCCTTTTACCGTGAACCAGAATGGCTTCGGAACTTGGGCCCGTAGCCTAGACTCCGTTTGAGGGGAAGCATGTTTGTGCAAAGCATGCTCTTCACAAATACGGATTAGGGCGTCAGCCTCCGAAGCTGAAGAGACACACTCAGAGACCGTGGGTTCAAATCCCATCGGGCCCGC
>PLUF01000058.1 GCA_003164815.1 Candidatus Gagatemarchaeum stordalenia
GGATGATTTTGGGATAGGCTCTTAAGGAGTTGGCTGACGCCGCTGTGTGACTCATGTTCGATGGACAAGCGCGTCACTGTCCTTACTTCCATGCTGATCGAGTCCTCTTGGACACTTGAAATATCGGTGCCTTACCGGCTACAGGACTAGACCGGAAATCTTGGCAGTTCCCGACCTGTCAAACGAGAAATTGGGACGAAACGCGACTTACCGCTGGCTCGCGGTTCTACTTCCCGCGCTCCTGAGCTCGTTTGTCTTGCTTGGGATGCTGCTCATCATGCTGAGCCCCGGATTCATCACCAAGAGCTCCGCTTTCAACGCCGGCGGTTACCTTCAGAGTTACTCTGGCCAGGCATATCTTCAGTTCGTGCTCTCGTTGCTCGGCATCGTCACGGGAGCCTCGTTTGCAGCTTTCCTCGTCGGCATCCGGTCGATATGGTTTCCCTATGCCGTTGTCCGGGCCAGAACGATGTCCTTCGTAGTGGTCAACTGGCTCGCGGCGATCACTGTGGTATGCTTCATCCTGTCCCTGTTCCTCCTGACCCTTCCGGTAAGCGAGGTCGGCGCGTTCGCTCTCCTGACTACCCTCTCTGTGGCTTTTGCCCTGGCGGGGCACTTCGGCCGGTGGGCCAGCGGCCTGCCGGAAGAGCTGGTCCTGGCGATGGAGTCTGACCTACCGCTCTACGAGCTTCAGACGATCGACCTTGACACCAGCGCACGCGGGCCAATGTTGGAATCCGATGCAGTAATCGTCGCACCCTCTGGTGGTTCACCCAGGTTGGCACAGGCAACTTCACCCGGACCGGGACGGCTTGATGATTCCTCCGGAGATGCGCTCTCAATCGCGGCCGTGACGCGCGGTCCGCGGTTCCTTCTAACTCGCGCGGCGTGGGAGGATTTGGCTCTCGCTACCATCCCCGCATTCTTCGGACTGATGGGACTGTCACAGTTGAAAGAGGGGAGGCGGTCGAGAGGGATCTCGTTCTTGATCGCCGGACTGGCATTGGGCGCTCTTTCCTCCTGGTTTGTTATACTTCCCTCGAGGATCGGTGAGTTCTTCTCCAGTCAACCAATGCCGGCCGTGGCAACGCTCGGCTGGCTATCCTCGTCCATTGGCGACAGCACGGCCAGTTCTTGGGTGATTGGCTCGCTCCTGGTCGCTTTCCTCTTGGTTTGGGTCCTACAGCTCACGGATGCGATCAGACACATCAACCCTTCACTCGATACGAAAGTGGAGAGAACGGCGCTGCCTTCCTGAGAGGAGGCAACGAGCTATGACCTCCACAGGAGACTGAACCTAGCCTCTCGGGTCTCGCCCTTTCTCCTTGTTTGCATTACAAAGAGACACATATGTGTATCCTGTATTCCTTGCGGGTAAATACAGCCTAGCGTCGCAACTCCCAAGGTCTTTTGATTGGCTCCTCGAGCAAAGCAAGCGGAATGCGAGCCGTCTGTGGCAATCTTCAAGATTCAAGGTCCTCCAGGTGCCGTTCAGCAGAAGCTGCAGAAGGTCCCTGGACTGAGGAAGGCTCACGTCAACTCGGTCGAGGGCACGGTTTTGGTTGTGTACGACCCCTCAGTCGTGTCCGAAGCCGACATCAAGCAGGCATGTACCTAGCCCAGACAGCGGCACGTAAGCACTTCCCTTCCCAAGACGCCTAATGAGACAATTCCAAGATACTCGTCCAGTTGATGGAGCTCACCTTAATAGGGTAAGCGTCTTACAAGTAAGATGCGTAGGATGTTAGATTAATTTCAAACCTATCGCTTGGTCGCTGATTTCCGAGACGACTTTCTGATCGGCATCCTCGAATGCTGCTACGAAGAAGCTTGACAGATAGAGCGACCACTTCCTTCCGAACGAATGGGTGAGAGTGATCGTCTTCGGTGACGAAGGCGATTCGCTATAATCGTAGAGCGATGTGACCGAAGCGTTCTCCCTGATGAAGCTGAGGACGTTCGGAACAGACTCTACCCCCCACTTGCTTAGGGCGTACGCCTTGGGCACGCTGTGGCCTGAGACTCGCCCCGCCCTGGCGATGTCCTCATCGCTCGCGGCAGCCAGGACATGCGCGAACGCGCTCACGCTCAGGCTTACGGTGCCCAGCCTCTTGCGGTGTCGTCCGACCTCGATGTAATCCGTGAGAAGCTGGTTGACGAGAGTGTTGACGCTGACCTTCTTCCTTGCTGCCTCGTCTTCTAGTCCAGTCAGCGTACCGGAATCGATTCTGAAGGACCTGTTCTCTGTCTTCCTCTTCGGGGAGACGGAATTCTCCTCCATGAGAGAACTAGGATACCCCCGGTCTTTATATAAGCATGTTTGGCCCAAAAGCGCACTTTACGCCAGTTCTAGGCTCGCCGAGCGCAATCCAGACTCAGATGGTAAGGAGAAGTGCTTACTCGGGCGAGAAGAGCCGTGAGGGAGCGCTCAGGTTATCTTCTTTGCCTCGAAGATCTCGCAGTTGTCGAACGTCAGCTCCTTCTTCGAGACGGTGTGGAAGAGGAACCCCTTGTAGCTCGTGAGGTACTGCCAGGTCTTGCTGAATCCGATACCTCCGGGGTTGTTTATCACCACGACAGGCCTGTTCATCTGCGCCACAATCCTCATGAAATCTAACGGCTGTACGGTGATCTTAGGCCCAAGTACCGCCTTGGCCTGCGCGGCCGCGCCTCCCCCTTCCAAGTCGGACCTGTCGACCTCTGGTTTGCTTATTAGCCTTGTGCCGTTTCTGGTTCGGCTCTCACGCCTTGATGATGTCGTTCCAGCCCTTGGCGAGCTGCCAGGTCTGCTTCACGAACCCGCTCTGCGGCCCTCTCTCGGGGATGGACTGCAGTTTCAGCTGGTAGACCGCCTGGGTCTTCTTCCTCTTGTCGTTCCAGATCAGTACGTCCTTCTCTACGAAGCCCATGTCTAGCAGCTTCCTCAGGAGCTTCACGTAGAAGTTGTGGTAGCTGTACTTCACCCCGAGCTTCCCGGTCTCGAGGTCCTTGGCGAAGAAGCGCATCTCCCGCTTGGTCATGGAGAGGTTTACACCCGATTTCATCCTTCCGATGAGCGTTTTCGCAGCATCGATGGTCTCCTTACGCTCGCCGAAGAGGACTGTGAGCACGTCGCCGTTGCCTATCGATTTATCGTTCCAGTACAGCTTGATGCTCTTGACTGGCAACCTTAGTCATCACTCACCGTGGCGTCCCTCCTTTCCACTGAGAGAGGTCGACCACGCTCACTCCCAATTTCGCGGAGCGCTCTATCATGTACTTGTCGCTGGTGAGGATCGGCAGGTCATAGCGCTTCGCGGTCGCGATATGAAACGAATCGAAGTAGCTCAGGCCTCCTCTCCCACCATGGCCGAGATAGAGCGACATCGCCTCTTCAGCAACCTCGGCGCTCATCGGATACGGAGTGTGGGGAATTGCCTTCATGTCGGCGACGAAGTCCCTCGCGATTTCGAGGGGCGCCCCGTCTGCCCGTACGGCGGATATGGCATCGTCATATATCTCGGATGAGGTCCTCAGGTCCAGCCCACCCTCTCCGGCTTCCCGGATCACGTCGGTGGCCTGGGACTCGCACCGTCCTCCCCTCAGAAAGAAGAAGAACAGGTCTGTGTCGCCGAGCAGGACCCGGCGTTGCCCGCTACCGCGCGCCGTGCGGGACCATCTCCTCCGCTTTGTCTTCCAGGTCCTCCCACTCGGAATGAATCAGACCGCGATATTTCCCGCGCAGCTCTTCGATGCCGACGAGCGGATGAAGTTCTAGGAAGTCTCCTTTCGCGGTGACCTTGAACCTCTTGGACTTTAGCTTCCGCCTCATCTCGATCGGGAGCAGGATCCTCCCCTTCTCGTCAGATTCGACCACAGCGCTCAAATTCCCACCGGTGTACAGGTGGGCGGTATTTAAGCCCCACCGCGCGAGCTTCTGTTAATTCCGTGGGGGATGAGTTCGCCTGTTAACCCCTCGGGCGGCGGTTATATCCCATACTCGTATGATTAGTCATTGCGAGCTACAAAGTCTGTCTCTCTGTCAATTGATGGGGAGGGACTACGAGGTCTCCTCGGAGAATGCCTGACTCTGATCTACAACGCTGTCAACTACGCTCAGGAACACGGGATCGACAACAGGAAGGGGATGAAAGAGTTCTATCGGACACTCAAGGATGTGAAGCTGCCTTCGTGCTACAAGACAGCGGCGATTGGACGAGCATGTGAGGTCGTGGCGAGCAGGACGAAATCTGAGAATCGGGAGGCTGAGACGAAACATCTGAAGCCTTTGAAGGACAAAGTCTGCATAGTCTCAGGGTTCTTCGTCACCATGAAGGGCAGGCTGTTCATACCTCTGGCGCGAGACAGATACTTCGATGTCCAGCTCAATCCTCACGTCACTGAAACTCTCGAAGGGAAAAATACGAGGCGTCTCACGATAACACCAGACAATCTCTCGTTCTGCTACTCGGAGGAGGTCGAAGCCGCGTCAGTCAAGAAAGTGTATGGCGTGGACCGGAATGAGAAAAACCTCACATTTGGAGACAAGGATGGTGTGAATCAGGTGGACATGGCGAAGGCCGTGAAGATTCGGCAGACGACGAGGGAGATCGTCGGGTCGTTCAAGAGGAACGATATTAGAATCAGGAGGCAGCTTGCTCGCAAATACTGGAAGCGATGTCACAACAGGACAGACCAGATGCTCCACGCGACTACGAACTTCATCGTTGATACAGCCTCAAGGAATGGCGCGGCGCTCGCTCTCGAAGACCTCACCGGCATCAGGAGAATGTATCGCAGAAGGAACGGTCAGGGCGAGGACTATCGGTTCCGATTGAACTCGTGGCCGCACTGGAAGGTCAAGAAGATGCTCGAATACAAGGCCGCGTGGAAAGGGTTGACCACTATTCCGCTTACCAGGTCTGATACCTACGGCTCCTCCTCCGAGTGCTCGGCGTGTGGGGAGAGGACTCACAGCCCTGTGAAGGGTGATGTCGCGCATCAGAGGATGCTGTGGTGTCAGACCTGTAAGACATGGATGGACAGGGACGTTAACGCGGCCCTCAATCTATCCAAGAGGGGACTTGCAAGGTTCGCGAGTTCCCGTCCAAAGCCAC
>PLUF01000004.1 GCA_003164815.1 Candidatus Gagatemarchaeum stordalenia
GTCTATTTTTGGGATAGGCTCTAAGGTGAAGGTCAAAAGTCGGTTGAACACCCAAACAACCCGAACTAGAATAGGAAGGTTTCGAGGTCTTCCTTCTTATCCTGCAATACATTATCGAACAACCGGTTTATCTTCGGACCATCAATAATCGTCACATTACCGCTGGTTTGAAATTGAGTACAATCCCTCGGGGTAAATACCACTGTTCTAGCTTGAGAGAAAGGAGGGGTCTTTTTGGCATCTCCGCCATAGGTAGTCATGCCGTACATTTGGTTCAGTTTCTTGGAATCTGGAATTGAGGTATCACAATCCACCAGAAAGAGTCGCCCATTCTTTTGAGCAAGCAAGTCAATGCTTCCAACTTCATACTTAGTTTCGGGAATCACCAAGTGTTCGAACCTTCCCTGAAGTCTTAAGACTGAGTACCCAAGCAATGTTAACAACCAGGAGACAGCCTCCTCGAATATCTTCTGAGGAGTGAATCCCTTCTCCTTGAATTTCTCTGGCGTCAGTAAGTGCCCCCTGAACACTTCGAACGAGCAGAATTCAGACAGGGCCGCCAAGAGCATACCTGCATTTCCTTGAGAAATCATACGAACTCTGACCTTACTAACGGAAATCACTGGAATGCCACGGTGTATTAGCTCAGCTTCAATGAAGCTGGAAGGATCATTAGTCGTCCTTTTGAAGTGACAAGTCTTACTCGCAATTGCACTCTTGCCGGCGAAGCTGGAGGCTTTCAATCGTCTTGTTTCTCGCGAAATGGCCCGCAAGGCCATTCCGGACGAGGTCCAGCCCTGGGTCACAACATTCAATTGCAAACCCGTCAAATTCCGGTGGAATCTACTCGTCACACTGACTTCGTGAGCTTTTGATTCGCCATCAACGATTCTAGCATAAATTGGAATTGTAACAACGAGACACTTGTCATCAGCACCGCCAAAGTTGTTTACTTGAAGCGTATCTGCTATCAATTGGTACGTGTCTTCGTAACCTAACAGTTTCGCCCATCCCCTCTGATCCTCGAGCGCAGGTAGAAACCGCTTCGGGTTTTCTTTCAGGTTGTCAGTCGCGACCACAGATGCCCATCCATCTTCAAGGGGCTGTTGGGCCTGAACTGCAGGGAGCGCTGAGGGGTCCTTCGCTGGAACGCGAATATCATGTGACGCGTTGCCTACCCTACCAGAGGCAAATGCGCCTCTTACTTTATCCCACTCGGAGAAATTAAAGCTGAACAGGAAAACATTGAAGTGTTCGTTTGATTCAGTTCTTATCCTTCGAAGAACTCGTTCTTGCTGTGTCTCAGACTCTCTGACTGACAGCCTTGAGAATTGGATCGAAGTAACCACGGAGTTCCATTCTCCTTCCTTTATGGCAGCAATCCTCAAATCAATGGATTTGAATGACCCTCCAAGTGCTGACACTGCTTCTTGGACCGTCGGCCAACCCATTTGGCCGTGGATTCGTGGTTGCTCTAATGAACTCTTCTGTTTATGCTAATGGGACCAGCCCAGCGGAGGCGCAATGAACCCTATACATGACATTACACTTTCTACGGAAGTGTACTACCAACAAACGGCCAGAGATTCTGCGGACCAAGCACATTAAGGTCAGACTTCTCTGTACACGAAGCGAAATGCCTCAGCCTCTGCTATTATCGTGGAGCGGCGGAAAAGACAGCGCGCTTGCGCTGCAGGAGTTGAACGCGACAGGTGCTCGCGAAGTCAAGGCCCTGCTCACGACGGTGACCGCCGAATTCTACAGGATAAGCATGCATGGCGTCCGACGCAGACTATTGCAAGAACAGGCCTCATCCTTGGGTCTTCCATTGGAGGAGGTCTGGATACCAAGCAACTCGTCGAACGAGGTTTACGAGACGGAGATGAGGAAGGCTCTGATGAAGTGCAGGGACCAGGGTGTAGAGGAGGTCGCCTTTGGGGATCTCTTCCTACAAGACATTCGCCGGTACAGAGAGGAGAGACTCGGGCAGATTGGAATGCAGGGCCTCTTTCCCCTATGGGGCAGAGATACCGGAGAGCTTGCGAGAGAGTTCATAGAGCTCGGCTTCAGGGCCGTCGTATGCTGTGTCGACCCGCGAACGCTCGGCGAGAGGTTCTGTGGCATGGAGTACGATGGTTCCTTCCTCGAATCCCTGCCCTCCGGCGTCGACCCGTGCGGCGAGAACGGCGAGTTCCACACCTTCGTTTACGCTGGACCAATCTTCAAAAACGAGATTCAGCTGACCAAGGGATCAATAGTCAACAGGGGCGGCTTCTACTTCGCCGACTTACTTCTCCGAACTTAAGACATTCGCCCATATAGAACAGGGAGCCATGTGAGGCGCAATGAACCCTTATGCATGGCGGACCAGCTCGGGAATCCTTATCAAAGAGAGGAGCATACGGCAAGACTCCCATGGAGCTCAAGCAGCAACAGAAGCTCACCAGAGAAGAGTTCGACAGGATCGCATCTGAGATCAGAGATCTGGTGGGGGAAAAGATGAGGAACCACAAGGAGGGCGACGCCGAACGGTTGCTGCTCAAGAGACAGTAAACGAGCCCCGATGCGAATCCTCGACACCGTCGTCCTGCTCGCATTTGTGGACGAGACGGACCCACTGTATCCGAAGGCCACCTCACACGTGCTCGAAATCAGCTCGAACCACGATGTCTTTGTGCCGTCCGCAACCCTCCTTGAGCTTGACCTGGAACTGAAGGCTCACGGAGTGGATGACAAGGATAGAAGCGCCATCCACCTCAGGTTCAGCCGTCTGATTCCCGAGGATAGGATCCTGCCGTTGACCCCCAGCGTGCTGAGCCGGGCCGCAGCACTGTCCCGGAGGGCGAGATGGAGGAACGCTTACTTCGACACGATGATTGTGGCGACGGGCTTGGAGTTCGGCGCTGACTCGGCCATAACGACCGACCACAAGTTCCCCAGGCTGGGACTCAAAACGACCTTCTGAAGGCTGGATCCCATCCGTCGGACTTACCATAGCCCAACGTGTGGATGAAATGCCCCGGCGGAGGCGCAATGAACCTCCTCGCCTGGCTCGAGCGGGCTAGGACGGCCCGAGGGTGAAGAGTTTGCCTAACATCATCCCCAGCATCGCGTTGCCCTGGATTATCATCTTGCCCTCGTTGAAGAGCGCCATGCCGTTGGTCTGGGGGTCCTCCTGGAGCTTCTCAAAGTCCTCGGCGGCGATGGTTATGGTGATGTCTGCGGCTGGGCCCTGGCCCGGCATGACGGAGGGGCCGGTATCCGAGGCGTCGATGAACCACTCGCCGCCGCCGTCGCCCGTGATGTTGAGCTGGAACTTGCCGCCGATGGCCTTGACTTGATCGGGGTTCTTAGCGAACTGGGCAGGGAGATCCTCGTTGAACACCTTCTGGATGTCGACCGCCATGTCGTAATCCTCCTTCGGGGATTGCGCAAGGCACGTTTTAGCCTTGTGGAACGGCAGCCTATGGCGACCGCCGCGTTCTTCCAATCACGACCAACGGAATCGACGCTTACACTCCTCCTGCATACTAAGAGAGAGAAATAGCTAGAGATTCCCGCGCATCTACTTCTCGCTGCCAGCGTTGGACAAGAATCCCTTGCGAAAGATCTTGTTGACGTGAGTCTCGTTCCACTCCTTTATGCCCTGATCGCAGACATAGTGGACTCCATCCGGAAAATCTACAACCTCACCGCTATTACCGCACGGCACCTTTTTGTGATACTCGCAAGGTCTTTGTTGCTGAGACACGGCTTAATTGGTCGCCCCGTCTCGCTGCTTCTTCGTCGCCAGAGGTGCAGGGTGAATCTTCGCTTGACACTCCTCCACCGATACAATCTCCACGTCGTCCCCCTCGAAGAGCCATCCGGCCTCTTTGTAGTAGTCAGCGTGCCCCTGGCAGAACTTTTTCTTCAGCACTTAGACATCAATCCAGTTCCCTTTTCGTGTCCATCCGCGATATATCAGGGTTGCATGGGATGACAAGAATCATTCTTGATTTCCCAGCAAGGAATCGTCTTCCGCGCCTTTCCTTGTGCTACAACGAAGCCTCCGGGTAAGGGTTGAATCGCTCGGAGAGGCGCAATGAACCCTAGCATGGCGAAAGACCCTTATGGAATCTAATCCGGCTACGACTTTGGTTGCGACATGCGTCGTGCTGCTGCCCTCGTCGTCGTCGCCATCCTGATCGTTGCGACAGTCGCCTACGTCAGCTTCAGCGAGTACGAGAGTTACAACTCGTCCTCGGGCACATGCGAGAGAGAAGCGGCCCAAGGATCCAGCCAAGTGGGGTTCATTCTCATCAGTCCGTCCATTAAAGTCCAGTTCGGAACCACCTCAGGCGTCCTAGGCGTGAAGATCGGGGGCTCCGCGTGCTCTCCAATCACAGGCTTCGAGATAACCTCGATGCGTCCTATTCTGGGCGGCGTGGTGAACACCCCATTCGTCCAGTATCAGGGCAGCGTAATCGGCCCGAACCACCCGGAGCCAGTCGGCGAGCCTGCTTCCGGCTCGATAAATGTCTCGAACGTGACTGTCGGCCAGGAGTATTCGATGAACTACACGGTCACCACGGCCGGTCCGAACTACGGCAGCTCGGGCGCCCTCACGTTCACCGCGACGGGTTACACTCCTCTGAGCTTCTCACTGGACAAGAACCTGACCAGCGCCATCGATTATCTCCTCGCCGACTACAACCCCAAGTTGGGTCTGATCCCCGAGACACCGAACTCGTCAGTCTACTGGCTCTACAGCGACAACTACCTGGCCGCCCTGGCTCTCTCGCAGTATGGAGGGGCCGATCTCACCATAGCACACACGGGCGCCAACATCTCTGTCACACTTGACAGGTACCTCCCGCTGGCCAAGGCCGACAACCAGTACACGGCGATAGGAACGAGCTTATGCGCGTTCTCACCATCACAGAACTACACGATTGGCGAGTCGAACGGCTACCACCTCGAGACCACCGTGAACAACGGTACGGGGAGCCTCAGCGGCGAACAGTACGCCGACATAGCCTTCCTCAATGCAATCTGCCTGCAGGGGCACGGTAACACCACAGCGGCCGTTGCAGCATACGATCAGGCTGCGAAGTTCTTCGACGGCGTCGGCATGCGAGACCTGCCCTACAACCAGACGGGTCAGTACCAGACCTACAAGCTCGCCCTCTTCCTCTATGCCAGCGCCGCCCTGGACCAGCCATTCAACACGACGGCACTCTCCACCTTGCTGAGGATGCAGGCCCCTGACGGAGGATTCTATACAGGATACGATGCGAGCTACTCACATCAGACGACTTTGACCAACACCGAGACGACAAGCTTGGTGATTCTTGCTCTCGAGAGGGTGGAGAGCCAAACGCCCGGATGACAACCAACGCACTTGATCGGCCCAACGTGGGTAATTTCCCCGGCGGAGGCGCAATCAATCCTAGGATAACCGGTCGATTAGCTCACAAAGGCGTAAATAAACGGAGCCCCCTTCTTTCCACATGTTGAAGCCGACGACCACCACTATTGTGGGCGTCGTGGTAATCATTACCCTCATCCTCCTCGTCTTTTCTCCCGGTTACGGAATCTTGTTGCTCCTCGCCCTCCTCATAGCCGGGGGCTACTACTTTGCACGTCCAAAGTGCAACTATTGTGGGGCGAGGGGACAGATACAGACTACAGGCTCCAACGTCGAAAGCAGGATACCGGCGTACGGCATCGTCACTCGGACCGACACGATTACCAAGAACAAGCGCCGCTCCGATGGAACGACGTACCAGGAGGAGACGAAGATCAAAAGGCAGGAGCGAGTTCCTACCCTCCGAGTGACGACGCGGACGTACTACCGCTGCGCCAATTGCAACAACAAGTGGTACAAAGACACCGTGGGCGAAGTCGAGGACTTCTCGCGGGAACCGCCAAAGGACCCCGGCAAGACGCTCATCCTCGAGCGGGAGATCGTGAAGGTCCCGTGCAGGTACTGCGGCATGCTCGTGGACCCGGTCAGAGATGCCAAGTGTCCTTCCTGCGGGGCCAACCTCGCTATGCCAAGGTCGTGAAGCGAAGATGGTCCGTATCCGCGACCTGATTTCGGACATATTCGCGGACCAAGACTACGGCAAGCGCTCCACGACTCAACGCGGGGAGCGGGTCAAGAGTAGAGCCGAGCAGCGCATCGCCGATTACCTCAGTTCGCGCAACATTCGCTACAGTTACGAGAAGACTCTCCAGACCTTCCCCGTCATAGGCCAAAAGATCAGCCGGCCAGACTTCTATCTGGAAGACTACAACGTATACGTCGAATACTGGGGGCTAGTCAATGTCCCGGACAAGAGGAAACGGGAAGGATACGTCCGCGCGATGAAGTGGAAGATGGCTCAGTACCATGAGCACGGAATCAGGTTCATCAGTCTCTATCCGAAGAACATGGACAATCTCGACTGGGTCTTCAGTACAAAGTTCAAGGAAGTGACCGGGCTCGAGATGCCGAAGTTAGTGGATGCCAGTCGAGACCACTTCTGCTCAAAATGTGGCGCCCCGATAATAACAGGGTCCAATTACTGTGGAAAGTGTGGAAACGTTCTTGTTCCAAACAACACCTCAACTCAAACTGGATTCTGCATCCGTCAAGGTGAAAGGATCGCGTTCAATGTCGAGCGACCATTGTGCGAAACCTGCTACAAGCAATGGACAAAATTCGGAAACAGAGTGTATTCGGAGAAGTACTGCCATTCTTGCGGTGGGCATGTGCAGACCAGCTATGCGAAGCCGGTTTGCCTTGAATGTTACAAGAAGCTGCATGAGAAGAGTGCGTAGTGTTACCGGTTTCAGTGGGTTCTCAAGGCCCTGCCTAGCTTCTGGAGATGACGAACCTTCTCAGCGTCGCTTATCGGGGCTTGGTTGTGAAAGTAGCATGGATAGCATGGCAAACCGCCGAAAAGCGGGAGAGTTCTTGGCAGGTCATCGACGCTCATCTGCTTGATTGAACCGAGTTCCTCCATCACGCTCCTCAACGGCATGCGACATCCTGTGAGCGTGGAGTATGGCAGACGTCCCCACGTGCAAATCACCTTCGGAGATACCAACTCAATCTCCTTCGCCAGATAATTGGCAGAGCAGGTCTCCAACATCGAAGACGTCAGGTCCTTCTGTCCCTTGGTGGGGCACTTCACGAGTTCTGTAAGGAATATCCTGTTCTCATTCAAGGCCATAACCAACCGTTCTACTATTGCTGGTTCAAGTGCTTGGGTGTAGATCGCCTTTTCGAGCTTCAAATTCATGCTCAGTAGCCCTGAATCAATCAGGAGCCTCCAGAACTTCGAGCGGCGCCCGCTTATCGGAATCCAGGCTAGGCGCCTACCTCGCCAAGCTGGCTGGATCGTCGCGTTCCTGGGACTCGGGTTAATTGCTATGAACATGATTTTGGGCCTAGTCGAGAGTCCGTCGCCCGGCAGTGGCAACAGCGTTCCTCTGGTTCTTCCCAGAGGACAAAGCTTGCATTCATCTACGCTGTCATACAGCGTGGCTAGACTCATTGATGCCAAGACTTCCATCGTTTTGTTCGACCATTCTATAAGCCGCGGGTCAGAGCTGACTCGATTAGCCACCTCCTACGCGGTTGGTTCCTCACACATGTCCAACGTTAGTGTGAAATGCCCCCCGGCGGAGGCGCAATGAATCCCCTATGCCTAGCGCGCCGCTGTAATTAGTTAAATACACATACATACACACATCTAACCCATGGCGCACAAGACAATCACCATCTCAGACGATGCCTACGAGGCACTCGCAAAGTCAAGAAAGGCCAGCGACGAATCCTTCACGAAGGTCATTCTACGTATCACCTCTGAGAGAACCAAAGCGGGTTCACTCCTTAGGCACCTTGAGACCTCTCAGGCCGACGAAGAGCTGGCAAAGGGCATAGAGGAAGCGATGCAAAGAACGAGAAGCGCTCGGCTCAGGCCTGCCGAATTCTCCGGGTGATAGTATGGTCTGTCTCGATACCTCTGTCCTCGTCGCCCTCATCAGAAAGGATCAGGCGGCCATGAGTGAATTGAGAGCCGAGGCAGAGCGAGGAGGCACCGTCTCAACAACCACGATTAACCTGTGTGAGCTGTATGCTGGAGCATACGGATCCAAAGCCCCGCAGAGGGAACTTCAAAGGGTCCAGGATCTGCTTTCCCACATAGGCATACTTGATTTGGATGTGGGTGCTACGAAGCGCTACGGTGAACTGATCAACGATGATGTCCTGAAGCGAGAACAGATTGGAGATTTCGACCTGATAATCTCTTCAATAGCCCTGCAACAGAACGAAAAACTCGTTACCCGTAACCTCAAGCATTTCAACAGAGTCCCTGGCCTCGTCGTAGAGAAATGGTGATGCTCTCTGCGGAGGCGCAATGAACCCTAGCATGGCCACACATTCCTTCGGGACCATGCCCAAGAGGTCAATCACAATCTGTCTAGGAACTCATCTTGAGGCACGCCACAATCTTTGAGGATCACACTTAGCAGCCCTACATGGATTTCTTTAGCCGGGACCGTGACGTATATCGTACCGTTCGTGAGAGTCACGTGACTACCCTTCTGCCTGATTGCCCTGAACCCGTAACTGTTGCAAAGGATCTTGATAAGCTGTTTCCCTTCTACTGGCCTGAGCTTCCCCAAGGTAACTAGGCTACCGCTTCAATCGCTCGTTCTTTCAGCGCCGACAGGTGGAGTTCGAGCGCTTCCCCGAAGTTCTTCTTCGCCTCGGCGAGGGTCTCCCCGACGGTGTACACGCCCAGAGCGGAACAGGCTATCGCATACGAACCGTCTTTTTCCCTGATTACTTTGGTCTTGATGTCCCTGAGCTTGATTGACATCTTCTGGAAAGCTGAAGATACAGTCAGCATTAAGCTTTCACCGAGGTGCCGGGATCCACAGCCCGACGTGTGGATGAAATGCCCGGGCGTCGCAGTCTGCTTCGGGAGTTTCGCATTCCGCCCGGCTATCTGCTCTCTGCATCCGGGCTACGCTTCCTTCCACCCATAGCTGGTCGGGCTCCTCAGAATCCTCCCGACGCCCATGTGCCCAGCGACGACCAGCGCATGGTTCACGCTCGCCTCCACTAGGAACAGGTCTCTGCTCCTCAGATTCGCCACAGGGTCGTTCCACTCGGACATTATCCGGGGGTCGGCAACGTCCATTGGCTCGTGGAACAGGTCTCCGATGCAGTAAAGCACCCGCCCTTTTGAGGTCACCCGTACGATTTGGTGTCCGGGGCTCTCTCCCGGCATCGGCACGACTATCAGTCCCGGGACAATCTCAACCGGGCGCTCGAGGAGGCTGAGCATCTTCGACGAGTTGAGGACCCCGAGCGTGTTGGCGTATTCCGGGTTCTCCTTGAGGGCTGCCTGCACGTCCGCCGAGTTCCAGTCCGCCGCGCCAAGATAGTACCTCGCACTCGGAAAAGCCGGGACATATTTCCCATTCGCCTCCTTGAGCGTCGATCCTATGATGTGGTCCGAGTGGAAGTGGGTCAGGATGACATGGGTGATTTTCGCGCGCCCGATTCCCGCTTGGGCCATCTGGTCGAGGAGGGGTGGGGGAGGAGTGTATCCGGGCACCTTCACCGACGCATCCACTTGGAGGAGCGCCTCGTAATCGCAAGGGTCGATGACAATCGAGGCCTTCCCGATAGCGATGTGCGCGCTGTACACAGGAAGGTCGTTGACATCGTCAAGGCTAACGCCCGGCGGCAGCTCCGTCCCCGGCCTGACAATCTCCGAGGTCTTCATTCTCAGCTTCCCCACGAGGAAGGTCGTGAGGACAGCTTCGCCCACCTCGATTCTACGGAAGTAGCTCAATCCATCGCAATCAGCAAGCAATGACCGCTAAATCCGTTACCTTTCCTGCACGGCGGAGGCACAATGAACCCCTCTTCTCTCGACCTGTAGCCTTCACTGCAATTCCAACTGCTGAGTTTGTTTGAGTGTTGGCGCATCGATTCCGATCCCGGTCGACGTCTTGGACTTCCATCACAGGAAGATAACTTACGTCACTACACACGGGAGGCAGCCGAAAATCAATAGGAGCCCGTCGAGAATAGGCGAACTATCCATCAGGAAAGAACACCTGCTTGAGAGCCGCTAGAGTCTGGTGAAATCCCGTAACCAAACATGGATTCTACACTCAAGTTACAGTCCACCTTGAATCCCACCTTCCATCCTTTTCGCAAAGTTAGTGATCGTGATATCAGCGATGGCGAATGCGACACTGAGCCCAACTGCTGGACCGCCGAGCCCTGAGAGATAAATGGCTACAGAGATGGCTATCTGCAATGGTATTATCAGTCCGAGAAATATGAGCGTTAGCTTCATGTCTATCTCTCCTTTGGTTTGCTGACAACTATAACATTGACGGTTGACGAGTTCATCGAGCTACTCAGATGCCTCAACCTCGAAACTAGCACCCTATAGCCCAACGTGTGGATGAAATGACCCGGCGGAGGCGCAATGAACCCTAGCATGGCACTTGCCTTTTTACGGCATCTCAAATCAATAGAACGAGTAGAGGCTCTGCTATTCGGACATTTCTCGGGCCGAAGGTTAATCTACAGAAGCCGCCTTCTGCTGCGACGATGCTAATCGTAAGGGAAGTGCAGCCAACAGACCTCGAAGACCTGTTTGAATGCTACAATTCCTATTATGAGGAGTTAAAGGAGAACGCGGCTCTGGGCCTTCCTGCGTCCGCAGGCAAGCCTACCATGAGCGGAGAGCTAGAATGGTTCAGCAGTTTGTCCAAGAAGATAGCTGAGGGAAACACGATTGCTATCGTCGCGGAGGTAGGCTCTCACGTCGTGGGAATGTGCGAAGTCTCAAGAGCCCTCCCGAGTCCTGAGGTGGCTCACCGGGGGAATCTAGGACTGGCGATCAGGAAGGAACACAGAGAGAAGGGAGTTGGCACGGCGCTGCTGAAGTTCACCCTCGACAAGTGCAAGGGAAAGTTTGAGATCGTCGAACTCTCGGTCTTCTCGAGCAACGATGCTGCGAAGAGGCTCTACTCAAAGTTCGGGTTCAAAGCTATTGGCGTTCGACCTCGTTCGATAAAGCGCGGGGACGGCTACATCGACGAGGACATCATGATTCTGACACTCTGAAGGGAGAAATGGTGGCTAGAGCACTCCCTCAGGACTGTCAAACCCAGTTGAGCGAAAATGCGCAATGAACCCTACACGGGCGGAGGTGACAGGATGAAGGCCTCAACCTGGTCTGCGATCATCGTACCGCCTCTGCTGTTCATGTGGATCCCTTCGATTGTCAACAGGAACCCGTTCTTCTCTGAGATTTTGTCGAAGCTCTGCCGAAGTATCGAATGGCGCAGGATTGCCTCCCACATGAGCCCGGAACCTTCGAAGGCCCTGCCGGGCTCACGATGAGCCGAACGCAAGTACTCTGCCAGTGACTCGTACACGGGCAGCAGCACCGCGTGGTACTTCTCTGCCACTCCTCTAATCGCATCGTTGTACCTCGCGATGGTCTGGTTCGGTCGGGACGTCAGGTCCTCCCCCAGAGGTGGCAGGGTCGACAGTGCAATCCTTGCCTTGGTCCTCTGCCGCAGATCGTTGACGATCGCTTCCAGGTTCTCACGGTACCAGTCGAGGGTCGGCCCCTGCGGCAGCCCCTTCCTCCGCATGTAACGGCTCTCTGCCCGCTCACTGAGGGTCGACATGATGTCGTTCGTCCCGACCAGTACCACTACGAAGTCCGGTTGCGTCCTGATCACCTGCTCCAAACGCTGCAGGACGTTGTACGCCAGGTCCCCGTTGACGCCGGCATTGACGAAGCGAAATCCCTTGGGCCCGAGCCGCTCCCTCAGGAGATCGACAAAGTTGAAACTGACGCTCCCATGGACTATGCTCGCACCCAGACAGACGACCAGGCGGTGACCTGGCCCAGCCTCAGCGGGAGCCGACATCGCCTTGAGCCACCCGAATCCCTTCGCTCTTCCCATGCTGTGTGACGTATTTGTGCTTCTGCGTTCAAGTCACACTTCGCAAGTGCCCCGGCGGAGGCGCAATAAACTCCATGCGTGACACAGTACCGCTCTCCAAGATTCATCGGTGAGAAGCAGACGAAGCATGTTCGCTTTGTTTTCCGTGGTCAACTTACAGCGAAACAAGTAAATGTCCCGGCTACCGCTCAAGAAATATGGACTTTTGCGCATGCTGCGGCGCGTCTAAAGGAACTGGTGGGGGAAACTGTCCCGGTCACAAACTCGGCGGACAACATAGTTTCGTCAAAGGAAACATGAAGATGGCCTGTCGACATTGCAACAAGCGCGTCGGAGGAAAAGGAACAAGCTGCTCGGAAAGAACACTTGGCGGCTGTCACGATTTCGTGTAATCAAACTACAAGATATCCCAACTTCCCGCGCTGAGGCGCAATGAACCCCACTTGGCTCAACATGGCTTCGCGTCCATGGAATTATTCTTGTCAAGGTCTTGGGAGGCGTGAGTAGAATTATCTTGCCCTACAGGCGTTTATCCCCCGTATTCGTTGATGCATCCATGTCAGAAGCATACTGCATGAAGGAAAAGGCGAAACGGGAGATCAGCTCCCCCCATGAAGTGACGCTCAAGAACGGACGGAGAGCGCTGCAAGGGACCTGCGCGTCATGCGGAACGAGACTCTTCAAGATACTGGGGAACAATCATCCACTGGCCTTGGTAGCGCCCGCCTGAAGGTCATCGGGGTCCTTCTCGCCGCCGATCGCGAAAGCACGGGGCTGACGGCATAGCCGGGCGCCGGCATTAATAGTCGCACGCGCCAAAGGGGTCCGATGAAGTTCATCTACACAGGAATCCATGTCTCCGACCTGGACCGCTCAATCAAGTTCTACACCAAGGAGCTCAAGATGAAGCTTCTCTTCAGAGCAGAGATCAAGGAGACGGGCGGGAAGGTCGCATGGCTCAAGTCAAAGGGCTCTTCCCAGGTCCTCGAGCTGAACTGGTACCCGGAAGGATATCCGCACGGAGGTTCCTCCGGCCTCGACCACCTCGCTTACCAGGTCGACGACGCTGACGAAGCCTACGACAGGTTGTCGCGCACGTCAAGGGGTGAAATCGCGCCATTTGATGAGGGAAGGTGGAGGCTCGGATACATCAGAGACCCCGACGGGAATTGGATAGAGATAGGGTCGAGGATCAGAAAGAGAAGTCGGACGTAGAGTTCCTTGCAAGAAGCCCGAGCTCAATAACTTCATCCTCCCGCTGACTCATAGCCCAACGTGTGGATGAAATGCCCCGGCGGAGGCGCAATGAACCCCATCAATGGGGAAAGTTTCTCTAGATTCCAAGTACAAGAAGACTTGACGGCCGTCACGACTTGGAAATCTCATGAATGTAGGGCTAACCTTTTCGCAACCTGAAGCCACCGAAGCCGAATTGGTTGCACTTGTTTGTCATGGTTGCAGAATCTGGTGAAGGGTCTTGGGGCGCTTCATTCGGCCTCCCTCAGGTCACTCGTCGCCCGGTCTTCGGGTTTGACTTGCTGAACCACTTAGTGATATCATCTTCTTGGTATCTTCGGTGCTTGCTTGATTTCCACCCAGGTGGGGCAGACTTCGACAACAGGCGCCTATCGAACGGGCGATCGTAGGTTATTTCGACAACGAGGGTACTTTGCATCCGATGAATTCGTCCCACTGAGAGGTTCTGCAGTTTCAGGAAAGTCACCAACTCTCGCTGTACGAAATGTTCGAACTGCTTCTTGTAACCCCCTATTTTGACGTAGTCACTTTGTTTTAGTTCACGCGTGAAAACAGCACTCCAACGAGTCATGGGTCTAGCATTCCCTGCAAGAGTTTAATGTCTTAGCTGCGTTGACCAGCGAAGAATATGGTGTGAGGATGATGACTAGGTTTCTTGATTGGCGGAGTGTCCAACGTGTGGATGAAATGCCCCGCGGCTTCGACTAGAATCTTTGCGAAGGGAGAAATAGAATAGCTATCACGAGTAGCTCGGTATCGTTGGCAGACAAGACTTGGGCGCTGATCATCCACGGCGGTGCTGGGATTCGGCTCACCGACCCCAACAGGACGGATGTTCTGCAGACACTGGAGCAGATTGTGGAGGACAGCTGCCCCCTGCTGGAAGGAGGCGGATCGGCCGTCGACGCGACAGAGAGGGCGGTCTACCTCATGGAGGAGTCCGGACTCTTCAACGCGGGCAGGGGGGGCCTGCCTCACATCTGACGGGAGGGTGGAACTCGACGCCGGGATTTGCAAGGACCTCGACCTCTCCACGGGCAGCGTCGCCGGAATGACCGAGTATGCACATCCGATTACGGTCGCTAGGTTCATCATGGAAGAGACAAACATGGTGGAGATGCACGGTGACCGAGCTCTCAAGCTGATGGAGCTGTACCGTGAAGTCAGGAGGGAGAATCTGGTGACTCCGCCGAAACTCCAGCGCTGGGCGAAGATGTTGGCCGAACTGGGTGCGGGTGGAGGCTATCTCGAGAAGCACCATCAAAAGGAACTGCGAGTCCTGATGGAGCATCCCGAATACCGGCGCACTCCGAAGATAGGGACGGTCGGAGCGGTCGCGGTCGATTCCAGAGGAGGGACGTCCGCGGCAAGTGCGACCGGTGGGTACTGGCTGAAGATGCCAGGAAGGATAGGCGACACACCGGCTTACGGCGCAGGCTTCTACGCCGACAGGAATGGCGCGGCGACAGCGACAGGGGTGGGAGAGTACGCCGTAAGGCTGCTGATCTCTAGGTCGGTAGCGGGGAGGATGAAGACCGGGACGGCCCAGCATTCCGTGATGGCCGCATTCAGAGAGTTCGAGGGCCGATTCGGCAAGGACAACCTTGGGATCATCGCTGTGGACCGGCGGGGAGGGGTCGGAGTGTACCACAACACCGAAGGTATGGGCCACGCGTTCAAGACAGGCCGTGACCGGAAGACGACCGTCAGGATTTCGGTTCGGCAAGGCGGCACCTGACACGGCTCCGTGCTCGTACTCAGGCTCATTCGACTAGGTCCCCAAACCTCTCCTCTTGGTCTCTCGGCCAGCACCCTGACCCTCCGGATGCGAGGTAGTAGTCTTGCTCCGTCGCAGTTCGGAAGTCGTCTTCATGCTCGTCACCGTCCGACTCCGCGATATCGGGCGACAGGATTTGAGCTGGATCAGTCCTTTACATCGCAGGGCGTCCCCCCGCTGCTCCGTGCGCCGGTTAGCTCAACACACTGCCTAGGTATTTTCGACTCTCGGGTAGAAATCGGGAACCAGACCGTTCAGAATCGTGCCAGAGATGCACATCCCTGAACCCCTGAGCAGTGGATACTATGCAAAAGGGAGAGTAGACTAGCTTGCAGAAGCTCAAGTTCGATGCAAGGACGGATCCTGCCAGCTCCTCGTCCGACTTCTATGACAATCCCTGGAAGTACTCGTTCGTTCACAACTTCAAGGTCCACTACAAGAGAGGGGTTCTCCAGGCGCTGGCGAACAAGCTCGACATCTCAATCAGCACCGCCGCAGCCGACGTGCCTTCGATGCATGACGTCCTGAACGAATTCAACGAAAGGATGAAGGCCGGCATGCTCGTCAGCAACACGAAGGAGAGGTTCTCGCAGGCATCGTACCATGTCACGCAGGTCGAGTACAAGGAGTCGTTCGCGTTCCACGACCCCAAGGCCGCGCTGAGGATGGCGCCCCAACAGTCACAGGGTCAGTTCTCACCCCCGGCGGCTCCCCGGATGTTAGTCGGCGGTCAGGTGCAACCCGCCCTCTTCTGTCGGAGGTGCGGGGCGAGCCTCCCGGCCGATTCCGCGTTCTGCAACAAGTGCGGCGAGCGCATCGTCTAGTCATCAGCCACGCGCGGAGGCGCAATGAACCCTTCCTGATTCACCTATTCCTCCACCATGGCCCTTATATTCGAAGAGTGACACGTTTCGCTTCGAGGTGCAGTGATGGATGGACTTGCCTAGTCACTTTGCATTCGGACTGGCGATTGGATTTGTCTTCTTCGGTCATCAACCCGAGTTTGCGCTGCTGGTCGCTCTGGGCGCTCTCTTGCCGGACTTGGACCGAGAGTACTGGTTCATCCCAGCTAAGAGGTACGCCGACGAGCAGTACCATCGCGCACTCTTTCACAATGTGATCATGATTGGGCTGACATTCGTGGTCAGCCCGTTTCTGTCGCTAGGCGTCTTCCTGCATGTGCTACAAGACTCGTTCACGACGGTGAAGGACCGGGGAGTGGAGTGGTTCTATCCGTTTACCAGGCTCGCAAAGAGAGGACGTTTCGATGCTGATGGGAATCCCCAACCTACGGATCCGAATGAACACGTCTACTTCTATCAAGAGGACCCGCTCGGACTGGTCGAGTACGCTGACGTCGACCTGCAGGAGCCTCTCAACAAGCCGGTCCCATGGAGGCGCGTCTACGGGTTCGCCCTGAACAGCAATCTTCTGGATCGGGGCTTCCTCTTCGGGTCATTTGCGGTGCTTCTCGTCTGGCTGTTCGTGCCCTCGTCGAATTGGACGTTCTCAAATCTTCAGCTGCTGACGAATGCCGCGCCTTCAATCTACGAAACCTGGTTGGTCGGCCTCATCGGGGTCGGCACCCTCTTCCTTGCGGGAGAGATAGACAGGAGAGACCTGACTCATTCCAGACTGGGGATGCTGAAACCCGTCAAGGTTCCGATTCTCCTTCTGGGTCTCGTGATTGTTGGCCTCTGGGCCGTTCTATACCACGCCTCAATCGCTTCGGACATAGACTCGGCCGTTGCGCAGCCATTGCAGGTCGCAGCGGTTATCATCTTGATTCCCTTGGTTGCAATACTGCTGGTCAAGAACAAGACGAAGGGCGGGAAGCAAGCCACAATCTGAGAATGGCGTCTCTTCTCGGTGGAGGCGCAATGAACCCTCGTGCATGGCGAAACATTCCTCCTAAAGTGAAGGCCCGAGTCTTCATGACTCTTCCTTAGGCGCTGCTGACAAGAAGTCTAGGATTACATCATTGGCGAATCTCGGTTTCTCCGAAATGAGAAAGTGCGTCGCACCAGGAGCAATACACAGTTCGGCTTTCGGAACCGCCTCGAACAGTTTTAGTGTGTGATGCAGCGGAACTAGATCGCGGTCGGCTGACATGATGAGCGTGGGTCTGGCAATGCTTCCTAGCTGCTCGGCCGTTAGCTCCCAATCTGAAGTCCACATCTTCAGTACCTTCGGGCATACCACGGGATACTGTCTTTGGCCGTCGGGCGTATACCGTTCATAATCCGCAACCAGCTTCGGGAGGAATCTACGAAGGTCCTCAGGTCCCCATGACCTCATGGTGTTTCGCTCCTCCGGAGTCAGGTTGTCAGGAGAGAAGGTGCCGCTGATTGCCACGATCTTGCTGACCAGGTCGGGGCGGGAGACCGCAACGGCCAGAGCTATGTTGGCGCCGTCGCTATGTCCGACCAAGACAGAGTCATTGAGGTCCATCGCATCCATGAAGGCAATCGTATCGTCGACCATTACTTCGTAGGTGAACTCTCCACCAACATCAGGGGTCCGTCCGTGCCCTCGTCTTTCGGGAAGCAGGACCCTGTAGTGCTTCAGGAAGACGGGGACTTGCTTTGAGAATGTCTCGATTGTGCAAAGACCTCCATGAAGGAAGAGGAGGGGCTTCCCTTCTCCATACTCCTCGAAGTAAATCCTCAGTCCGGCTGCGCTAACGTGCTGCCCCGACATGCAATCGGGAACGCGATTGTGGCCCAGGGCCTATTTTAGCGTTCAAAGCCAAGGCATGGCTGGGGGCTCTGAAAGTCCAAACGTGTGGATGAAATGTCCCGGCAGAGGCGCAATGAACCCTAGCATGGCATGCCTTTTCTTACGGCATCTCAGATCAAATAATGCCTAGAGACTTCGAATCGATTGTCTCCGAAAGGTCAAGCTTAACCGTTCTGCAGTCTGCGCGTCTTTCCATGAACTCAGGCCAACCAAAGGGCGCTGGGTTGTCAGGACCATCTCTTCGCCCGCACGGTCCTCCTTTCTTCAGCGGCGCGGCTGCGGTGTTCGCCGGTGCAGTTGTCTATCGGTCGTTTCTCTTCAGTCTAAACGGTGCGCAACCCACGAACACCCTAGTTTTGGTAGGGTTCTATGCACTCGCAAGTATCAGCGCTGTCTTGGCTGTGGTCGGAGGCGTCGACCTGGTGCGCAAGAAGGGAGACCTCTTCGCAATGTCACCGGAGGGGTCAACGCAGCTCAGGAGGCTCACCTACAGCGCACTCGCCGGGCTGTCACTGACCCTGGTTTCGTTCTTCTACATCGGTGGAGTGATATTTGAGAATCAACAGACGGGCTTTCCTCTCCTCTTCTCCTTCAGGACCGACCTCAACGGCTATGGCCCGCTCAATTTCCAGGTCCTCCCAGCCGTACTCGATTTTGGCTTCTGGCTCGCGATTTGCTACCTCTTCCTCTCCGGGGTTCCATTCCGGTCGAGGCAAGTTCGCGGCTTCTCCGAGGCACTCGTCGGGGTGAGCGTGGCGTTCTTCTTCTCCGTGATGATGCTTGGGATATTCTATCAACCCTCGGCCTCTCCAATTCGTTCACTTCCCCGCTTTTCTTCCTTCTCGACGCAGCAATCGGATACGTCCAGATTAGACGAGGTTTCACGATTATGGGTTTGGCCATCGTGGGAACCGGGATTCTCCTGGCCGCACTAGTTATCTTGGGTTAGGTTCCGGACTGTCTCCTGAGATCTGGCATGAGAATCTGACGACAACCAGAGCCTGACCATGCAATAGCCCAACGTGTGGATGAAACCCCCTGCGGAGGCGCAATGAACCCTGGCATGGCAATACACCTTCTACGGAAGTGCAAGAGCAAGAAATGGCTAGAGGCCCTGAATCTCGCGCGCATGTAGAAAAATCGTTTATGAACGGCAGGAGATAATGATTCTAGCCCTTGAATTTCTGCCCGTCCTGCGGCTCGCGAATGAAAGCCTATTCTGCCCAACTCATCTGTCCCAGGTGCAACACGACGATACGGGTTCAGGGTGCAGGTCCGAATAATCTCGGAATGGATCCTGCTGCTGCAGAAGATAGTGTAAGACGTTTCATCGAGATGCTATCGTCGCAAGCACGTTTTGGCCTCAGGGGAGAGAAGCCCCTTGCCGTGATTGCCGCTCTCAAGTACCTCTGCGAATCAACTCAGACAGGCATCGGACTCTTGGCGCTGATGGAGAATGAAACCCAGTCGCGTGCAATAAGAAATAGGTTCATCGCCCTTGCAAACCTGTATGGGCGAATTTCGAATCCAGAAAACTCTTGGAGTGTAATAACAGGGGGAGATCGATTCGAACTTCAGACAGCTGTGAGGAGTTCTCCCGACTTGGACAAGAGCATATCAAGTCTAACGCTCGAGCAAACATGTCTACTCTCCAGAGAGTTTGTTCAGAATTTAGTTGATCATTGAGGCGCAACTCTGGTGGGAATATGGTCCTTCACGTGTCACAAAGTACTCTGGCAGAACTCCCCCGGTCGCCTTGACGTTTAGTCAATGGCAACGGACTAGTACTCGATCATGACCGAGGTACTTGTTGTCGTAATCTTGGGACGGACGCCAACCAGAGCGAACAGACCCGTAACATAAGCACTAAGAACGGCGGATTGCCTTGGTCCAGTTGTTGGTCCAAGATTGTGTATCAAGGAAATGACCTCCTTCCCGGCCCTTTTCCCTTCATTTAGCGAATACCAACCGGATCTGGAAGAAAGGCGCAGCTCGTCCAGAACGGTATCAAGGGTGATGCAGTCGCTCCTCGCCAGCATCCTTGCGTCAGGGCCATTCTTTGCCGCCAACCTGCCGAATTCGCTGAGTTTGTCATCCGGTATCAGGCTCAAGGCCGCGCGGAGCGTATTCTTGGTCATCTTCACAAATCCCTCTTCTTCGAACAGCAAGTCATCGCGTGTATGGGTGGAGAGAACCTGATTCAGCAATGTGTTCAGATTAACCTTCTGGGAGCTAGCCTCATTCTGGAGCGAGTCGTATACGTCATCCCAGAGTCTGAAGTGCACCGAAACTGTCTTTCTTTTCAACCCCTGCGCGTCAAAGGGAACTCAAATCTCCCCCGCCGTGCTGTAGAAGACCCATTATTTACCGCTTTTGCCCAAATGGCTACACTCTTACACAACAGGCTGCTACTCTTCTTACGGTTGATTTCGGAGCCTCGCCGCTAAGTAATACAATTGACAGATGAAGCAATCGCTAACAAGAAACTGTCAAGGCGGCAGTTCATGGGAACCGCGGCCGCAGGAGCCGCAGCGCTGGGCGCTGTGGCGGGAGCATCGTCGTTCTTACCGAACGTCGGGGCGTCGCCGTCAGCAGCGGGCACGGAGGAGGTGGATGCAGCACGCGGGCCGAAGGCAGGGCCACGCGCCCGGGTGGCAGCGAGGGCGGGCCCGATTACCACTGCTCCATCCAGCTGGGACTACTCCGCTGACGTGGTGGTCGTGGGACAGGGAATAGCGGGTTGCTCCGCTGCAATAACGGCGCACGATGCAGGAGCGCGCGTCATCATACTGGACAAGGCGCCGTACGCCGACTACGGCAATTCTGGCGTGTGCGGCGGCATAGCATGGTATCCGTGCCTATCGTCGAACGGGGGGTCTGTTCAGGATTTCATTACCACTCTCAAGGCGATGACCTGGGGCACCACGCCCGATGATGAGCTGCTCGCAGCGTACTGCCAGGGCATCGCCAATCTACCCGCCTGGTATGTGTCCCTCGGAGGCGCCTATGTCTTTGCAGCAACCGTACCGACCGCCATTCCGAGATCTCTTGTGACGGGCTTGGTCTCCCCCAGTTTCCAGACGACGGCGAACTGGGACAGCTGTGTCAACTACAAGACGTCGACCGGAGCGACGGGAAACGGCGCAACCACCATGGCTTTTCTGGGAGGGTGCATTGCGTCTAGGAACATCCCGGTGCTGCAGTCGACCCCGGCGGAAGCGCTGATCCAGAATCCGATGACAAGGGAGATAATCGGCGTCCAGGCATCGGACTGGAAGGGTGCGACGCTGTACATTCAGGCCGACCAGGGCGTGATCCTTGCCTGCGGTGGCTTCGAAAACAACCCGGAGATGACCAACAACTTTGAACCGTGGGCGCATTCGGAGTACCCCGTTTCGTTCTGGGGGACGCCGTACAACACAGGAGACGGGATCATGATGGCTCAGAGCGTGGGAGCCAAGCTATGGCACATGAACAACAAGGAGTGGACATCGAGCGGTTACTCAGCAAGGGCCGCCTCTAACGAACTCGGAATGGGAATGACGTGCAGCAAAGGCCAAAGCTCTACCTATTGCTTCATGGCGAACAGGTACGGCCTGAGATTCATGAACGAATGGGTGTACAGTGGTCACACGGCTCAACTCCTTGCGACAGAGCAGCTTCTCGAGCTCAATGGCGAGGGGTCGAATGTGGCTCCCTTCCTCCCCCAGTATGACTACCTGCCTACGATCCTGCCCAGCGGAATTACTCTCAAGTCCACCGACTACGTCGACTACCCCAACATCCCGTTCTACCTGATCTTCGACAGCCAGCTCTTCGGTGCGGGCGCTCTGGCCTCCGGGTCGTATGCCAGCGCCATCAGCGTGGTGCATCCGACGGCGACCTACACGTGGAGTCCCAACAACAGCGTGGAGCTGGCGAATGGGTGGATAATCGGACCAGCAGCGGACCCAACGACGCTCGGCAACATGATCGTTTCCCACGACTTCCAAGGACGCGTTGCGGGCATGAACGCCGCCAACCTCGCCACGACCGTGACCAACTTCAACGCCTACGCCGCTTCTGGGGTAGACAAGGACTTCGGCAGACCGGCGGCCGGTATGGCGCCTCTCAACAAGCCGCCGTACTACGCGATGGAGCTGGGCATCGGTCGCCTTAACACGAACGGCGGTCCAGTGCACGACAAGTACGGCCGAACCATAGACGTGTACGGCAACCCGATCCCCCGGCTGTACAGCATAGGCGAACTTGGCTCCCTCTTCGGATACCTCTACTACGGCGGTGGAAACTTCCCTGAGGGTGCGGTCATGGGACAATACGCCGGCAAACACGCAGCCTCCCTGCCAAAGTACATGCAGCCCCCCGGCTGATCAGCAGGTCCGAATGAACCCGCTCACCCACGAGTGCGTTCTCTCGACCTGGCAAATCCAAAACGGTGATCAAAAATGAAACGATCAAAGTCGCTCGGACAGGCTGCAGTCGTCTCCGGAATCATGCTCCTGGGAGTCCTCGCGTTCATCCTCCCGGTGCAGAACGTGAGCGCCCAGCCCACCACGATCACGGCCTACAAGTCGCAGTACGCGGTCAACGTGAATAGCGCGTATCAGCCCTCTCAGTGGACCGACACTTCCACGATCAACGTCGCGGCCGCTGGGATGACCTTCGCGGCCAAGCAGAACGGGACGGGTTGGCTCTTCCTGATGACCTGGCAGCAGTCCAAGATCTACTGCACGGACGAGTACTGCTTCGGCGGGATTGAGCTCGGTTACCTGAACAACACCCAACCGATGGGAGGCTCCACGACGCCCACGGTGATGATACTCGCCAGCACCTCGTTCAAGAACGGCGTCGACGAGTTCGTCTCGACGGGCACCGTAACCCCCGAAAGCGTCGAGTCCCTGAGCTACACCACCCAGTCGGTCTGCGGGCTCACCCTCACAAGCGGCCAGTACACGGTCGAGTGCTACCGCCCGTTCAAGCTCACCAACGCCTCACCGTACGACTTCCGCACGCTGGGGGTCGGATCGACGATTGAGATCGGGTTCGCCGTCGGGGAGTTCTCCTCGCCGGGCGACCACTTGGCGACCGACATGAGCACCTACACGCTTACATTCAGCGGTCAGACATATGGTTCGTCCTCTAGCACGTCCTCTACTACTTCGACGTCAAGCACGACTTCTACCACGTCCTCGACCACGACGACCTCGACCACGACGACCTCGACCACGACGACCTCGACATCAAGCACGACCACCTCCACCACTGTTACAACCCGCCCAGCGTACACCGTGAATGCGGCCACCAACTCCAACAGCTATGTGGGAAGCGTGACGGGTACCATTTCGGGAACGGTTACCGGGACGCCGTCCGCCGCTGGGAGCACGATCTCCCTCCAAATCACGAATCCAGTAAATGTGACCGTCTTCACCCAGACGGTCACCATTTCAGCCAATGGGGCATTCAGCAGTACGTTCTCTCCTGGTCCGTCATGGGCCATCCCGGGGACGTATACCTTGACAGCCACCTACTTCACAATCATCAGCGGGACGCCGTCCTTCTTCACCAACATCTACAGGTTCTCCTACATCCCCAACATTGTTACGACCACGACAACGACCACATCCACGGGTCCATCATCTACGTCGACCACAACAACCACCACCACGACGACGACCACAACCACGAAGACAACCACGATCACCGGACCAACGACCACAGTTAGTGG
>PLUF01000065.1 GCA_003164815.1 Candidatus Gagatemarchaeum stordalenia
CGGCCAGGGCGCCTCATCCCAATCCGCGGCACGACATGTGCTGTCCGATTGCTGTCGAGCCCTCCCGATCAGGCCACGGGCCGCATGCAGCCGGCGCGTGATGCGACAGAATCAAGCCAAAGTTCGGCACTCGCTTCCTGTGACAAGCCAATCCTGAGGACTATACCTAATAGGTTCGGGGATATACGTAAATGGATTAGCCTACGTAAGCATTTTCGATTACGTTGTCGGAACAGCAAAAAACCGGTAAGATGACAAGACGAGCTGCTCTTGCGGTTGGAGCAGCTGCCGTGGTAGGCCTGGGGGTGGGTATCGCAGGGACTGCACTGGTGCAGAACCAGAAGGTCAACAGCCTGAACTCCACCATCTCGAACCTGAACGCGGCCGTCTCCAGCCTGAACACAAGCCTAGCGAGCGAGAACACGAGCGTAGCCAGCCTGCAGTCCAATCTATCGACAGCCCAGAGTCAGCTGGCGAGCCAGCCGTTCTTCGTCGATACCGTGAACAAGCAAATCGTGCTCCAAGCGACGGTTAACAACGCGTCGTTCACGGCTACGACGGTCCACAGCATCGTGTGGGACCAGGGAAAGAACGCTAGCATGGCGATGTTCAACCCCACGTCGACACCCGAGGAACTCTACAACGGCATGGTGGCGCTGGGAGCCGTCCCGGGTAACACCGTCCAGCTGACCTCTGCCAAGGGGACACTGGAGACAGGAACCCCGGTCAACGTCTCTGTCACGTGGGAGGGAGCACCTCAGGTGTACACGCTGCAACAGCTCATGAACGACTACACCGGAGACTTCGTCTTCGGGGGCAACCTCGCGACTAACACCTCGCTAGGCACCGGATGTGAGGTCTGCATCCAGTCCTGCGCGGTGGGAATCGTGAGCAGCGGAACGATAGGGTGGGAGACCGGAGTGGGATGGACGCTCAACTCCACCTTGGTCCCGAAGGGCCAGGCGGTAACCATCTACCTCAAGCCGCAACTATAAGAGCTGAAAGTGAGCCCATGTGGACTATCTGCTGTCCGGAGTCTGGGGAGGCCTGTCGCTGGCGGTCCTCCCCTGTCTCCCTGCCCTGATTGTCTTCAATGTGGCTGACGACCTGGGGAATAGGAGAATCCTTTCAAGGCTTCTCCTGTTCCCAGCAGGGGTCTTCGGTATCATTATTCTAAGCATCTTGGCGATCGAGGAGTTCCCGGTCATTCTCCTGTACGCCACTTACCTCGACGTCATCTGGGGGCTGATAGTCGTCTGGCTGGGGTATGCCGTCCTCAGGAAGAGGGGGACCTTCATAATCCGCGCCGCGAGGGAGAACTTCCTCGCGTGGTGCTACGGCACGTTCCTGATGGGCATGATCTTCGGCTCCCTCTGGATCAACTACTTCTCAACCTTCGACCTTGCGGTCCTGGAGATCTACAACAACATCTACTTCGCCGTGGGCCTCTCGACCACCCTGTCCTACGCCGCCTTGTACGCCCTGGGGCTCGCCCTCTCCGCAGCAGGCGTCGGGCTCGCCACCTACGTCCTCTCACGCCTGCTCGGTGGGTTCCTGCCTCACCACCGCGCCGCGGTGAAGGCCGTCAGCGGCGGAATCATCATGCTCGCAGGAGCTTATCTGATCTACAGTGACGTCTTCTTCGCCCTGAGGTACTCGGGGTACCTCTAGCGAGGCGAGGGACGTGGATTTTGCGATGACCCCAACCGGAGCTGAAGTGGCCGAGGAGTTCGAGAGGTGCACGGCGTGCGACGCCTGCCTGAGGAGTTGCCCGGCGTTCGCCGGCATCGACTCGCAGTTCGTGAAGGAATTGGCGGTCTCCCTCGGCGAGAACCGCATCGACGTGGACGACGCCAGAACCGCCTACAACTGCAACCTCTGCGGCTTCTGTACGACCCAGTGCCCGTGGCATGTCGACGTCAAGGGGCTGATGGTGGCCGTGAGGAACGCCTACGTCAAGAGCGGCCAGGGCCCGCTCGCGGCTCACACGCCGCTCTACGTAAACAGGAAGGTGAATTTCTTCAGCCTCCTCGACGGCTCCTCCCACAAGAGGAAGGAGTACCCGGAGCAGGTCGACAAGATCTTCTTCCCGGGGTGCTCCATGAGGGCCTATCGGCCGGAGGCGGTCGAGAGGGTGGCGCACCTCCTGGGCGACGCCTACGTCATGAGGTACGACTGCTGCGGGAAGCCGCTGAAGATGATAGGCGAGACGGACGCCTACGAAGAGCACCACGGCCGGGTCCTTGAGCAGATGAGGAAGCTCAACCCGAGCGAGGTCATCACCTCCTGCCCCAACTGCTACTCCATGTTCAAGCCGGACCTCAAGTTCGCCAAGCTCAAGTTCGCCGCGGAAGCGCTCCTGGAGGAGGTAGATCCCTCGCAGGTGCCGCTGAGGAACGACCTGGGCACAATCGCCATCCACGACTCGTGCCCTTACAGGGAGAACACCGAGCTGATCGAGCTCTCGAGGAAGTTCGTCAGCACATACTACCCGGGCGAGAAGGTCGAGATGAAGCACTCAAAGACCAGGACCCTGTGCTGCGGCGCAGGCGGCGCGGTCAGCTACGCCAACGAGGGGTTGGCGAAGAGCGCCGCACTGACGAGGCTGGGAGAGGCGAAAGCGGAGGGCGCTGACACGGTCATCACGTTCTGCAACTCATGCGGCGTCCAGTTCGGCTCGTCCAGCATGCGGACCGGGGTGAAGGTGGTCCACGCGTTCGACCTCCTGTCCCCCTCCATACCCGACTACGGCAAGATGTACGACAGGAGCAAGAGCGTTTTCAGCGGAGTCTGCCTCCTGCAGAACCTGGCGAGGTTGGCGGTTCAAGTATGACATCCATGGTCACGGAAACCCGGTCCGAGCGGAGGACGCTCGCGGCCACGAAGAGCGTCTGTCCGGTCTGCCTCTCGGTGCTCGCCGCCGTGGTCGTCGAGGAGTCAGGCAAGGTCTTCCTGGACAAGTCCTGCAAGGAGCACGGGGCGTTCAGAGCCCTCGTCTGGAGCGACAGCGCGATGTACTCCGCGTTCGAGAACACCTTCCCAAAGGAGGAGAAGCTCCCCATGACGAACGCATGTCCGCTGGACTGCGGCCTCTGCGCCTCTCACGAGGAGGGGACCTGCGTCGCCATAGTCGAGGTGACCAGCAGGTGCAACCTGAGCTGCGGCGTCTGCTTCGCGAGCACCGCGGGCGCCCGGGGCAGCGATGACCCGAGTCTCGAGACCATAGCCGATGAGTTCGCGACGATAATTCGGAACGGCGGGGCCGCCCGCCCCGTCCAGCTCTCGGGAGGGGAACCCACTATCAGGAGGGACCTTGCCCAGGTGGTGAGGATGGGGAGGGAGATGGGGCTCAAGCACATCGAGGTCAACACCAACGGCGTGCTCCTGGGCGCCAGGGCCGGGTTCGCAAAGGAGCTGGCCGACGCCGGCGTTAGCGCGGTCTATCTGCAGTTCGACGGCTTCAACGACGACGTCTACCAGATCATGAGGGGCAGGAAGCTGCTCGCCCTCAAGATGAGGGCGATCGAGAACTGCAGAGAGAGCAAGCTGGCGGTGGTCCTCGTCCCCACAATCGTCAAGGGCGTCAACGATGATCAGCTGGGGGAGATAGTCCGCTTCGCGGCGCGGGAGCCGATAGTGAAGGGGGTGAACATCCAGCCCGCGACCTTCCTCGGCAGGTTCCCCTCGGACCTTCAGAACACGACGGAGAGGACCACGATCCCCGACGTGGTCAAGGCGATAGAAGCACAGACGGACGGGGAGGTAATGGCCTCGGACTTCTTCCCGATCCCCTCGCTGCACCACTCCTGCTCGGCGGTGACTATCGCACTTGCCGGGGAGGAGGGACTAGTCCCCCTCCCGAGGCTGGTCAACGTGATGGAGGCGGTCGGGCGAGTCGAGAACCTCCACTGCGCGGTCACCAAGGCCATCCCGCTGATCTGGAACGTGTCGAACGAGAGGGCTTCATTCGAGAGGCTGAGGAGGTACCTCGCCAAGATTGGCGTGGAGATCGAGGGCGCGGAATCGAAGAAGATACTCTCAATCTCCATGATGGCGTTCCAGGACTGCTGGACGCTGGACTGCGACCGGATGCAGAGCTGCCGCGTCCACGTTGTGAGGCCCAACGGCCGCGTTGTCCCGTTCTGCGCTTACTACCTCACGAGCGCGGACGGGAGGCGCCTCTACGGCCCATCCCAGGAGGCCCTGGAGTCCAAGGGGATGGACGAAGAGCTGGTCATCAGGAAGGCGGTCAGGGACAGGTACTCGAGGCTGGCGACCTCCTCACGCTCGGACTGCTGCGGAGGAGGGGACGGCTGCTGCGACGGCTCGGAGCCGATATCCCTAGGCGACGCGGGCCCGGCCGAGGCCTCCTCAGTTAGGGCCGGGTGCGGCTCCCCTCTCCAGCTGGTGAGCCCACTTAGGGGCGACACGGTGCTCGACCTCGGAAGCGGCGGCGGGGGCGACATCTTCAGGGCATCGCGGCTGGTCGGCGGGGACGGGAGGGCCATAGGCGTAGACGCAACGCCCGAGATGGTCTGGAGGGCGAGGGAGACCAAGTCCAAGTACGGCACGAAGTATGGAAACGTGGAGTTCAGGCTCGGGGAGATCGAGCGCCTCCCGGTCGCCTCAGCCAGTGTGGACTACGTGATATCGAACTGCGTGATCAACCTCTCGCCGGACAAGCCGGCCGTCCTGAGGGAGGCGTTCCGCGTCCTGAAGGAAGGCGGGACGTTCGCCGTCGCCGACGTCACCCTCCAGAAGGAGATCCCGGCAGGCGCCCGCAGCGACATGGAGGCCTGGTCTGCGTGCCTCGTGGGGGCCGTGACGGACTCGGAGTACGAGAGGCTTCTCAGAGGCGCGGGGTTCCAGGACGTGAGAATCGAGCACGTCTCGGACTCGAACATAGGGAGGTTCCGGTACGCCTACTTCAGCTCGCACATCATGGCGAGGAAACCCCTCGGGCCCCCTGGGCCTTCGCCGAACACGGCAGGCCTAGGTGTCTAGGTTGCTCACCAAGTACTCCTTTGATGGCCGCGAGATCGACTCCCTCGACCTAAAGTCTCTGATCGTCACGCGCGGCGTGAGGGTGAGCGACAGGGTCTACAGGGCGTTCGGCGAGAGCAGCAGGATAGACCCTGATCCGCTGACCTGCAACTGCCTAATCCTCCCCGACGGCACGGTCGCGCAACTGACAGACATCTCCCTCCACCTTAGGTACCTCAGCCACGCCATGTCCCTCGAATCGCTCCGGAAGCTGGGCACCTTCTTCCAGGGCTTGAAGCCCTTCTCGCTGGGGTTGTCCTCCTCGGGGAGGGCGGTTCTGTCCTACGACGGAGAGCCGATAACGGAGGTAGGTTTTCCGGAGAAGTCGCGCTTCTACGAACAGGAGACATCCAGCGGCCTTCCTTTCCTGGGGAACGCGGTCCTCCAGGGGGTGGACACGCTCACCTTCCAGAGCCTCTGGCCCTGCGCGCTGGCCAGGGCGGGCCTGGCCTGCCAGTTCTGCTACACGGGCGGGATCTCCGAACAGCTGGCGAGGAAGCACAAGCTGGAGCCCGCGATCCCGACCCCGAGGGACGTGGCCGAGATTGTGGACTACGCCGTCAACAAGGAGCAGGCGGTGGATCACATCCAGATCACCGGAGGGTCGACCATGAACCCTCAGGCAGAGTGCCAGACCATAGGACGGATGCTGAGGGAAATCGATTCGGTCGCAGGTCTGGGGAATCTGAGGGGCGAGGTCATCGTCTTCACGACGCCTCCCTCCGACCCGAGGAGCATCGACCAGGTCTTCTACGCCGGAGCGGACAGGGTAGCCTGCAGCTTGGAGGTCTGGGACGAGGAGCTAGCCAAGGTCATAACCCCGGGGAGGGTGAGATTCACAACCCGCCAGAGGCACTTCGACACGCTCAGGTACATCGCCAGGGAGTACGGCCCGAACGCCGCTTGCAGCACCTTCGTGGTCGGGCTGGAGCCCGTGGAGAGCTTCCTCCAGGGGGCGAGGGAGCTCGCCAAGGACGGCATCGTGGCCATGGCCTCGCTCTGGGTGCCCTTTGGGAGGCCGGTGATGGGCAGCGCCAAAGCTCCCGGGCTCGAGTACTATCAGAGGGTGAAGCACGGGCTCGCCGCGATCTACCAGGAGTTCGGCATCGTCCCTCCGGGGGAGCGGGGTTCAACGTCTGCATATGCAAGGACATCTGTCTGCACAAGGAGGAGCCGATCGATCTCGTGGCGCCCAGCGTGAGGTCCCGGTGAGCCGATAGTTGGCCCGCAGGGATTCCTGGAAGAAGTGGAGTGGACTGGGGCTGATAGGGCTCTCGGGCGTCTGGTTCGCTCTGATCTTTCTCGTCCAATTCGCCGGGCTCGGGCTCGCGGCCAGGGCGCTCCTCTCCACGACATTCCTGCTCCTGATGGAGGGGACCTTCTACGTCGGCATCTTCCCTCTGGGGAAGCAGGTCATGTCGACGTACTGGCGCTCGATTAGGTTGAAGCTAGGATTCTGATCGAGCCTGGACCGTGGCCGAGATGGAACTTCGAGAACCGCTCTCTTCCGGACCGCTCCTCCGGATAGAAGGCGCGGCGAACGGCGGCGCAGGGGAGCGCAGGCGTAGCCATGAAAACTGATGCCGTAGGGGATCCGACAGAGGACCTCCGAGACAAGGCGGCCATAAGAGAGGGATACGACTCGTACGTTAGCAAGTTCTTCGACCTCCTCGCCCTCTACATCTTGGGCCCCACGACCATGAAATCGCACAGAACCCTCCTGGCCTCTCTCAGCGGCGGGCGACATCCGGAGGTCTTGGACGTCGGATGCGGGACCGGGACCCTGCTGAGGATCATGGCGCAGGATGGGCAGGCCGACTACCTGGTGGGCTTGGACATCTCACGGAACATGCTCAAGGCGGCGAAGTCAAAGCTGGACCGGTCCGGACTGGGGGAGAGGACAGACCTGGTCCTAGGTGACGCCGAGAGACTTCCGTTCAGGGACTCCTGCTTCTCCGCTGTTACGTGTACGGGGGTGCTGCGTTTCTTACCAGACCCACCGGCCGCGTTCCAAGAGGACTACCGGACCCTGCGCCCTGGAGGCCGCCTCGCGTTGAGGGAGATGGCCGGGCCACACATGGTCAGGAAGATCAGGCACATGCCACTCCCGTCGAAGAGGAGCTTCGTGGTCTGGAGGCTGTGGCCCAAGAGCCTCATACAGAGGATGCTCGGCGAGGCGGGGTTCATCGGGGTCACGATATTCGGAAACGAGGTAATCCCCCACCTGGCTCTGGTGATGAGCCCGCCGGTGCGGCAGTACGTCTTCACGGGAGCCCAGAAGCCTGCAACTCCCTGAAGAGTTGGGTAGGGACGGCTCGGGGAGGAAGCCAGGAACGGCTTCAGGGGGCGCATGCTTCCCCGGAGTGACATGGTGGTCTGGGTTCATCGCCCAATCCTGGCAGGAGTTTTCTTCGGAATGTACCTCGCGCCCCATGTTTATACGCCGGAACGTGGAATCATTCACCCGATGATCTCCGGAGCTCACATAATCATCTTCAGCAAGAACGCCCAGGCCGACCGAGAGTTCTTCCGCAAGGTCCTGAAGTTCCCTCATGCCGATGCAGGCGACGGCTGGCTAATCTTCGCGTTGCCGCCGGCCGAGCTTGCAATCCACCCTGCAGAAGAGAATGGGTCCCACGAGCTCTACCTGTTGTGTGATGACCTCAAGTCGACGGTCAAGGCCCTCAAACAGAAGAAAGTCCGGTGTTCTGCTTCGGTCGAGCACGAATGGGGGACGATAGTCATGGTCAAACTTCCGGGCGGAGGAAAGCTCGGTCTCTATCAGCCGAAGCACGCTCTGGCGCCCCGGTAGTAACCCCGAAACATTCAGTCTCGCATCAATTCTGACTACCTTCCTCGATCGTCCTCTGATCGCCAGGACGCTGTTCCACTGAGAGAAGCTTCGTCCGAAAGCCCGGCTTCAAACCTTTTAAGCCGCAGAACCCCTAATGAGACAGTTGAGTTCAGAGTCTGGAAGCGGGACGAGCACCAGGGTCGAGAAGGTGTTCGAGGATTTCAACAAGTCTTGGATGACCTACTGGGACGCTTACGTGGACCTGCAGAACCAGCTCTATGAGAGCATCAAGACGGCCAGGGAGGTTTCATGGCTCGCCGCCACGGACACGACCAAGATGAGCGCGATCAACTCCGTCCAGAGAGAGCTCTTCTCGACGATGCCCCGCAGGATGGACTACATGCCGCTCGGACAGATCAGCCGAGACCTCGACAGCGCGGTCAGCAAGCTAGAGGAGCTCGAGAACGCCCTCTCGGTCGAGAAGGAGAAGTGCAAGCGCCTTGAGGAGGCGACCGACGTGCTGCAGGAGAGGGCGAGGAAGACGAAGGAAGAGTTGCTCGCTTCGAAGAAGTAATTCCCGCAGTTCTTGCGCGGACTAGGGTAGTCCGAGCTCGCCGATGTCGATTAGGACTTCCCTCTCGTTCTCCCCCGTTATCAGGCCCAGCTCGCGCATGAGGTCCTCGACCTGCTGCCGCGTCATCCCGTCGAGTCGCTCGAAGTGGGTGGATGAGGGGTCGACTCCGTTCTCCCGTGCGAGATCGAGTGAGTACTTCTCAAAGGCCTCGGGCGTCGTCCCGACCAGCTTGAACAGCACGAACTCCGTCGGGAAGTCCTTGTAGCACAGGTAGACCGGCGCAGCGCCTCCCTCAGCCATAGGCTTCGAAGTCCCTCCCCAGGACCGAGACGGCTATCTTCTGCTCAAGAATCTCGTCTGTCCCCTCGTAGATCTTGCACACCCGGGTGTCGACGAGGTGCCTTCCCGGCCTGTTCTCGAGGGAGTACCCGTTCGCCCCGAAGACCTGGACGGCGCGGTTCGCAGCGTCGAAGGAGGCGTTCGCTGCGAAGTACTTCGCCTTGGCGATCGCCGCGTCGGCCAACTCCCTGACGGCGAGATCGCCCGGACGGTCCTGGTGCTCCTGACGTAGGACGGCGGCGTTGAGGGTGAGGAGTCTTGCCGCCTCGAGGTTCACCGCCATGATCCCGAGGTGCCTCTGGACCAGCTGGTGCTTCCCGATCAGCTTCCCGTGCTGCACCCTCACGCCTGAGTAGCGGACCGCCTCGTCAAGGCAGTCGCGGATGACTCCGACGCAACCTGCGGCGACGCTCAGCCTCCCGCTCATAAGGGCCGAGTAGGCGACGGAGAGCCCCTTCCCCGGCGGACCGAGCATGTTCTCCTTCGGTACCTCGCACTCATCCAGGAATATCGCGGCGGTGTCGGACGAGTAGAGGCCCATCTTGTTCTGTATCGGTTTGGCGGAGAACCCCGGCGAGCCCTTCTCCACGACGAACGCGCACATCCCTTCCTCCTTCCCCTTCGGGTTAGCGAATACTATCACCGCGTCCGCTATCGAGCCATTGGATATCCACATCTTCTGGCCGCTGAGCACGAATTTGCCGCCCCTCTCCTCGAAGCTAGTCTTCAGGGAACCGGGATCGCTCCCCGCCGCAGGCTCGGTTAGGCCGAACGCCAGGATGCACTCGCCCTTCGTCCCCGGCGACAGGTACCGCTCCTTCTGTCGCTCGTCTCCCCACCTCTGGACCGTGAGCATCCCGAGTGAAGTGTGGCCGGAGAAGAAGGTCCTCACGCCGGTCCCCTCCCTCCCTATCCTCTCGATGGCGAGGGCGTAGGTAACCATGTCGACACCCTGGCCGTCCCCGTACCTCCTGGAGATGGGGAGTCCGAGGAGGTGCGCCTCTCCGAAGAGCCTCCTTACCTGGTCGTCGAACCGGTGCTCCAGGTAGCACCTGTCCTCCAGCGGCCTAATCGCCCTGCAGACCCGGTCCACCTGCTGAAGTAGGAGTTCCTGCTCCTCGGTCAGGTCGAGGTTGACCTTCGAGATGTCGGTGAAGTCCCCGGCCAGATTAGGACCACCTTTCCTTCCTCACCCTCTCCCTGATGTGCTCGATTATCTCCTCCATCGAGGTTCCGGGGCCGTAGAGCCCGGTGATTCCCAGCTTGAGGAGCTTGGGCTTGTCGTCCTTCGGGATTATGCCGCCGCCGACCACGACGATGTCCTTGCCGCCCTTCCTCTCGAGGGCCTTCTTGACCCTCGGGAACGCCGTGAGGTGGGCGCCGTTGAGCAGCGAGAGGGCCACGACGTCGACGTCCTCGTCGACCGCCATCTGGGCCACCTCGTCCGGGGTCGGGAGGAGGCCGCTGTAGATCACCTCCATCCCCGCGTCGCGGAACGTCCGGGCCAGCACCAGGACCCCCCTGTCGTGCCCGTCGAGCCCGGGCTTCGCGACGAGTATCCTGATCTTCCGGCTCTTACCGACCACTGGACTCTTGGTCATCGCTCTCAAATCAAATCTACCCTAGACAATCATCGGCTCCTTCCAAGTGCCAAAGATCTCCCTCCCTACCTGCATAATCTCGCCGAGCGTGGCGTAGGCCATCACGGCATCCATCATCGGATAAATCGCGTTCGCCTCAGGGTCGGAGTAGGCCCTGCGGAGCTTCTCCAGATGCGCCTTCACTTTGGCGCCGTCCCGCTCCTCCTTCAGCCTGCGGAGACGACTCAACTGGCGCCGCTGGGCCCTGAAGTCTATCTTGAGAGTGTTGATGGGTGTCTCCTCCTGGATCAAGTACTTGTTCACCCCGACGACCGCGTCCTCCCCGGCCTCGACGCGCTTCGAGAGCCTGTAGGAGTTCTCGGCTATCTCACGCTGTAGGTAACCTGACTTTATCGCCTTGAGCAGCCCCCCGGCGGAGTCGATCTTCTCGAAGTAGCGGTAGGCCTCCTGCTCGAGCTTCTCGGTGAGCCACTCGACGTAGTAGGAGCCGCCGAGCGGGTCGATCACGCTGGGCGTCCCCGTCTCCTCCGCGATGATCTGTTGGGTCCTGAGCGCGACCTGGACCGCCTCCTCGGTCGGGAGGGCCCACGCCTCGTCGAAGGAGTTGGTGTGGAGCGACTGGGTGCCCCCGAGCACCGCGGCAAGCGCCTCTATCGCGGTCCGGACGACGTTGTTGTAGGGCTGCTGCCACGTGAGCGAGGCGCCCGACGTCTGGGTGTGGAACCTCATCAGGAGGCTCCTCGGGCTCTTCGCGCCGTACTTCTCGCGGAGGACGGTCGCCCAGACCCTCCTCGCCGCCCTGAACTTCGCGATCTCCTCGAAGAAGTCCATTGTGGAGTTGAAAAAGAAACTGAGCCTCGGGGCGAAGTCGTCGACGTTCAGGCCTGCCTCGAGCCCGAGCTCGACGTATCCGAACCCGTCGGCGAGGGTAAACGCGAGCTCCTGGATGGCGCTAGAGCCCGCCTCCCTTATGTGATAGCCGCTGATGCTAACGTAGTTCCACTGCGGCATGTTCTTGGTGCAGTAGACCATCATGTCCCTCACTATGCGGAGGTGAGCCTCGGGAGGGTAGGCCCACTCCTTCTGGGCGATGTACTCCTTCAGCATGTCGGCCTGCACCGTCCCCTTCAGGGATGCGACGGGGACGCCCGTCTTCCTTGCGACCCCGGCGTACATGCACGTCAGGACAGATGCCGGGGCGTTGATCGTCATCGAGGTGCTGACCTTGCCGAGCGGGATCCCGCGGAAGATCACCTCCATGTCCCTGAGTGAGGAGACGTTGACGCCGCACCTGCCAACCTCCCCGTGCGCCTTCTCGTGGTCGGCGTCGTAGCCGTAGAGCGTTGGCATGTCGAAGGCTATGCTCAGGCCCGTCTCCCCGTGCTCGAGGAGCAGCTTGAGCCTCTTGTTGGTGTCCTCGGGCGCGCCGAACCCCGAGAACATCCTCATCGTCCACGGCTTGCCGCGGTACATCGAGGGATACACCCCTCTCGTGTAGGGGTAGACCCCCGGAAACGCCAGCTCGGAGAACTGGAGGTCCTTCACGTCGTCAGGGCTGTAGATAGGGTTCAGCCGAATCCCGGAGGCCGTCTGGTACTCCTTCCTCGTGTCGCTTCCCTTGACTGAAGGTCCGAGGAGGTCGGCCTGCCACTGTTTCACGCCCCTGCGGATGTCCCTGAGCGTCGCCTCATCGAAGACCCTGCCGTTCCTCTTCTTCCCTGCGCCGAGGGAGCGCGCCTTCTTCGACCAGTAGGGCTCGCCACCCGAGTTCAGCATCGGGCGCCAAGCGAACCAGCCCACAGATAAACGATATCATCGCAACGGCAGAAGGTCCGATCTCCGCACGACCGGGACCTGTACCCTATCGTCGAGTTCCACGATGAGCCTGCCCAGCTCGTCCACCCCTCTCACGACCCCCGGGACGGCCTTTCGCCCACGCTCCACGGCGACCCTGCCTCCGGCGTTCTCGAGCATCGATGATATGCGCGCGAGGACCTGAGGGTACATCTCCCTCATCCAGCCCGAGTGCATCCACGAAAGAGAGTTGAGAGTCTTCGAGACGAGCATCTCCGGGTCGACGTCCACCCCTAGGAGGTCGTGCAGCGAGGTCGAGCCATCCCTGCTGACGTCCCCGAGGTTGATGCGGAAGCTCAGTATCGCCCATCGGCCGTCCGCGTTCTCCCCCTGGACGAAGGAGGTGGCTGCGACCACTTCTCTGCCCGCTACGACCTCGTCCGGCCACCGTAACCAGGTGATGATGCCGGTGTCCTTCCTTATTCCCTCCGAGGCGCAGAATGTCGCGATTAGGGCGAGGAGTTCGGTTGGTAGACCAGACTTCAGCCGCAGGATGACGGAGAAGTCCAGCGCCTTTCTGGTCTTGGCCCGACCCTGGATTACCGTCCCTTCCGGCGCACTCCGGCGCGCCATCTCGATCGCAACGGACAGGGGTTGCAGACGCGTCTTCTTCCTATCCCAAACGATCGACGACATGGGTCCTTCTGGAGGGTCTCCCCCTGGCGGATATAACGTGGGAGATTAGCTTAATTCGAGGAGCTGTGCCGTGCGGGCTGGTGACGAGATGGGAGAGCGTACCCTAGCCGGCCGCGTCCTGAAGGGCGACAGACGAGCCGTTGCCAGGGCGATTTCCCTCGTCGAGAATGGCGAGGCACCACCTCAACTTCTGGATGAAGTCGGAAAGAACCTCGGCGGAACATTCATCCTCGGCCTGACGGGGCCGCCCGGGACTGGTAAGAGCACCCTGGTCGACAGGTTGATCGCGGAGTACCGGAGGAGGAAGATGAAGGTCGGGGTGATCGCCGTCGACCCGACGAGCCCTATCACGGGGGGCGCTCTGCTCGGAGACAGGGTGAGGATGGTCCAGCACACCCTCGACAGCGGCGTCTTCATCCGCAGCATGGCTTCGAGGGGTTGGAGCGGCGGCCTCTCCGGCGCCGTCTCCGAGGCAATCCAGATCCTCGACGCGGCCGGGATGAAGCTGGTCATCATCGAGACCGTCGGGATAGGCCAGTCCGACATCGAGATAATGAAGATAGCCCATGCCGTCATAGTCGTCACCATGCCGGGGCTCGGGGACGACGTCCAGGTCTCGAAGGCCGGGCTCATGGAAATCGGCGACATCTACGCGGTGAACAAATCGGACCTTCCGGGAGCCGACGCCATGGTGATCAACCTCCTCTCGGTCGTGCGCGACATGAAGGGGAAGAGCCCACCCGTGATCAAGGTCTCGGCGCTCAAAGGGGAGGGCGTCGACCGGTTGTACGATGCGGCGGAGGCAATCCGCGCAAGGTTCCTTTCGCCCGAGGGAGAGGTGATGCGGCTCCGGAGCACCAGGGGGATGATAGTGGAGCTCGCCAAGAGGAAGCTTCTGAGCGACCTTGAAGGCAGGGCATCAACTAGGTCCGCCGGGCTCGCGGCTAGGGTGGCAGGCCACGAGATAACCTTCGAGCAGGCGGCAGAGCTCCTCGCGGACAGCCAACGGAAATATCGAGGTGCACCCGTGCGGGGGAGCGATAGATGAACACCGCAGAGAGACTGAGCGAATACGCCGAATCGATAAGCTACTCCGACCTCGGGGAGGACATCGCCATCGAGGCGAAGAAGAGGATCATCGACAGTCTCGGGTGCGCAATCGGTGCGTTTGGGGAAGTCCCGGTCAAGATAGCGAGGAAGGTCGCCGAGTCGAACCACCTGGGAGGCTCGTCGACGATACTCGGCCTCGAGACCAAGACCTCGCCCGACCTCGCGACGTTCGTGAACGGGCTGATGGTGAGGTATTTCGATTATAACGACACCTACCTCTCGAAGGAACCGGCCCATCCGAGCGACAACATCTCCGCCTGCCTCGCGGTCGGCGAGCGCGAGGGGTCGTCCGGGAAGGACCTCCTCACCGCAATCGTGCTCGCCTACGAGGTGCAGTGCAGGCTCTGCGACGCCGCGGACATCAGGCACAGGGGGTGGGACCACGTCTGCTACGGGCTGGTTTCGAGCGCCCTCGCCGCCGGGAAGATCATGGGACTTCCCCGGCAGAAGCTCACCCATTCGGTCAACATATCGCTTAACGCGCATATCGCGATGAGGCAGGTGAGGGCCGGGGAGCTCTCCGAGTGGAAGGGCGCCTCCTTCGCGAACGCCGCGAGGAACGCCGTCTTCTCCACGATGCTCGCCGCGCAGGGGATGACCGGGCCCTCGCCAATCTTCGAGGGGGAGATGGGTTTCTTCAAGCAGGTCTCGGGCCCCTTCGAGCTGGACACCTCGGGGTTCGGAGGCGGCAAGAACCGGTTCAAGCTCGGCGAGACCTACATCAAGTACTTCCCGGCCGAGTACCACGCCCAGAGCGCCATCTGGGCCGCGCTCCAGGCTAGGAGGGGAATCGGGAGCCCGGATGAAATCGTCTCCGTGGAGGTGGAGACCCACGAGGCGGGTTACGCCATCCTGAGCAAGGACAAAGAGAAGTGGGCCCCTTCGACCAAGGAGACGGCCGACCACAGCATGCCCTACATGGTGGGAATGGCCCTGCTCCAGGGGAAGATCGACAACTCGACATACTCGGCGAGGAACCTGAGCGACCGTCGGGTGCGCTCGTTCCTGAAGAAGATCAGCGTGAAGGAGGACAGGGCCCTCACCGAGATGTACCCGAGGCACATCGCGAACCGCGTCACTCTCAGGCTGAAGGACGGGAGGACGCTGACCGAGCAGGTCGACGATCCCAGGGGGCACCCGAACAACCCCATGACCCGGGATGAGGTGGAGGCGAAATTCGTGCGGCTCACCAAGAGGTTCCTCAAGGAGTCAGAGGCTCGGGCCATAACGAGCTTCGTCTGGAACATTGAGCGACAGAGGCGGGTAGCCGCGCTCCCCGAGCTCTGCGTCGTCCGCTGATCAGCGGTTCTCGATCGGGACGTAGGTCAGGTCGCTGGAGCCGACGTACTCGGCATCCGGCCTGAAGAGCTTGTTGTGCGCCATCTGCTCGTTGTAGTGGGCAGCCCACCCCACGATCCTGCTCGACGCGAAAATCGGGGTGTAGACGGGTATCGGAATCGAGAGCGTGTAGAAGATGGGAGCGGCGTAGAAGTCCAGGTTCGCGGGTATCTTCTTCGCTTTCCACATGGCGCTGGCCAGGCGATCGCATAGCCTGTACAGGTCGTCACCCTTGCCCTTCTCGTCGACGAGCCTCTTGAGCACCCCCTTGCTGAGCTCGGCCCGGGGGTCCACCTTCTTGTATATGCGGTGTCCGAAGCCCATCACCTTCTTCTTGTTCGCGAGCGCGTCCTGGAGATAGCTCTCCGCCCGGTCCGCCGTGCCTATCTCGAGCAGCATCTCCATCGCCGCCTCGTTGGCTCCCCCATGGAGCGGGCCCTTGAGCGCGGCCAGTCCCGCCGTCGAGGCCGCGCTGATGTCGGCCAGCGTCGAGGCCACGACCCTCACCGTGAACGTCGAGGCGTTCATGTCGTGTTCGAGGTAGAGTATCAGCTCGCGCTCGAAGGCCCAGGCGTCGAACTTGTCGGGGCGCTTCCCGCTGAGCATGTAGAGCAGGTTTGAGGCGTGGTCCAAAACAGGGTCGGGCTCGACGACCGGCATGCCGCTCACGATCCTGTAGCAGTTCGCCGCGAGGGCAGGCATCTTCGCCATCAGCGAGTACTGCTGCTCCCGCTCCTCCAGGGACCCCTCCATGGCACCCAGGGCAGAGACGGCCGTCCTCAGCACGTCCATGGGGTGCGCGCCGCTCGGGAGCCTACGCACTATGTCATAGATGCCCTCTGGGACCTTGGCGTGCCTGCGCAGGTTCTCGATGAACTCGTCGAGCTCGGCCCTGCGCGGAAGCCTCCCTTTCAGGATCAAGAACGCCGTCTCCTCGAACGAGGCCTTGTCGAAGAGCTCCTTTATCGGGTAACCCCTGTATGTGAGCGAGCCGTCGGGACTGCTCTTCGAGATGCTCGTCTCGGCGACCGCGACGCCGTACAGACCGTCGGGCGCGCGAATCACATCTGGCAACTCTAATTTTTCGTTGTTTTGACTGCGCACGCCGGTATTAATTGGTATCGAGCAGTTGCTTTGCTTTTCTTACAGTCCTTCTGTCTGCGGACTCGTATTCGGTGTATCCGATGAGGTCGTAGAACTCCCTCCTGTCCATCATCCTCTTCAGGAGCCTTTTCTGCGTCCCTTTCAGGGCCAGCTCGCCCAGCGCTTCCTGAACCGACTTCATCATCACCCTGAAAGTCGTCACCGGGAATATCACCAGTTTGTAGCCGAGCTTCTCAAATTCATGGACCGGGATGTACTCGGTCTTTCCGAACTCCGTCATGTTAGCAAGGAGAGGGGCGTCCACCTTCTTGGCAAACTCCCTGAACTCCGCACGGTTGCGAAGCGCTTCTGGGAAGATGACGTCGGCGCCCGCGCGGACGTAGAGCCTCGCCCTCTCGACGGCGGCGTCGATGCCCTCGACGGACGACGCATCCGTCCTTGCGACGATCACCAGCCCCCGGGTCGAGGCCTCTCTTGCAGCAATCAGTCTCCTTGACATCTCCTCTTCGCTGACGAGTTGCTTTCCATCCAAGTGGCCGCACCTCTTCGGCATGACCTGGTCCTCGACCTGGATGCCGGCTGCGTTTGTCCTCTCCATCAGGGCGACTGTCCTGCCCATGTTGACCGCTTCCCCGAATCCGGTGTCCACGTCGACGATCATCGGCAGGTCGACCTGCGAGGTGATCTGCGAGACGGCGTCGGCCACCTCTGTGAGCGTCGTGACGCCCAAGTCCGGCAGTCCGAGGAGGCCTGAGAAGGCAGCGCCCGAGAAGTACAATCCCTTGAATCCGGCCTTTGCCGCCAGAAGAGCCACGGAGGGGCTGAACACGCCGGGGACGGCCGTGCAGCCATCGTGAATGATAAGCTTCCTTAATCTCGCCGGGGCGTCGCCTGAGCTCTCTCTCAATTGGTAGGCCGGCGAAGTTTGGTCGGGGCGCCTTAAGAATGATTACGACTGCCTTCGGGAAGCTCCGGCAGGCCGCTAGCTCGAGCCTGGAGCCTTCCGGACAGGAGCGTCAGGCCGACGAGTGCGAGTATTGCAACGACTCCCATCGCGAATGAGGGCGAGACGCTGGAGCTGCCGGAGGACGAAGTGGTAGCGCTAGTCGTCGATGTGGTAGGGGTCGAGGTGGACGAGAAGGTCGACGTGGTGGAGCTGGTGGTGGGAACCGTTGAGGTGGTTGAAGATGTCGTGGTACTCGTGGTCGTCGTGGAAGATGTGGTCGACGGCGTGGTACTCGAGGATGTCGTGGTGGCAGTCGAAGATGAAGTAGAAGCGGAAGAGGTTGTGGACGAGGAAGAGGTGGTGGAGTTAGAGGAAGTCGTAGAGGATGTGGTTGACGATGTTGTGGTCGTTGTCGTAGAAGAAGAGGAGGAGGAGGAGGAGGACGTACTGGATGTCGTAGAGCTGGTCGAGTTCGAAGAGGTCGTGAAGGTGGTGCTGGAGGAAGTGGTGGACGTAGAGGTAGACGAACTCGTCGAGTTAGTCAATGTGGTTGAACTCGAGGAGATTGTCGAGGTTGAGGAAGAAGTTGTGTTGGTTGACATATCGTACAAGAACGTGGTCGATCCAATGTTAGCGTAAGAGTCGAAGACCGTTATTACGTAGGTTCCGGGGGTCCATCCAGAGTTCCCCCCGACGTTGGTCGAGTAAGAGAAGGTGCCATTGCTCGCCAGCGCGACCTCCTGGACGTCGAGTACGAGGTTCGAGCCCTGGGGGCTGACTGCTATGAAGACGTTGTCCGGGAGAGTGGGCATCGGAGTGATCGTCCCGCTTATCACGTATGCCTGGGTCCCGCTGAGAGAAGCTCCTGCGCCCGGGCTGCTGAAGGTAATCGGCCCTGAAGATGTGGCCGCCATGGGAAACCACAGCGCAAGGGCGACAGCGAAGAGGGTAGGGACAAGAATCTTCAGTTTCATGGTATCACCTGTAATCGTACCTAGCCGGAGTCTGGTCCTTTCTTGCGTTCTAATGCATTATGGAGAAAAGTTCTGGTCAAGTTGGTGTAATCTGATTGAACTCGCTCGCCGTCGGGCCGAACATGCTGACCATCTGTGGCAGGGGTCGTGAATGGTTTATACGTGGAACAGTCCGCCGTTTCGTTGTGCAAAGCAGCGCCGCCTCCAAGAAGATTGATTGGGACTCGTTCAGGAAGAAGAAGGTCAAGAAGCTTACCCAGTTGATGAAAAAGGAGGGTCTCGATGCCCTCTACCTGAACCGGATCGAGAACGTGCGGTACACAACGGACCTCAGGCCGGTCGTGAGCATGTGGTTCCAGAACAGCTACTCCTCGGTCCTGACGGCATCAGGGGATGTCGTTCTCCTCACGGTCGCGGGCGACTACATGCACTCGAAGCACTACATGCCGTGGATCAAGGACATGAGGATAATGCACGGACTGGGAAGGGCAGAAGAGGTCGCTGCGGTCTTCCGCGACTACAAGGTCTGGCGCATCGGCTACGACCAGCTCGGCTACGAGGACCGTCTCTCGCTCGAGGCGGCGTCCAAGGGAGTCGAGCTGGTGAACGTAGGAGGGAAGGTCGCCGATGCGAGGGCGGTCAAGCTCGAGGAAGAGGTATCCCTTATGCGCGAGGCCTCGAAGGTCACCGAGGCTTCAATCAGGGCAGCGCTCGCCTTCGCCAAGCCCGGCGTGAGGGAGTACGAGATCGCCGCCGAGGGGGAATACGCAGCGAGGAAGATGGGGGCGGAGGGCATGTCCTGGGGGCTCGCGACGTTCTCGGGGCTCAACACCGGCCTGATGCTGAGGCACGACTCGGACAAGATTGTCCGGTCAGGGGAGCTGCTAATCCTGGGATACGCGACGATCTTCAAGGGATACAACACCGATATCACAACCACGACGGTCATCGGGAAGCCGAGCAACGGCCAGAGGGACATCTACTCGGCGACGTACGACTCCTTCAGGGCTGCGCTGAAGGCCACGAAGCCTGGAGCGACCACGCTAGAAATCCACGAGGCGGCCGAGAAGGTGATCGTCGAGAGGGGGTTCGGCGCCTACTCATTCAGCCGGATCCAGCCGATATTGCACGGCGTGGGGATGAACGTCTACGAGCCTCCCTTCTCGCCCGAGCCGGGCATGAAGGTCCCCTCCGTGAAGCTCAAGCCTGGGCACATCCTGGCCATCGAGCCCGCCATCACGCTCTACGACAATCTCAAGGTCGGAGGGTGCAGAATCGGCGAGACTCTCCTCGTCACAGAGACTGGGTACAAGCTGCTGACTGACGGTAAGCCGGAGACGCACGAAGCCCTGTATCAGAACTGACGCTCAGACCTTGAATCCGAGGACGTCGAGCATGCTGTAGATCCTGGGCTCTGGGTGCTGGGATATCCAGCCAGCGGCCAGCAGCGCTCCCTGCGCGAACGCAGACCGCGAGAAAGCCACGTGCTCGAACTTGAGCATCTCGTAGGGCCCGAACGCGTATATCGCGTGCTCGCCCGGATGACCCCCTCCCCTGAAGGAGGCGACCTCCATCTCGCCCTTGGCACGCTTCGAGAGCCCGCTCCGCCCGTGCACCGTCGTCGAGTACCCTCTTGCCTTCGAGACGATCTCGGCGATCGTCTTCGCCGTCCCGCTCGGGGCATCCGCCTTGCCCGAGTGATGCATCTCCAGGACGCTGACATCGAAGTCAGGGGGCAGGCTCTTCAGGGTCGCCGCCATCGCGAAGAGCACGTTCGCTCCGATCGAGAAGTTCGACGCCATCACGCATGGGACCTTCCCCCCGAGCGCCTCGAGCACGTACGCCTGCTGGGAGTCGGAGAACCCTGTCGTCCCGAGTATGAACGGTCGGCCCGATGCGGCCACGGTCGGGATGTTCGCGACCTCGGCCGCGGCGGCTGTGAAGGAGATGCAGACGTCGGCCGAGCGCAACTGCTCGCCGAGCGAACCGGGCGGGACGACCTTCAGGTCGATGTCCGCTATCTCCAGCTCCCTGAGGGTCTTTCCGATCGCCGACTCGCCCTCCGCGGCGACCGCCCCCGTGATCGTGAACCTGTCCGCGGGCGCCTCCTTGATGATTGTCCCGCCCATCCTCCCGGTCGCCCCCACGACGCAGAGGCGGAGAGGGCTAGTAGCCGGCATATGCCAGGCTCTCCCAGTACTGCGGCATCTGCAGCCGATCGGCCACAGAGACGTCGAAGGACCCCTCTATGGGCTCGAGTACCTCCGGGTTCACGGCCCAGACCGTCCTCAGCGACTTCAGCATGATGTTCAGGGCGTTCTTGGTCACCCGCCCGAGAGGGCCCCTGCAGGGTCCGCTGGTCATCCCGAGGACCTGCATCATCGTCTTCACCGGGAGGGGGTTCCGTGCCTTGACCGACACCGGGCCATACTGGGTAGACTCCTCGGTCTTCACCGTGACGAGCTCGAACAGCGGCTGGAGTGCCACGGACAGGCGCTGGGCTTCGTTCCAGTCCTTCTTGAGCGCGGCCTGCACCATGGCTTGGACCGACCTGGGGGCGATGTTGGAGATAACGGAGATTACCCCCGAGGACATTATCGCCTGGTCGCTCATCAGCGAGAGGGTCTTGTCGTCGTCCCCTGAGATTATCGAGAAGTCCTGGCCGCAGTAGTTCCTGGTGATCCTCGCGTTGTCGAGGTTCCCGGTGGCCTCCTTCACCCCGCTGATGTTAGAGTAGTTCTTCGATAGTATCCCAAGGTCCTGCGGGAGGAGCTGAGTCCCGGTCCGCCCCGGGATTATGTAGGGGACGAGCTGGACCTCCGGGAAGGCCTCTGCTATCGGCTCGTAGTACTCCCGCCTGACCTCGAGCGAGCTCGGACCGTTGTAGTACGGGTCGACGAGGAGCGCGGCCTTTATTCCTAGACTGGCGACGTGCCGGGTGGCTTCGAGAGCCTCGTCGGTGCTGTTCGACCCGGTCCCGGCGATGGTCTCTAGGCCGCTGCCGCCGGCCTCGAAGACGGTCTCGATGACCTTGTTGTGTTCCTCCCACGTGAGCGTCGGACTCTCGCCGGTCGTGCCCGCTGGGACGATCCCGGTGATGCCCTGGGAACGCTGAAACTCAACGAGCGATCTCAGGGTCGGCCAGTCAACCGACCGCGATCCGTCGAAGGGGGTTATCGTCGCCGTGTAAGCGCCGCTGAATCTGAATGGCACATTATGGTCTCCCCGGGAACCATTCTTAAATGTTCGGTTCTCGATGTCAGATGATGTTTGTCGATGTCAGGGGGGGCAAAAGATAGTAATTACGGTTTAACGAAGTCTGAATTCGAAGTCGTCGTGTTTCTCCTTGCTGACGCACTCATTCTTCGACATCTTAAAACAACAAAACCGCAGCTGACTCTGAATCTTGAGATAGGAATCTATGGTAGCGCCGCCAGCAACGCGATCATCAAGTAGGTTACAAACAACACGAGAGGCGAATAGAAGTACCCAAAGTAGAACCCCAGACGCCATGTACTGGCGCTACTGTTCATCTCCACGACCGGACTGCTGTATGGGTTGCAGAGCGAGAGGGTCGAAGAGGAAAGGTCCTGAAGCGCATCGGAGTCTATACAAGATACTACTTCGGAGAACCAGAACTCATGCCGATACCTGATGAAGTGAGGAAGTGCGTGGCGTTCTTAGCATACAGGGATGCGCAAGGGATGATTCAGTTAGCCGGGACAGTCTTTTTCGTAGTGATTAATTTCCCCGGTGAGACTCTCGGGGGATCCGGATACGCTATCACCGCGAAGCACGTCATCGAGGGCATCAGACAGGACTCCTCAGATGGGAAAGTCTACGTCCGGTTGAACCTAAGGAATGTCGGAGCCCGTTACGCCGAATCGAGAATAGAGGATTGGCAATTCCATCCCACAGACAGTTCGGTCGACGTGGCCGTCCATCCCTTTCCGCCTTCTGCTGATTACGACCATTTGGTATTTCCATCCTCTGGAATTGCAACCCCCGATGTCATTAGGACTCAAAATATCGGAATCGGAGACGAAGTGTTCATCACTGGACTATTTGTCCACCACTATGGTCAACAGAGAAACATACCGATAATTCGGATGGGAAACATCGCCGCGATGCCCGAAGAAAAAGTTCGGACCACAATAGGTGACATAGACGCCTATCTTATCGAAGCCCGCTCGATAGGAGGGCTAAGCGGCTCTCCCGTGTTCGTGAACACGACTGGGCCAAGGGCCGTCGGCAATATCATAAGCGTAGGCAGTGGGGGAATCTTCTTGCTCGGGCTTGTGCGCGGACATTGGGATATTCCGCCATCAGAAACGGATTCCGTGATAGTGGACAATCGTGGCGAGTCGGTCAACATGGGAATCGCGATTGTAGTCCCCTCTCAGAAGATTCTGGAGGTTCTGAATCATCCCGTGTTCCAACGTGCAAGGAACGAGGCCCTCAGTTCCCAAAGAGCTCAGAACACGCCGACTCCTGGGTCTTGAGCATACAACACCGTCTCTCCGACCTTGGCATTCTAATCCAGTTGGCGGCAACTGACACTTTAGCGACTTGAGGGTCTTTCGCGCTAGGCGGGGCTGCCAGCGAATATATTCTACCCTCCCAGACTTGTAAACACGTCTAACTGGCGTACAGTGAGCGTTAGGCTGAGGGAGGAGCAGGTGGCAAACCTCAACCAGCGCTTGAAGCAACTGGGTTACGGCTCTCTAAACGAGTTTGTGGGCGGGATTGCGGCGGGCGTTGTTACGAACAGGCAAGTCGTGGAGGAGCTTGCAGACGTGCTTGCGGGCAAGATTGTAAACAATTTGACACCATTGGAGCCCGGGCTTGGACAGTCACCCCTGGAATCGAGCGTGAGAAGGAGCCTCGGGCGGGATTTGATCCCACAACCTACTGCTTACAAGGCCCTAGTGCCACCAAGGGAGCTAGCCCAGCCAGAGACCGAATTCACCCAGACTTCCCTTGAGCGGAGGCGCAATGAACCCTAGCATGACACGACTTTCTTCCGGTTGCCCATAGAACGACAGAAGATCAAGATTACTCCGGAAGAGTTCATCTATAGCGTCTCGACTTCTGCACCCATCTGCCTTGGGTTAGTTCTTGGGGGAACGATAAGCGTTGGAGCTGGATGGCACAAGCCCATCGCAGGAGTCCAGAAAGCCGGCAAACTCGCCGATTGAGTCCCTCCAAAATTCGTTCGGCGGCCCGGGAGGAGATCGACAGCGCTACTGCTGTCAGGTAGACCCGTTCTCGCCATCATGCAAGAGAGCGGACGGGCACTTCGGCACGACTCGACCGGCTCGCCTCCAACTCAGACCAACTAAGCCTCTTCTTCCTCGGTGTTCTTCCCCGCTGCACCTCGACGATCTTCCTGAGGCGCTTGCTCTGCCTTACGACCGTGGCTTCTCTCACGCCTGCCGCCTCCGCCGCGCCGCTCTGGGTCAGCCAATGGCCGTCGAGCAGAGACGCCAGGTAGAGGGCCGAGGCCGCGAGCCCGGTCGGGCACAAACCGGCCGTGATTCCCGCTTTCGCGGCTTTCGACAATATCTCCAGGGCGTCCGCCTCCACCCTTGGGTCCACCCTCGCTCTAGACGCGACCCTCGCGCGGCATTCCGCCGGGTCGGCGACTTGGATGTCCAGGTAGAGCTCTGTGACGAGCGACCTGTAGGATCTGGCGATTTGGCTTCTCTTGAGACCGTTGATCTTCGCCATTTCACCCAGGGTAGCCTCTACACATGACCGCATTCAGGTGCAGATGATTCACAAGCTCCTTATTCTCAACACGGTAGAACCGAATCAGGGAAAATAGTTGACGAACGAGTCTAGAACTAAGGTGTCAAGGAGGCAGTTTGTCGCTGGGACTGTGGGCGGTCTGGTGGTAGGCGCTGTAGTGGGTGCCGCGGCCGGATCGGTCGGCTTCCCAAAGACCAACACCACAACCGAGACGTCGACGCAGGTTCAGACGACGACCTTGCCGGTCGTTACGTCTACGACGACTTCTGTTTCTCAACCGTGGCTTCCTGCTTCGTGGGACGATGCCGCAGACGTAGTCGTTGTCGGGTTCGGCGGGGCTGGAGGAGTGGCGGCAATGTACGCGGCCAAGGCAGGTGTGAAGGTAATCTTATTGGAGAAGGCGCCACAACAATATGTTGGCGGCAACACAAGCGTGTCCGGCGGGAACATCTTCACTCCGTCGCCTCCGGCGGACGCGATAACTTACCTTAACGCGATGGCAGGTCCCTATCCGATCCCTCAGGACATGGTCTCGACATGGGCACAAGCGATGAGCCAGAACCTCCAAACCCTCCAGAACATCGGGTGCTCGCCCTTCCAGGAGGATACGACCGCCGAGCTTCCCCCACCCGTGAATGGGGTCTCGTACCTTACTGCGCCTTCGAGCTTCCTCCCCGAGTTCTCGGCACTTCCTGGTTCCGACGCCGCCCATGAGATAGGCGATGGCGCTCCGCCTGGACGTGGATACGACTACTTCCAAGATCTATTGGCGCAAGTGAACAAAGCATCTGGAATAACGGTGATGTACCAAACTCCTGCCACTGGTCTGATTCAGAACGGCCAGACCGGGGAGATTCTGGGCGTCCAAGCTACGAGCAACGGGAAAACGATCAACATCAAGGCGAGCAGAGCTGTAATCCTTACCCTCGGGGGGTACGAGAACAATCAGCAGATGTTGCGCGACTACTGCCAGCTGTCGAGTGGTGGTCCGAGGGGCACGCCCTACAACACAGGAGACGGCATACCGATGGTGACGAAGGTGGGGGCCGCCCTGTGGCACATGGACAACATATCAGGAAGCGGCTACGGAATGCAGCCGGACCCGACCCAGCCTTTCTTCGCACTCAGCGCTCCCGCATCCGGTTACATCTTCATAGGAGCCGACGGCGCCAGATTCGTGAACGAAACCATATCGGCCCACCATGGGAAGATTCCCTTCAACTACGTAGCCAACCCCACGGTCACCGCGTCGACAACTTGGATACCTTACCCCGCTCCTTTCCCCGTCCAGATCATCTTTGACAGCACCACGTGCCAGGCAGGACCGATGTCAGCCCTCCCCAACGCGACTCCATCTGCGAGCGGCTTTGGCTGGAATGTCGTCCACGGGCTATACACGTGGAGCAAAGACAACAGCGTAGAGATAGCGAAAGGATGGATACAGCAGGGTGCTACGCTTCAGGCGCTTGCTCCGCTGATCAATCGTGACCCAACCCTATTGTCCAGTGTCGTCGCAAAATACAACTCATACTGCGCGGCGGGTGTCGACGCCGATTTCGGACGCTCGAAGACGTCGCTGGTGCCCGTGGTCAACCCTCCGTTCTACGCGATGAACCTGGTGTATCTGATGTTCAACACCCAGGGCGGCGCCAAGCGCAATACATCGGCCCAAGTTGTGGACGCAAACAACAATCCCATTCCCAAACTCTACAGCGCAGGCGAGTTCGGCTCCATCTACAGCTGGGAATACAACGGCGGCGGCAACCTGGGTGAGACCGTCGCCTTCGGCGCCATCGCGGGTCAGAATGCGGCAAAAGAGACACCCTGGGGCTAGATTAGCTTCCGCGAAATCGGGGAATATGATTGGCTCCTAGTCTCCGCGCCGGAAGTCCTCCCCGGCTTGTCGGCGCGGCCGGACTAGCACCGTTCCAGCCGGTTCAGGTTCCGTTCGAGTACCCTGTGAGGATCTCGCACGAGAACACCCGCTGGGTCAGGCGGGTCTATGTCTTCGAGCGCGTCTGATCGGTCGCTCCGGGTATAACTAGACCGCCTCACTAGCCTCCGCACGGGACGGGACCGTGGCGCGTCTTCGTGGGACCAGGACTCTCCTGTGCGGGCTGGTCATCCTGGTCCTGCTCGCCCCCATCAGGGGAAAGACGTGTTCTCTGTTGAGGAGCCGATGTTTGGTGAGTTAGTGCCTGCAGCTACTCCTCATACTCTTCGCCGCCGCCGAAGATCCTTGCGAACTCGCCTATGAGCGGGACGAATCCCTCCCTTGTGTAGGACGAGACCGGGAAGAGCCCGAGGGCGAGGGACGACTTCTTCAGGCTCCGGAAGAGCTGGGAGTAGAAGGAGTACTCCGAACCTGACTTCAGCTTGGAGAGCGCCTCCTCGTACGCGGTCGCGTCCTTCGTCCACCTGACCATCTCGCGTATCATGGGCTTTGCCAGGTCGGTCTTCGAGAGGATCTGGATCTGCGGAAGCTCCATCCTCAGCTGGACCGAGGTCGAGAGGAGGGCGAGGGAGAGGAAGTTGGTGGGGGACGACGCGACGAGCGAGTCCATCAGGAAGAGGAGCACCTTGGAGTCCGCCTGGAGCCCCTTGGCGATGAACGGGCCGCTCTCCCTGAAGGCGAAGAGCTCTATCTGCCCGGGGGTGTCGACGACCACAAAGTCCGCGGTGGTCCCGTCTATCTCCTCCTGGATCTCGTTCAGCTTGCTCGCTATTAGGTCGTTGGCGAATATCAGGGCGCCATTCGGGCCGAGCGAGTAGTCGGCCATGATCTGCTGCATGTCGATGGAGTTCCGGATGTCCACGTCCGGGTCGTAGGGGAGCGTGAGCACACCCGGGTCGAGGTTGACCGCTATCGCGTCCTGCGACTTCTCCCTGTACCAACTCACGAGAGAGGAGGTCAGCAGGGACTTCCCTGCGCCCGCGGTGCCCGTGATGTAGATTAGGTTCATCCCGTTACCCCCTCCGTCCGGCCTGCCCTATAACTGAGCACGGGGGTGCAGCGCGGTTATCGTCCTTCGGGCCACCGTGCCGCCCGCCTGTGCCACCCTCTGGGCGAAGAAGTCGGCCATCGCAGAACACTCGGACTCCGACTCCGGCCTGTCCGGCGCGACGACGACCAGGTCGAGCTCGACGTGGGGCTTTCCGGTCTTGAGGCCCCTCGGGTGCGACTTGATGTACGCCGACGGGTGCGCCCTCACGGCCTCGGCGATGTCGGGGGTTAGGGTCGATTCGAAGACACCCTCGAGCTGCATCACTATCTTCGTGGTGAACAGCCGCCCTATCTTCCGGAGGATCTCAGGATGGACGGAGCGGGAGTAGATGCTCTTCATCTCGTGCGGCACCCCAGGCAGGCAGAAGATCACCGTCGGGCCGCTCTCGATCCTCACGCCAGGCGCTGTCCCCGGCTCGTTGACCATGGGCGTGCTGCCCTCCGGGATCACGGCCATCTTCCGGCGGGCGGCCGTCATCTCGAAGTCGGACCTCCCGGTCTTGACGTAGTGCTCCCTGATCAGCCGGAGGGCCGCGGCGTTGGGCTTCACCTTCTTGCCGAGCGCCCGCGCCACGCCTTTCAGCGTCATGTCGTCCGGCGTTGGTCCGAGTCCGCCGATCACGATGATAAAGTCGGGCTTCCTCGCGAGCAGCTCAAGCAGGCCGGAAGAGATCTCGTCGAGGGAATCGGTGACCGTCAGGATTCGGTCGATCATCGTGCCTATCCCGAAGAGCCTTGCGCCGACCCACGTGGCGTTCGTGTTCGTCGTCTTCCCGATGAGCAGCTCCTTTCCGACGCAGAGGCTGGAGACCGATACCATCTGGCGGTAGGTGTATTGAAACGTTGATATGTTCTTCGACCGCTTCTTTACCTGTGCGGAGCAGGAGAGAGTACCCCGAGCACCCGCTGGTCGGCGTCGGCGGGTTCATCCACAAGGACGGCAGGGTGCTCCTCATCAGGCGGAAGTTCGAGCCGAACAGGGGGAGGTGGGCCCCGCCAGGAGGGCTCCTCGAGGTAGGGGAGGACCCTCAGGAGGCCGCGAAGCGCGAGGTCCGGGAGGAGCTCGGGCTAGAGGTGGAGGTGGAGGGACTGCTGCAGGTGGCGAACGAGGTGATAAAGGACGAGGAGGGGAGGATAAAGTTCCATTTCGTCCTGATCGACTACCTGATGAGGCCGCTCGGCGAGAAGATAACCCTGAACGAGGAGTCGGACGAGTTCGCCTGGTTCGAGCCGTCGGCCGTAGAGGGGCTTAACGCGACCGCGAACACCAAGCTCATCACCAAGAAGTTCGGTGAGGTCATGGAGGAAGGGCGTCGGTCGAAGGTAGCCTAGGCTACTTTTTGTCCTTCTTGTCCTTCAGCCACCAGTCAAGATAGTCTGCCTGCTGCCTCTGCTTCTTGCGGCCGTCGTCTGTGCCTGTGTTCTTCAGCTTGAATCTCAGGTCGGAGAGCTGCTCCCTGGTCAGGAAGAGGCCGCAGCTCTTGCACGAAAATCGCTTGTTGACCGCGTCAAATAGTATCGGCCCCCCACACTCGGGACAAAACTGGTCCAATGCGTTCCGTGACAAGCTTGAACTTCCTATACATTAACTCTTTGGTGTTTTCCGACGAGGCCGGGCTGAAAAGAATAATTCGTTAAATAAGCTGTGATAGATGCTCGGTCGAGAGTTGACTGACAGACTCCTCTTCGCGGGACCGGCCAGCGAGGACTTCGGCAAGACCCTCGCCAAACGTTTGGGCCTCCCTCTTTTGTCCGTGACCGTGAAGGAGTTTTCAGATACGGAGACCAGGTTCAAGGTCGAAGAGGAGGTGCACGGGACGAGCATCCTTCTGGTGCAGTCGACTTACCCTCCCGTCGACAGGAACTACATGCAGCTGTTCCTGGCGGCGCATCACCTGAGTCAGGAGGGCGCCAAGGTCCACGCCGTGATACCCTACCTCGGATACGCTAGACAGGACAAGCAGTTCATGCCGGGCGAGGTCGTCAGCCTCGGGGTGATCTCCCACCTCCTCCGCACGTGCGGGGTGTTGCGCGTCACGACGGTCGACATACACTCCGCCGTGGGACTGGCGCTATTCGCCATGCCGACATACAGCGTCTCGGCGATTCCCATCCTCGCCCAGTACATCAAGAAGAACATGAACCTCTCCTCCCCCGTCGTGATATCCCCGGACTTCGGGTCCTCGAAGAGGACGGAGGCGTTCGCGACGATCTACGGGGCGGAGCATCTCCAGTTCGCAAAGGAGAGGGACAGGGTCACCGGGGAGGTGAGGATCGACGCCGGCGAGATGAACGTGAAGGGCCGGGACGTCGTCATAGTGGACGATATGATCTCGACCGGAGCCACGATACGCGCCGCTGCCGAGAAGCTCAGGAAGGCTCAGGCATCGAAGATAGTGGTCAGCTGCGTCCACCCGCTCCTGGTCGAGGACGCCTACGAGAAGCTCATCGAGGCGGGTGTGGACGAGATAATAGGAACCAACACCGTGCCGAGCAGGGTAAGCAAAGTTGACGCGACCGAGCCCCTCGCCTCGTACCTCAGAACGGTCGCCGAGTAAGATAATCTTCCTGCTCTCGGGTGAGAGCACCACGATTCCTGCCGCGGAGGCGTCGGCGCTGGTCCGGATGCAGGACCCGTATGCAGAGATCGCGTCTCCCGAAGAGAGGATCCTCATCGCCTCGACGGATTCAGACGCCGACACCATCGCGAGCCGTGTAGCCTTCTCCAAGCGGGTGGGCTCGGTCGTCCCGGACGGGCGCTTCGACCGGGACCATCTTCGGTCGCTCAGGGCTGGGACCTACAGGGTGAGCGTCTTCGAGCTCGGAGAGAAGAGGTCCGATTCTGATGGGATGGTCTCCGACCTCGCCGAGGAGATCGGCGGGAAGGTCGCGCTGGACGACCCGGACGTCGAAGTTGCCCTTGTCCGTGGCGCCCGCGACTATCTCGCGCTCTGCAGACCCTCCCTCATGAGCCAGGACTGGGTCCTGCGGCGGCCGAGGGCGCGTCCCTTCTTTCACCCGGCCGCCATATTCCCCAAGCTCTCCCGGGCGCTCGTGAACTTCTCCAGGGTAGGACCGGGAGAGGTCTTCCTGGACCCCTTCTGCGGCACAGGAAGCCTCCTGCTCGAGGCGCACGAACTCGGGGCGACGGCGCTCGGGGCGGACCGCGACCTGAGGATGGTGAAGGGCTCCGTAAGGAACATGGCTAACTTCAGGCAGGACTGGCTGGGAGTCGTCCGGGCCGATGTGAGGAAGACGCCGTTCACCGGGGTGGACGGGATCGCTACGGACATCCCCTACGGGAGAGCCTCGAGCACCGCCGGGTCGAGCGCTGGGGAGATACTCGAGAGGCTCAGGGAGACGGCCCGAGGCCTTCTGGAAGAGGGGAGGCGGCTGGTCGTAATGCACCCCGATACCGTAGTAGTGAAGAGCCGGGACGACTTCGAGGTGGAGGAGGAGCACCACCTCTACATTCATAGGAAGCTGACGCGCACCATAAGCGTGCTAAGGAGGGTCTGAACATTGACAAAGCTCGAGGTAATCTTTCTCGGGACCAGCTCCGCAGCGCCGACGAAGACCAGGAGCCTCCCCTCCGTGGCGATCAGGAGGGAGGGACAGGTCATACTCATGGACTGCGGGGAGGGCGCGCAGGGGAGGTTCGTCAAGTTCGGCCTCGGGCTGAACCGGGAGATGATTGTCCTGATCACCCACCTCCACGGGGACCACGTCAACGGCCTGCTCGGGCTTCTCCAGACGATGGGCATGTCGCAGAGGATACGGACCCTCACGATCGTGGCGCCCCCCGAGCTCTTCGGATGGCTGAAGATGACGATGAAGGTCCTCCACATCGGTCTGACCTTCGACGTCTCATTCGTCCCCGTCAGGTCGGGGGTCGTCTACAGGGGCAAGGACTTCAGGGTCAGGGCCGCCAGGGCGAACCATTCTATCGACTCGTGGTCGTACCTCTTCGAGGAGCTGCCGCGTCCCGGGGTCTTCGACCGGGCCAAGGCGGTCACCCTCGGAATTCCAGAGGGGAAGAAGTGGTCGAGCCTCCAGAGGGGGAGGTCGGTCTTGGTCGGCGGGGTGAAGTTCAGCCCAGGTCAGGTGCTCGGGCCGGCTAGGCCGGGAAGGTCAATCGGATACTCCGGGGATACAAGACCCACGCGGCGCCTCACGAAGTTCTTCTCTGGCGTCGAGCTGTTGATCTTCGAATCGACCTTCTCATCGAAGGACGCGGACAAGGCGCTCGAGCGGAAGCACAGCACAGCCTCGGAGGCCGCTAGTCTCGCCAAGGAGGCGGGCGTGAAGAGGCTCGTCCTCACCCACTTCAGCGCGAGGTATAGGAGGGCGGACGCGCTCCTCAGGGAGGCCCGAGGCATATTCCCGGAGACTGTCGCTGCCAGTGACGGGCTCGTCCTCGACGTCCCCGCGGTTTAGCAGGCGGTCAGCCAGTCGATTAAGCGGTCCGGTGTGTCTGTCTCGATCTCCACAATAATGGGGCCGAGCGGAGACTCGGTCGCGCTCGTGCAGAGGGCGACGACCCCTGCCGTCGCGGCCTGCCGGTTTAGGAGCATTGTCACCCTTCGGCCGTCGCGCATCCTCAGGAGGAGCCGGTTTGCTGCCGCCCTCACGTGCCTGTCCCTCAGTTGGTCGTGGATCTTCTGGAGGCACTTCAGCTCTTTGGAGCGGATCGCGACCATCCCATCTCCCTCCTCGACATCGTAGGTGCAGTCTCCGAGGACGTTGCGCGCCGCCGACAGGACCTTCGCCGGGTCTTCGCTGGGTGAGACCGCCGCGTGGAGGGAGATGGCTACGTCGTGGCTAGCTTCCAATGGGCCCCATCCACCTCGCAGCTATGCTTAGCGCGGCGTCGGCGAGCTCATCGGGGGTGATGTGCTCGTTGACTATCGCCTCGTCGGCAAGGGCGATGGCGTCTCCGATCCCGATTGACAGCTCCCTTGCATCCCTGGCCCTGAAGCTCTCGAGGTTCGGCGGGGCGTCGGTGCGCCCCCTTGATGTGAGGAACTCGAACCTTCTCTTCGGGGAGGCGAGCACGGCGAGTAGCTCGACGTCTCCGGCCTTCCTGAATATCTCTATCTCGGCGACCGACCTAATGCCGTCGATGACGACGGCCGCCTCCCCTTGCTTCGACTGGATGCTGAGCAGGCAGAGCTCTGCGACGGCGCCGGCTCCGTACTTCCCTCTCAGCTCCTGCATCACCGCCCCCATGTTCTTGTCGTCCAGGGGAAGACCCCTTCGGCTGCTCTCCTCGCGGATCATGTCCCCCATAGCGATCCGTCTCAGCCCCACTCCGCCGAGCGCCCCAGCCACCGTGGACTTGCCGGCGCCTGGCATCCCAGTGATGGCTATGATCAACATTTGCTATCCCACAGCCGCATCGGAGGTTCGGTAATAAGCATCTACGAGTTTCAGTTTAATAACTCGGACGGGCAGCAACGGTCAGTGGTAGAGACCAACGCGCGCATTTCTCGCTTTCGAGGTTTCACAGGAGGTCGTCGAGAAGCTCGTCACGGTCGGCGAGGAGCTGCGTATGACACGTGCGGACCAGAAGGTCGTCGCTAGGGACAACCTCCACTTCACGGTGAAGTTCCTGGGAGAGGTCTCCGAGGACACAGTTAAGGAGGTAGACCGGCGACTCCGGGGGCTGACGTTGTCGAGTTTCGATGTCCAGGTGAGAGGGGTGGGGGCGTTCCCAGACCAGAGGCGCCCGAGGGTCGTCTGGGCCGGCGTTGCCCGCGAGAGCGAACAGGCTATCGACGGCGCCGCCTCGGCCGTCATAGGCGCCCTCGCCGGGGTCGGGAAGCCGGACGACCACGAGTTTCACGCTCACATCACGCTGTCGAGGGTGAGGAGCCCCCTCAACGGAGGCGCTCTGATATCGTTCCTCCAGCAGAACGCCGGTCGTGACTTCGGCGCGACGCGAGTCACCAGCCTGAGGCTCAAGTCGAGCGTGCTGTCACCGGGCGGCCCGACCTACGTCGACGTCAAGGAGTATGTTCTGGGTTGACGAAGCTCCAAACCGTTCTTGCGAGGGCCAGGAAGCTGGTCCTTCCGAAACCTGACGAAGAGGCAAGCATGGAGCGTGTCGCTCAGAAGGTCATGCGGAGGGTTCAGGCCGCTGCGCAGCCCTACGAGGAGATCAAGGGAGTAATCCTCGGCGGCTCGTTCGCCAAGGAGACTTGGCTGCCGAAAGACGCGGATACGACACCCGACATCGACATCTTCGTGAAGTTCGCTAAGGAGGTGGACAATGGGAGGTTCGAATCGATAGGACTGAAGGTCGGGAAGGAGGCGGCCCGCGGGTACAGGCCCGGGAAGAAGTACGCCCAGCACCCCTACACCGAGGCGACCGTTGACGGCGTCAAGGTCAACATCGTGCCGTGCTACGACGTGAGACCCGGGGAGTGGAGGAGCGCCGCGGACAGGTCCCCCTACCACGTCGAGTTCGTGAAACGAAACCTGGACGAGGAGAAGAGGACGCAGGTCAGGCTGCTTAAGCGCTTCATGAAGACGGTCGGGGTCTACGGCGCCGAGATCGAGAGCGAAGGGTTCAGCGGGTACGCCGCCGAGGTGCTAGTCTACAACCAAGGGAGCCTCGAAGGGGCGCTGCGCTTCTTCGCGGGCCTGAAGCCCGTCGGCGAGACGCTGCTGAGCCTGAAGGACCCGGTCGACGCGGACAGGGAGCTGGCCCGGGCGATCTCGAAGGAGACGCTGGCGAGGATGGTGCTCGCCTCGAGGGCCTTCCTCTCGGAGTCGGAGCTGGCTTACTTCACGCGCGTCAAGAGAAAGACCCGGAAGGGCCTCGCCACGAGGCTCTACGTCATCCGCTTCGACCACAGGGCGGTGAGCGAGGATACGCTCTGGGGTGAGCTGAAGAGGAGCACCAAGCAGCTCGTCAGATACGTCGAGGAGAGGGGCTTCAAGATCATCAGGGCGTCGGCCGCCTCCAACAACTCGGACAGGAGCGCGATCATGCTACTCCCCGAGACGGATCATCTCTCGGACCTGGAGGAACGGGTCGGGCCTGAGGTCGAGAGGCCGGCGGAGGTCGAGAGGTTCATCGCCAAGAACAAGGAGAGGGCGGAGCTCGTCTGGGCAGGGGAGGACGGACGGGTGCACCTGCTCCAGAAGAGAGGGCAGACCGACCTAGGGAGCCTGTTGACGGAAGTCCGGGCGAAGGAGATAGACAGGGTGGGGGCCTCCCGAGAGGTGGGCGCCGCCATCCGAAAGTCCGGGAGGGTCGTTGCTGGGAGGGCCGTCCTCGAGGAGGCCTCGAAGGAGCGGTGGCTGGACGAAGGAGTAGAGGAGATTGTCGCAGACAGCATCGGAACGGATTAGGCTGAGCGAGTTCGCAAGGACTCCCTATCTCAACGTCCTCACCTATCCGGTCCTGGACATCAAGGTCGCCAGGTCGAGACTGGAACAGCTCGAGGAGCTGGGCGTCGAGGAGGTCGTCTTCGAGGGTAGGACGAAGATCGGAAGACTGGGGCTCGTCGGCATCGGCACGGTGAGCGTCGTCGTCAGGGGTGTCATCGGCGGCAGGGTCCACGCCGTGAAGATCAGGAGGGCGGACGCGAACCGAGAGAGCATGCTGGAGGAGTACCGGCTCACCGAGATAGCGAACAGGATCGGCGTGGGCGCGCAGGCGTTCGCGGCGACACGGGACTTCATGGTGATGCAGCTCGTCGACGGTGAGGACCTCGAGGACCACCTCCGCGCGATAAGGGGTGTCGGGACCAGGGCCCGGGTCCGCGAGATACTGCACCTCCTGCTGAACCAGTGCCGGAAGCTCGACCTCATCGACCTGGACCACGGCCAGCTCAGCGACCTGAGGAAGCACGTGATAATGGCCGGTGACATGCCGTACATCATCGACTTCGAGTCCTCGAGCCAGAGGCGCGCTCCGAAGAACGTCACGACGGCCTCGCAGTACCTGCTGATAGGAGGGAGGTGCGCCCCCTTCGTCAAGCGGCTCCTGGGCATCAGGAATCAGGGGCCGATCCTGGAGGCGCTGAAGGCCTACAAGAAGGACAGGTCGGACGGGAACTACGCCAGGCTGCTGAAGACGATCGGGATACTCATCTGAGGGCGGAGCGCCGCTCCCTGTAGCTCTTCCCGTACTTGGCTGCCTTCTTGATTGCCTCGACCATGCTCAGCGGGTTGGCCATCCCCTTCCCCGCAATGTCGAAGGCCGTGCCGTGGTCGACCGAGGTCCTCAGGAACGGGAGGCCGAGGTTCAGGCTCACCGTCCGGTGGAAGTCGAGCATCTTGGCCGCTATGTGGCCCTGGTCGTGGTAGAGCGCGACCACGATGTCGAATGCCCCTTCGGAGGCCCTGTGGAAGACCGAATCGGCAGGATAGGGTCCGGAGACGTCGAACTCCTTCTGCGCGTCCCTAATCACAGGCGATATCGTCTCGATCTCCTCTCTCCCGAAGAGACCCCCGTCTCCCGCGTGTGGGTTGAGCGCGGCCACGGCGATCTTCCGCCTCTTCACGCCGAGGAGCTCCAGGCATTCGTTGGCATCGGTGATCGAGGAACGGACCCGCTCGCGCGTTATCTGACTGCACGCGACCGCCAGGGAGACGTGCTTGGTCATGAAGAAGACGCGGAGCGCGTCGGTCTCGAAGACCGTGAAGTTTTCCTTCGACCCAGTGAGGCCCGAGAGCATGGTCGTGTGGTCTACGTACTTCGACCCCGCCATGATGATCGCTTCCTTGTTTATCGGGGCGGTCGCTATCGACTCCACGTCGCCGTCCAGGGCGAGTTCCACCGCCTTCTTGATGCTCCCCACCGCTATCTGGCCGGCTGACTTCTGGACTTTGCCGTAGCTCACCGCTTTGCCGGGGATGTCGAAGAACCTGTAGCCGCGAATCTTCCGTTCGTCCAGATGGAGCTCTGACACGACGCGAAGGAAGTTCTCCTCGTTGCCGATCAGCATGAGTTGATCGCGCTTGAGGCTTGGCAGAGACTTCGCGACCACCTCGGGGCCCACCCCCGCAGGGTCGCCGAGTGTTACTCCGATCATGTTTTCCTCAGCCAGTCTAAAATCGTCTTATACGTATTGTCATCGCCGATGAAGCCTCCCTTCAGGACGACCCGCTTCCCGTCGAACAGACCTCCCTTTACCGATGCCGACGAGACGAGTGGTTGTACCTGTTCGTCGCTGACCAGATACCTGAAGCCTGACCTTGCGAGGATGTAATTGGCGGTGGCACCTCCGCTCAACACCAGGGCGTCGTAATCCGCTAGGAACTGGAGGAATTCCCCTGTGACAAGGACGCCATCCTTCTCCACTGAGAAGGCGAAGATGTCCACCTCCTCGGCTCGCTTGATCCCGGGCTTCTGCACGGGGACCCCGAGTTCCTCCATGCGGTGTACCTGCTTCTGTGTCTGCGGGTCCCGGGTTCCCACCACGAATGCGACTCGTTTGGCGCCCCCTCTCGGCCTCTCCGGCGTCACCGGGTCGAGTCCCAGCTTGGCTCTGGCAACCCTTGCCACGAGGGGGCCGGGGTCGGCCGGTATCAGACCATCTCGGATGCATCGACGGGCGAGGACGTCGAGGTCATCGTAGGTCTCGGAGTCGGCGAGCTCGACCCTACGGTCCTTCCTCTGCCTTCGTATAGGGGCGAGCAACGATTCTATGTCTCTATGCTGAGAGCCGATCATGGTCCGGCCGGACAGTGTGCGCCTCCCGTATTCAGGAATCGTGTCTGTGACCAGCACGTCTCCCCTCTCTACCATCGCCGCGACGAGCATCCCCACATGTCCTCTGAGGGCACTGTCTATTCTGATGCCGACTTGGTGCCCGCCGACGAAGTCGAGCGCGAGCGCCAGCCTACGAGCCGCCTCATCTTCGCTCCTCTCTCGGATCTCCAGGTTCAGCGCTATGCAGGCGAACTCACCGACCAGTTCTCGTTCAAACCTATCCAGGTTCACCGCGACTGTCTTGGAGCAGTCCACCATCGACCCGACCCCTGCGGCTCCCGTGAGGTCGTCGGAGAGGACGAAAAAGGCCACGCCCTGAAACGCGACCGTGGCGATTTAAGGGATATCGCCGACCCTGCAACATTTAAAATCGCGGCGAAAGGGCCCGAGTCTCGTCCTTCGGGACGCCAGAATTACGTTGGGGCCGTAGTCTAGTAAGCGGGGACTGACCGCCTAGATTGGTCAAGATTCCTGCTTGGGGACCCGGTTCGGGTCAAAGTGCAGGCGACCGTGAGTTCAAATCTCACCGGCCCCATCTTCAACTTAGTTCACGACCGTGGCCCTTAAACGTCGTTTTGGGGTATTGGTCCAATGAAAGATCCGGGACGCTCGAAATACAAGGGGCTGCTCGAAGACAAGAACTTCCGGCGATGATACGACAACGTGACGAGGGGGAGTCTCGTCACCGCCCAAGAATGGTTCCGGAGGATTGGATTCGTCTGCGCGAAGTTCGAGACGACGCCCCAGAAGATTGCCAAGATGAGCCAGAAGCAGGCCACGGAGTTCATCCTGGACGTGATCGGCGCGCTCGAGAAGGAGGGCAGGAGCGGGAACTACATCTCCAACATCGTCAAGCCCCTGAAGAGCTGGCCGGCATGGAACGACACGCAGATTACGAGGGCGATCAAGATACCAAGGTCCCAACCGACGAAGGTGGAGAGCGAGAGGCCTCCGACGCCGGATGAACTGAAGAAGATTTTGAACGCCGCTGAGCTGCGGGCGAAGGTAGCCTGCTCGCTCGTGGCCTTCGGGGGATGCAGGATCGAGGTCCTCGGCAACTACACCGGCGACGACGGCCTGAAGCTGAAGGACCTGCCCGAGCTTAGGATAGAGAACAGGCAGGTGACGCTGACGAAGATCCCGACGCTCATGATTGCGAGAAAGACGCTCAGCAAGGCCGGGCATCAGTATTTCACGTTCCTGGCGCAGGAAGGCTGCGAGTACCTACAGCAGTATCTAGAGTGGAGGCTGAGGAAGGGCGAGGAGCTTCTTCCAGAATCCCCCCTGATAACGTTCCACGAAAGGAAGGGCAAGTATGTCAGGCTCGAGGACGTTGGGCGCAAGCACATCACCTCCATCAACATAGGGGACATGATCAGAAAGCCAATCAGGAAGGCAGCGTTCGACTGGCGACCCTATGTTCTGCGCAGGTACTTCGACCTGAGGATGATGATGGCGGAAGGCGACGGCCTGATCATAAGGGACTGGAGGGAGTTCTGGATGGGTCACAAGGGGGATATCGAGGCGACCTACACTTTGAACAAGGGGATAACCCAGGACGCAATAGAGAAGATGAGGGAGGCGTACAGGAAGTGCGAGCCTCTTATGACCACGGAGAAGCAGGAGGGAGTGTCCCAGGAGAACCTGAAGAACGTGCTCAGGGAGCAGCTGCTTCTTGCGGAGGGTGCCAAGGTAGAGGAGCTCGAGAAGCTGGACCTCGACAAGATGCCCAACGAAGACTTTCAAGACATGTTGCGCCGGAGATTGCTCGGCGTCATGACGAACAACGGGAACAGACAGAAGATAATCCCGGCCAGCGACCTGAAGTCGCACGTCAGCGTGTCGAATCCTGATTGGTCACGTACCCCGAGTACCCCGCCTCCTCGATGGCCTTCTTGATTCTGGAGATGTCAATCTTTGATTCGTCGTAGTCGACGAAGATCTTGTTCAGCATGATTGCACTTCCCACTTTTTCTATGCCATCGACCTTCTTCAGCCGCTTCTCAATCCCTATGGCGCACGTCGTGCATTCGATGTCTCCGACCGAGAACACGGCTCTCCGCCCTCTCTTTTCACTCCTCTCGCTCAACATTCTCACGTGAAATCTGTTCTGAACCTGAACAGGAGCAACGAGTTGCTGAGGACCGTGACCGAGCTTATGGCCATCGCGCCGGCCGCCAGGAAGGGCAGCACTGTGTAGACATGGACCCCGAAGACCGGCACCAACGCCCCCGCAGCCACAGGAATCAAGACCACGTTGTAAGCGAAGGCCCAGAACAGGTTCTGCTTAATCTTCGAGAGCGTCTTCCGGCTCAGTTTAATCGCGGTTGCGACATTGCGGAGGTCATCCTTGATCAGCACGATGCCTCCCGTCTCCTTCGCGATGTCTGTTCCGCTGCCGATCGCTATCCCGACGTCCGCCTTTGCTAGCGCCGGCGCGTCGTTGATGCCATCGCCCACCATGGCTACCACCCTCCCCTCTCTTTGCAGAGATTCGATCTTCTCCTCCTTCTGCTGCGGAAGCACCTCTGCCACAAACTGGTCGATGCCTGCTTTCTCCGCGATGGCGGCCGCCGTCCGAGAGTTATCTCCTGTCAGCATCACCACCTGAACGCCCATCCCCCTCAGAGCATCCACGGTCGCCTTGGCTGAAGGCTTCACTGTATCCGCGACCGCGACAATCCCTCCGACCTTCCCATCCAGAGAGACAATCATTGCCGTTTTTCCTTTCTCTTCCAGTTTCGCGAGCTCCGGCTCCACCATCGAGAGGTCGCCGCCACTCTCTGTGATGAGTCGCCGGTTTCCCAGCAGGACAGTCATGCCATCCACCTTCGCCTTGACGCCCTTCCCCGCAATTGCTTCGAAGTCCTGCGGTTCAGACAGACCGACCGAGCGGCTCTTCGCTTCGTTGACAATGGCTTCGCCTAACGGATGCTCGGAGCCCCTCTCGACCGACGCTGCCAGACGCAGAAGCTCGTCTGAACTGAGAAGGTCGGTGGGAATCAGGTCCGTTACCGAAGGCTTCCCTGTGGTGAGGGTGCCCGTCTTGTCGAAGACCACGGTGTCGACCTTGCTGGCGAGCTCAAGGTACTCGCCCCCCTTGAAGAGCACTCCGCTCTGGGCGCCCTTGCTCGTCCCCACCAGGAGCGCTGCTGGAGTGGCTATGCCGAGGGCGCACGGGCACGATATCACCACGACGGAGACGAAGACGAGCATGGAGAAGCCGAACCCTATGTGGCCGAAGAAGTACCACGAAAGGCTCGCGACCGCGGCAGCGGCGATAACTACCGGAACAAAATAGGAGGCGATCCTGTCTGCGAGTCGCTGTATCGGCGCCTTCCCAACCTGAGCCTCCTCGACGAGCTTGACGATCTGGGAGAGAGTGGTATCCTGGCCCACCTTGTCCGCTTTCAGCTTCAGAAGCCCAGACCTGTTGATCGTCGCTCCTATGACCTCGTCCCCCGCTGACTTTTCGGCGGGGATGCTCTCGCCCGTGATCATGGACTCGTCGATGGCCGACCTACCCTCCACGATTATGGCGTCCACGGGAATCTTTTCCCCGGCTCTGACGACCAGAACGTCTCCGACCTGGACCTGTTCAATGGGGACGTCGACCTCCGCGCCGTCCTCGTCGATTCTGTGAGCTACGGTCGGCTGGAGCTCGGCGAGCTTCCTAACCGCCGCGGAGGCCCTGCTCTTCGTCACGTGCTCGAGATACCGGCCCGCCAGAATCAGCGTGATGATGATCGCGGACGTGTCGAAGTAGACTCCGGAGGAGGGGGAGAAGCCCGGAGCGAAGGTGACGACGGTCGAGTACGCCCAGGCCGCAGACGTGCCGAGCGCGATGAGAACGTCCATGTTCCCCATCCGATTCTTGAGGCTGTCGTAGACCCCGCGGTAGAATCTCCATCCAATGATGAACTGGATGGGTGAGTCGAGGGTGAAGAGGACGTAGTTGGAGGACTGCGCTGGCAGGGGAGAGATGTAGGTAAAGAGCAGTATCGGGATTGAAAGGAGCGCCGAGGCAAGGACTTCAATCTTGAGCTTCCGGAGCTCCTTCTCAGGGGCCAGGAACTCGTGCAAGCAGGATTCGCTGCAGAAATAATAGGTCCCTCCCCTGACTTGGCCTTTGAGTTCTGCGGTGGCTTCATCAACATACATTCCGCAGATCGGGTCCTTTGCCATGGACTTCAGAACCTCATCCTGGTCTTAAACCAGCGTCTTTACGAACGTTAAGCCCGTCATGCGTCGAGCTTGTGGCTTATCTTCGCCAGCCTCTTGCCGTGCTCTGCGAGATATTCCTTCCTGCACGTCTTGCAGCAGAAATAGTAGCGAGAGGGGCCGGCCGAGATGGTGTAGGGCCTGCTGCTGGTCACGTCTCCTCCGCAGTCGTCGCACTTCAGGTTCATGACCAGCGTATTCGGAAGGAGAGAAGGAGGCTCTTCCTTCACGGTGCTGGTGATGATCTGGTTCGATGTCACCTCGACACCCTTCTTCTTCAAGACGTTCTGAGCCAGGAAGGACTGCAGGCTCTGGACGCTGTCCAGGGTCGCCTTCAGCGTGATGCTCTGGCCCGTCGTCATGTAGACGGCCTCTACCTCGCGCATCTTCGCCAAGTCCTCCGCGAGCTTCTGTACCGAAGCGGAACCTGCCTTGAGCGTCAAAAGGGTCGTGACCCCGCGGTTGACCGAGTCTCCCGAGAGTATGGGAATGAATTTCTTGATGAGACCGGCCTTGGTCATCCTTGCGATTCGGGACGAGACAGTCGGTGTTGTGAGGGAGGTCCGCTGTGCTATCTGCCTGAACGAGGCCCGCCCGTCATCCATCAGGACCTCGAGTATCTTGATATCGATGGCATCGGGCTTCACGAGATGTCCGAGGAACCGCAGGAATAAAAGCTTGACATTCGTAAAGACGAGCTTTCATATAGAAAGGGAAGACGCCCCCCTTGAGATTCGTATGATGAAGGACCCAGTCTGTGGAATGAAGGTGGACGAGAAGACGGCTAAGCTAAAGTCCGAGCATGAAGGCAAGACGTTCTACTTCTGCGCCGCCTCGTGCAAGAGCACATTCGACAAAGATCCGCACAAGTACGGGCACCCCAACTAGAAGGCACTTTCAGCCGCATGACCACCCCGAGTACAGAAAAGCCCATAGCGGCGTTCATCCTCTCGCTCATAGCGGGCGTCGTGATCTTGAGAGGGAGCGTGACGGTGATGGGTCTCTCGTCCGGTGAACCTCGGTACGGCGGCATGATGGGAGGAGATTATTACGGCGGGATGATGGGTGGATTCATTGTCGGAGCTATCCTCGGGGTGGTCGGAGGGATACTTGCCCTCACCTGGAAGTAGCAATCGAGCGTGGGGTATTGCAGCATGAAAAGACTGGAGGGCCGTTCGCAAAGCAGACGAGGTCTGGCCGAAGCTCGGAGGTGGGTTTCCCAGTGTCGTTTGGAATAACTTCTCCGTCTTCATGCCATACTTGCGGCTGTGCTCAGAATTCATGCGCGGATTGCCAAACCCCGGCGGATTGCTCCAACTGCGCTTCGTGTTGCTGTGCTCCAGCTCATCAATCATGGAGGCGAATGAGGATAGGGACGGGCATCAAGGTTGAGTATTTCAGCACAGCGTGGATGATCGTAGAGGCTCTGGGTTCAGTAGGATTCGGCTTGTTGGCGGGAAGCTTTGCGTTGCTTGCATTTGGATCCGACAGCCTCATAGAGCTTCTCTCGGGTTTTGCCGTCCTGAGTCACCTTCGGAAAGATGTCGCTGGGTCCGAGATTGAGAGCAGACGGACGGAATTACTGACCACCGGATTGCTCTTCGCTCTTATTCCTGTCATCGCCTTGGGCGCCGTCTATTCGTATGCCTCAGGGCTGAGACCTGAAGGTTCTCCTCTGGGAATCGCAATAGCCATCGGGGCGGTCATTATCATGCCCTACCTCTGGTGGCAGAAGAGAAAGATAGGCGAGGAAACGAGGAGTGCGCCTCTTTCAATTGACGCAGTGGAATCGGTCACCTGCCTCTTCATGGCGGTTGCCCTGCTGGGCGGCCTTCTTGCAGAGTATTTCTTCGGGCTCTGGTGGGCAGATTACCTAGCTACCGCGGTGATAGTAGTATTCGTGGCAAGAGAGGCCTTCGAGTCATATCACGAACTGCGAGAAGAAGAGTAAGCCGAGGAGATCGAGGGGCGCTGCAACGGGCTCAGCCGGCTAGAAGTATGTAGAGCCCGACGGCAGCAATCACGAATCCCACCAATGCGTCGTTATACTTGGGTGGAATCTTCTCGACGACCCGAAAGACAGAGGCGATCTTTTGAAGGATATAGTGGACTGTGTACAGATTGGCGACCTAGCATCGGAGTTCGATCGGACAGACCTTGTTACAAATACGCTTCAAGAGGTCCTGAAGGGCAGAGACTCGCCATCCCTGTACGGGAGGAGCGCAGACGTTTCGCGGCTTGCAAAGAAAATCGCTGGTATCAGCGCCTGAGAGAAATCTTCAGCGTCTATCCAATCGGGTTCTTCGTACAGCCTAGGGCGCTGCCAATCTTCAGCGACTGGCCCTACGGCGTAGGTTCTTGCGTGTAATCGGGACAAACAAGTACCTAGTAATTCATTATTTGTCGCTTTTACACCACTCTGTTTTGAGAAGACCGCCTCAGGTCGAATAGTTAAATAGTTTAACCGTTCAACTCCCCAACTAGGAGTTATCATGAATGGAAGAGCCGCTGGTAAAAATGTCAGGTAAGGGACAGTTAGTGGTCCCTCGGCGAATAAGAGAGAATGAAGGCTTCACCAGTAGTGACAGATTCGTGGCCATAGAGGTAAAAGATGGCGTGTTGTTCAAGCGAGTAGACATACCGAAAGTCAAGATCGAGTTCGAGTCGCTCTCCAGAGACATCCAATCCCATCTGGAGCAACGCAAAGTTAAGCAAGAGGATGTTGCCAAGGCTATCAAGCGGGCAAGAGAAAAGTAGTCCTCGACACAAACATACTCATCTCCGCCCTAGCGTGGAACGGGAAGCCGCACAAGATATTGGAGCAGATAATCAGCGAAGACATAAGCTCTTCATCTCCCACGCTCAATTTGAAGAACTCTCGAGAGTGCTGGACTATCCTAAGTTCGAATTCGAGGATGAACAGAAATTGAGATTCAAGGCTCTTGTATCAGCCATCGCGACTTTCGTCGACGTTCCCGCAAGACTGGACATTGTCAAGGAAGATCCAGCAGACAATGTGATTCTGGAATGTGCTATGGCTGCAAGAGCAGATTTCATAGTTTCTGGCGATGAACACCCGCTCTCCCTTGGAAAGGTTGATGGGACTAGAATAGTGACAGCGAACGACTTCCTAAAGGCGGGATAGAATCAGGTGCTTTCGCTTCACTAATTAGCATAGAATTATTTTTCTTTATGAGTGATTATAACTTTAAGCTAACTGCTGTCATACTGGTCCATATGGATCTGAGAGATGAGACAGTAAGGCGAGCGCCTCTTGAATGGCCTCCCTTGAGACTGCCATCGCCTTCCCGATACCGATAAGCGTCACCGCTTCGATGATAGCCTGAAGGTTCTTCGTTCGAGATACCTCCTGCAAGGCATTCAAACGCCTGCGGACAATCGAACTTCCCATCTTGCTTGGCTGAGCAATCGGACCCGTTTGATTTTCCAAGCTTATCCTGCTTGACCCGAAACCTGAATTCTTTCAAGAATTTTTCTTAGTGGCGAGGTCGAACCGGTCAAGGTTCATCACCTTGTTCCACGCCGCTACAAAGTCGTGCACGAACTTCTCCTTGGAATCTTCGCATGCGTAGGCTTCCGCCAGGGCCCTGAGTTGGGAGTTCGAACCGAAGATGAGGTCGACACGGGTGCCGATCCACTTGACCTTGCCCGTTGCGCGATCACGACCCTCGAACACGTCTTTGTCTTCTAAGCTTGCATTCCAGGTCGTGTTCATGTCGAGGAGGTTCACGAAGAAGTCGCTCGTCAGTGTCCCGGGGCGATTGGTGAAGACCCCATGCTGGGAGCTTCTGAAGTTGGTATCCAAGACTCGCATTCCGCCGATGAGAACAGTCATCTCAGGCACCGTCAGCGTAAGCAATGCCGCCCGGTCGACCAGCAGTTCTTCGGCCGATACAGAGAATTTCGTCTTGAGGTAGTTGCGGAACCCATCTGCAACCGGCTCGAGAACGGCGAAGGATGCCACATCGGTTTGCTCCCGCAAGGCGTCCATGCGCCCCGGCGTGAATGGGACCACCGCCTCGTGACCCGCGCTCTTCGCGGCCTGCTCTACGCCGGCGCAACCGGCCAGAACGATCAGGTCGGCCAGCGATACCTTCTTACCGCCAGACTGGGCGCTGTTGAACGCGCTCTGGACGCCCTCCAAGGTCTTGAGCACCCTAGCGAGCTGGGCAGGCTGGTTGACTTCCCAATCCTTCTGCGGCGCCAGACGAATGCGGGCACCGTTGGCACCACCGCGCTTGTCGGAGCCACGGAAGGTGGACGCCGACGCCCAGGCGGTCGAGATCAACTCCGACACTGAGAGGCCAGAAGCCAGGATCTTGCCCTTGAGGGAGGCGATGTCCAGCCCATCAATCAGTGTGTGATTGACGGCAGGGATGGGGTCTTGCCAGATGAGTTCTTCTGCTGGAACGTCCGGTCCGAGATAGCGCGTGCGCGGGCCCATGTCACGGTGCGTCAGCTTGAACCACGCTCGGGCGAACGCGTCCGCAAGCTGGTCCGGATTTTCCATGTAGCGCCGTGAAATCTTCTCGTAGGTGGGGTCGAACCGCAGAGCGAGGTCCGTAGTCAGCATTGATGGCGCGTGACGCTTCGATGGTTCTTGCGCATCCGGCACAGTACCGGCGCCTGCGCCACCCTTCGGCTTCCACTGGTGCGCGCCGGCCGGGCTCTTCGTTAGTTCCCATTCGAAGTCGAAAAGGTTCCGGAAGAAGTTGTTGCTCCACTTAGTTGGCGTCTGACTCCAGATGACTTCCAGCCCGCTGGTGATCGTGTCGTCGCCTTTGCCCGTGCCAAACTTGCTCTTCCAGCCGAGACCTTGTTCCTCGATGGGGGCGCCTTCTGGCGGGGGCCCCACGAGCGACGGATCGCCTGCGCCGTGCGTCTTTCCGAAGGCGTGACCGCCGGCAATCAGCGCGACGGTCTCCTCGTCGTTCATCGCCATGCGCGAAAATGTCTCGCGGATGTCCCTGGCAGCAGCGAGCGGGTCCGGATTGCGGTTCGGCCCCTCCGGGTTCACGTAGATCAGGCCCATCTGCACAGCGGCGAGAGGGTTCTCTAGTTCTCGATCGCCAGAGTAGCGCTTGTCGCCAAGCCATTCCGTCTCGCTCCCCCAGTAGGTGTCCTCTTCGGGCTCCCAGACGTCTTCGCGCCCTCCGCCAAAACCGAAGGTCTTGAAATCCATCGATTCCAAGGCGACGTTGCCAGCGAGGACCATCAGGTCGGCCCAAGAAATCTTCCGGCCGTATTTCTGCTTGACCGGCCAGAGCAGCCGACGCGCCTTGTCGAGGTTCACGTTGTCGGGCCAGCTGTTAAGGGGCGCAAAGCGCTGGGATCCGGACCCGGCACCCCCGCGGCCATCGCCTGTGCGGTAGGTTCCCGCGCTGTGCCACGCCATTCGGATGATGAGCGGTCCGTAGTGGCCGAAGTCCGCCGGCCACCAGTCCTGCGACTTGGTCATCAGTTCATGGAGGTCCTTCTTCACGGCCTCCAGGTCGAGACTCCCGAACTCCTTAGCGTAGTTGAAACCCTCGACCATCGGATTGGACTTGGAGGAATGCTGGTGCAGGATATTCAGCCTCAACTGGTCCGGCCACCAGTCTCTGTTCGTCGTGGTGCTTTTCTTATCCAAATATCAACCCCCCGCTTGAGTCGACGGCAACGTTCTCCTGAGATATTTAGGTTTGCGCAATTGAAATCCAACACCCGTTATCCTACAATTAGCACACTCCTTAGACAGCATTAGAGCAACGTGGATATGGAGGATGCGTGCTCTCCAAGAGGAATGTCGTGGTCGAAATCCTCTCTCCCCATAAATTCTGTTAATCTCTCGAACTACCCATAGACTGCATCGCGGCATGTCTCGGACGTCGGAGGTACAACACTGCTTCAACCCGTCATCTCTTCTAGGGTAAAGAAAGACAGTGAAGCCGAGGCAGCCCTCATTAGAAGTCTATTCCCAACTCGAAGCGGAATCTGACCTTAATGCTGATCTACCGCACTCAAGTTTGTCATTATGACTCTTGAATAATTCAAAACCCGCCGAACGAAAGTACGCTGGTCGAAGCTCACCGGCCCCACTGACCTCATCATCGCCGGTTCGTTCGTCGTATCCTGATTCTGGTTCGAATCCCACTCAGAATACTGGCTCCGGTTGCGAGCGGGCCCTTCAACAAGGACCCTAAGGAGCCGATTGCAACCGAGGCAAGAACTCAGGAAAGGTTTTAAAAACTCTGAGGACGATTAGGTTTCAATGAAGCCTACGCAGAGGGGCACCGAGTCCGCCAAGAGCACCGCCGCGACCAGCAAGAAGGCCAAGGGATTCACGGACGAGGAAAAAGCCGCGATGAAGGAGCGCATCCAAGAGCTGAAGGCGGACACGGAGAAGGCGGACGGGGAGAGCTCCGTGCTCGCGAAGATCGCCAAGATGTCGGAACCTGATCGCAATATGGCCAGGCGGCTCCACGCCATCATCAAAGCCAGCGCTCCAAGCCTCACGCCGAGACTCTGGTACGGGATGCCCGCGTACTCCAAGGACGGCAATGTCTTCTTCTTCTTCCAACCAGCGGAGAAGTTCAAGACGAGGTACGCGACGTTAGGCTTCAGCGACGAGGCGAACCTCGACGAGGGCGCCATGTGGCCGACCGCCTTCGCGCTGAAGGGATTGACTGCAGCCGAAGAGGCAAGGATCGCCGCGCTCGTGAAGAAAGCGGTGAGCTAAGGACCGGGCTCGCAAGGGTGCTGTCTAGTCCTCGTTTGGTCTGGCGCGGGGTGCACCCAGTACCAAACTCCAGCTTGACAGAGCCTTCATGAAGACTACGTTTAAGAACCTCGGGACCTTCTAACCAAACGATGCGGTCGAGCCCGTCCCAGATCATCGACAAGCAGATTGCGGCCCTGACCGACTGGCGCGGTGGGGCGCTGGCCAAGCTTCGCAAGATCATCCATGATTCCGACCCGGACATCGTCGAGGAGTTGAAATGGAAGGGCGCCCCTGTGTTTTCCCACGATGGCTTGGTCTGTCTTTTCAAACCTTTCAAGGATAAGGTGAAGTTGACGTTCTACGAAGGTGCGAGCCTTCCGGATCCTGAGAAGCTATTCAACTCCATGCTCGAAGGTAACAAGTGGAGAGCCATCGATTTCTTCGAGGGAGACGAAATCAAGGAGCACGCTCTGAAAGATATCCTCCGTGCTGCCGTAGCTCACAATCGTGCTGGGCTGAAGGGGAAGACCCCGGCAGGTGCTCGCGGGATTCCGGCCAAAGTACACAAAAAATAGAAAACGCCTTCTGACAATCCCGCACGCTGGCGTTGTCTGTCGGGCCGGTCCACCTGGAGATAGTCCGGTGTCGCGAAGACTCTTCCGGAGACGCGACAAGATCCGCTTGTCATCTTGTCAGGTCTGTTCGAGTCCCCGAGCGACGGAAGACGGTCCCGAAGCCGATGAGCGAAGCCAGAACCGCGACGATTGCTCCGACCTCGATGACTGTCGCCGCGAGACTGGAGTGCACTCCTGTGGAGGGGAGGGTTTGAATTGCCAGCATCTGATCTACGGTTCTTGGAGAAGCCCCTCCAGGAACTAGTACGTAGACGGCGACTAGTGAAATGGTCGAGGTGGTGCTTCCGACAACCACCGTGTAGAACCTGTTCGTCGTGCCGTCATTCCAATGGTTGAAGAAGTAGTTGCCGGAATCTGCTACTGCTATCCGGTAGGTCTGCCCGTTATTCACGGTGAACGCGCAAGGGGAGAAGCAGCTCTGGACCAGCGTCGCGCCCTGCCACAGCGTCGTGTAGTAGCCCGCTATGGGGTTGTTGGACACATTGACTGTGCCGACCGAGATAACCGAATCGGTTGGCGGAGTCGGCGTACCGGTGTTCGTATAGACGGCGGTAAAGACGGTGTTGGACGATATTGAGAATGTTCTGAATCTAAGTGCCGACCCGGTATCAAGCCAGTGGGCGAACGCGTAGTTACCACTGTCGAACACTCCCACCGTCAGAACTGTGTTTGGGGTGACACAGAACGTCACGGGCGTTAGACCATTTTCTATGGATTGTGAGGCGTTCCAAATGTCACTATATTCACCTGTCAAGGCAGCGCCGCTCGAAGTCACTGAGTTGACTGTCAAGTAGACACAAGACGCACTAATTGAAGTCAATGTTGTGGTTGTGGTCGTAGGCGGTGAGGCGCAAGTGCCGTAGATACCCGAGGGGCCAAAATCATTCACCAATTGATAGGCAACCGCCCAGGGGATGCTGTAGAAGTAGACAATCTGGTGTGTGGTGGCGTTCGTGTACTGACCAGTGACGAAAGCGCACTCCGATGCAGGGGGTGATGTGGAGGTCGCAGTGACCGTTGTGGAGGCGGTTGTGGAACTGCTAGTGGTCGAAGTCCTTGTAGTTGAACTCGAAGTAGTGGAACTTATGGAAGTTGATGTGCTACTGGAAGTCGTTGATGTGCTACTGGAAGTCGTTGTGGTTGTAGGGGCAGCATAGGTGATGGTGTTACCGCCAGCCATCGTAACTGCTGTTTGTGAGAGTGCCTGACCAGTTAGTGATGCTCCGGGGTTGAGCGCTATTGTCGTTGCACTTAGAATGACCCCTGCAAAGGAAGTGAGTGAACCAAGTGTGGTTCCAAGAGTTACGCCAATCGGCCCTGCGGATGCGTCAACCCAGAAGATGTTCTGAGGTTGACATCCACCAGTTAGTTGGAGATTACCTTCTACGGTAAGACCTTGTGCTATTTGGAAGACGAAGACTGCGCTTGGAAGGGCAGAACAGTCTAGAGTGAGGGTTGTCCCAATTGGAATGTCAACTCCCGTGCTCCACTTGTAGATGTTGCCAGTAGTAAGAGCGTTGAGGGTCTGGCCGCCAAGGTTTCCTGCTTCAAAGTTGACTACAGGAGCGGGAGTGGTTAGACCATTTGCGGTTGTGTATGCTGTGTACATGTTGTTTACAGCTGTTGTCAGCATAGTGGGAGTAGGTGGTGCGTAGTTAGCCGCATATACATCGCCAGACACTAGGGAAGATCTTGCGAATGTTCCTGAGGAGTCGAGCACCAAACCAAAGCCTGTTATTGCAGTAGAAGCGATCGGGCTTACTGCAATACTGCCAGTAATTGGAACGCCAGTAGCCCCAGTAATTGAAATTCCTGATTCAGCCAGAATGGCAAAGTTACCTGCTGTTCCAAGATTTACTGGTTGAAGAGTGGTTGCGGCAAAAGACTGTGACAATGGGAACGCCAGAAACGGAAGCGTGAGAATCAGCATCACAACTACAATCGAAACTATTCCTGCCTTGTGATTGTTCATTTGAATTAGAAAAAAAAAGATCTCTTAATGTTACTATCCAAGCTTTTCCCTGTAACAATCTTCGTTCGCGATGATGGTCATTCCTAACCATAATTGTCGAAATTGTAGAAAGTGCTAAGAAACATAGGTTACGAGCATAGACCGATTTGAGATCAAGGGAATCGGCCTAAGTGCTCGAAGACTCAACCATGAAGCAAAGAAAGCCAAGCACTTGTTCCTGCTGATGTATTCAGTCAGCGGCCCGGCTGCTCGAATTCCCAGATTGTTTCAAGGAGCAGCTCGGGAGACTCGCTCTGGGGAACGTGGCCTGTTCCGGCGAGCAACTCGAACTTGGCCCCTCGGATGGCATTGCGACTCGTCCAGAGCAAGAATGATTCTCGACGCGTTAGGCCGAGTGACTCCGTCGAGTTTGGTAATACCTAAGACTGTCATGAGACAATATACGGTTAGCCTATTATGTTCCGACGGAGACTTGCGAGCATGCTAGCAAATGAGACAAGACGGTACGAGAATCGGAACGTGGACCTGAGCATGCTCAGGGCAGATATCGTCTCGTACCTCCAATCAGACGGGTTCAAGATTCAGGAGCCGAAGCAGGGAGAGGCGAAGATGCTTATTCAGGCTCAGAAAGGTGGCTTCTTGAAATCGTTCATATCAGCAGAACGAGCATTGACCATGCTGATCGAGGGGGCACCTAACGACTTCACGGTGCGAATCGGTATCGGAAGGTGGGTACAGAACATAGCGGTGACGACTGTGGAGACACTCGCTATCGCGCCGCTGTTCCTCCCGCTAGATGTGGCCGAGATGGCATGGAACTTCGAGGTGAGGGACAAGATCGCCAACAAGGTTGACGCGATGGTACAGGCACGCTCCCAGCCAACTGCGGTCTCAGTCGGTTCATAAGGCGCTTGGGACGGACGGGGAAGGCGTGGCAGCGGACGGCGCGCCTTTCCACTCTTTTTTCAAAGCAACAGTCCCACTATCTCTTGCCATCGACGTCTTCTGTTTGTTCTCCTTCCGCACCCGTCTGCCGGACTAGACAGCTATCGTTTATCTAACACCTCGACAGGAAGGGTGAAACGAAGGGATAACGTGAGGTCCGTCTTGAGCGCCCGGCGAGTTTCGTTCTCATACACTGATCCGGGAACCATTGGGTGAGACCTTTCTTGGGTGAAAAACCGCTCACCGAGCAACACGCCCGATCCAGCTTCCTCTCTAACTTCATACTTGGGAGTCAGGACGGATTGGTGAACGTCCTCGGAATATTGCTGGGGCTGACCGCCGCCACGAGCGACCTACGATTGATCTTCGTAGCGGCCTTTGCGGCGCTCGGAGCCGAGTCAATCTCCATGGGGGCCGTTGCCTACACGTCCACCCTGGCGAGGAGGAAGCAGTATCAGAAGGAGGTCAACCGCGAAGAGACCGAGATGAGGGAAGTACCCCAGGTGGAGAAGAAGGAGGTGAGGGACGTCTTCCAGAAATGGGGGTACAAGGGCCAGGAGCTCGAACGATTGACCGACCTGATCGCCTCCAAGCCCAAAGCGTTGCTCGAGTTCATGATGTCCAACGAGCTCCAGCTTCAGCCGGTCGACGCCTCCGAACCCAGGAGAAGCTTCCTGGTCGTGCTGAGCTCCACCATCTTCGGCTCGATAATCCCTCTGATTCCTTACTTCCTTGAAGGCAAGGAGCTCCTGCTGGCTGCGATTGGCTCGGTGATGATCAGTGGCGTGGTGCTCTTTGCCATCGGGTACTACGAGGCGAGGACGACGGTCGGGTCTCTCTGGAAGAGTGGTATTCAGATGGCCATGATTGGCCTAGCGGCAGGACTGGCCGGCTTCCTGATTGGACATTTCATTGGTGCCTCGCCAGTTTAGCTCCAACCGGACCTCGGGTCGGTACAAGTCCAATCAACGAAAGCATGCTTGGCGAATCTTTCCAATCCCATCACCGCCTGTGTCCGGAGGCCCTCCCGTCTCAAGGAGTGAAGGTACGACGCAGGATAACAGAACTTCAGGCGGGCTACTCCAATGGGGAGCATCCTGACGGATTTGATTGTGGAGCTGTGAAGGGAGCTGGGGCTTTGCTCCGTAAGCGTTGGAATGCCTGTTGAGGGTGGTCCCTTTGATTCGGCCTTGCGGATGTGACAAATCGCTTAAGAGGCATGACGCCCATGGCATCCCGACGTCCTCTCATGAAGTGTAGCGAAGTTAGGACATTTCTGTCTCAGATAAACGATAGGGATGAGCCTATCCCTCCAATTCCCTTGGCCGATTTGAGTTACCTGTCCGACAATGGCTATGTCTTGAGGTCAACCAAAGAAGATTACGACGAGGGGGTTGCCGAAGTGGCTAGGCTGTCTCAGGCAACCACTGAAATGGAGAATAAGAAGGCGGAAGAGGAACAGGTGGATGCGGCCTTTCAGCAGGACGAACAGAAGGAGCACTCGTTCATGTTCCATCTTGAACACGGAGCGGAGAAGGACGAGTTGGTTCAGAGGGTCGCGAGCGAGGCAGCCGCCCTCTCCGCCGAAGAATCCGAACTGACCGCGCTGGAGGCCAATGTGAACGCCCTCATCCAGAAGAAGTCCATGGTCGACCGGATGGTGACCTGTGGCGGAGAATATCTGTCCCTTACAGACATCGGAAGGGTTATACTAAACGACCTCAGCGTCAGGGACTACAGAGTGGCAGACCAAGAGTTCCCTGACTTTACAGCCGAGATCAGGGCGACCTACACCGAGCTTCGGTCAATAGCAGACAGGGCCAGTTCCTATGTGGTCTTCCTCAAGTTCACGGTTGCCGAGATGGAGGATCTGGTAGAAGACTCGACACCCCCGAGCAGTCCCAATCCCGACGGGGGGCACGCCGCTGTTCAAGCCCCATCAACGCTGTGGAGCATAGCGATAGGGCTGGGCAAGCTTCAGGGTGATACCGCCCAGATAAGAGAGAGGTTCGCGCAGGCGCTTGACTCTCTTCACGGCCTTGGATCCATGACCGCCAGCAAGCTGATGGCGGCCGAGATCATGACCGCAGCCAGCAGTCAGGATCTCCAGAGCCTTGAAACCGCCCTAAGGGACCTCGACCAGCGGATGAGAGATCAAGGCGTCCCTGAGGAGCTGTCCGTTGGGGTCGCCGCCACGATCATGGCAGGCAGGAGGTTCGACGGGACCTATCCGACAGACCGTTTTCCCCAATTCAGAGAACTGACGCCGTCATACGAAGCCGCTGCGATACTGGCCGTGATGAACGTCCCCTATGAAGGATTGGAGGCCAAGTTCCACGCGTTCAGGTCCATGCTCAGCTCCTGGGGATACATGACATCGGAGGATACGGAGACCGCTTCGGCCTTCCTGGCGATCGGGGAGCTGAACGCAGACGAAGTGGAGGAAAAACTGAAGTATATTGTAGAGCAGCTGAAGAACTACCTGGAGTATCCGCTGGTGGCAGCGGCGATACTTGCCTCCATCCCCGTGTTCGAGTCGCACGAGGTCCTCGACCTGATGGAGAAAGCGGTCACTCTGCTCTCCGGGTACGCCACAGGATTGGAGCGCTCCGAGCTGGTCGCCTTGGCGGTCAGAATGATCCATGGAGTTCGAAATGAGCTTGTAAAGGAGGTCGATTCCACGGCCAAGATCACACAGACGCCGGTGCAATTCACCTACATGTCTCACCCAGGCTTCCTTCTCTGGTACTATCCGGTGATCGTGGCTCATTCATCCTACAGCTCGACCTTTAGCGGGATGGGAGGCTTCCACCCGGCCCACAGCCATGGGATCGGGGGGTTCGCGGGTTGAGCCGAGCTGGGTCGATCGGGGAAGACCTTGAGAGAAGAAGCTAGGCCGGAGAAGAAGCCTCTGTCAGCGACCGCCGGGGTGGGACCGGACCCAGACAGGTGGTTCGGTCGGGGCCTCTCAAGTTTAAAAGCGACTTTGATGTTTCAGGGAATGGTGCAGACGAGCTGCATGATGCTCTCGGTGATGCTGAATCAGGGCGGCCAGAGAAGAGTTGGATAACAACAAGGCACTTGGGGCCGTGCTGTTCGCGTTCTTGCTTGGAATCGCAGTTCTGGCCAATGTGACCCTGGTCTCGGCATACACGCCTCAGGCCGGAGATCAGTTCGGGTATTCGGAGACGACCACCGTGAACAACGGCCAGGGGTCGTATTCGGGATACACGGACCAGCTCCTGACGACCGGGATGGAGCAGATGAACTCGATCAACGGGAGCGTCGTCTCCTCATCTTACGACTACTCCTTCCAGTACAGCAACAACCAAGGGAGCTCCACAGCGAGCACGTCCTCCGGGAGCTACACGTGGTCATCGTCCACTTTCACCTACCTGAACGGGACAGACAACGAGCTTGGATTCGGAGGAATCCCGTATTCGAGCCCACTCTACCTCTGGTTCGCCGTGAATCCTTCGCTTCCCGTCGGGAGCAGCTTCTATGTCCTGAGCTCGCAGTTCACCGTCCTGTCGAAGAACTTCAGCCTGCAGCTGCCGACGGAGAACAAGTACGTCCAGACGATCCAGGCTGAGGGTACCGGCCAATATCAACGCAACGACGTGTACGGCGTCTTCACTGCATCGTACACGTGGTACGAGTACTTCGACCCATCCACGGGATATATCGTGGGCTACAATTATGTAGAGCAGGACAACGGGCAGGATCAAGGTCAGGCAGGGAGCTTCACCTATACCGATGTCCTCTACGTCACGACGACCAGCTACCCCCTGACAGCTGCGAGCGCCCCCACTGGCGCGACGACGTCAACCAGCCAAGAATCGACTGGAGGATTCCCATCGTATCTTACCTACTCCGTAGTGATACTGGCAGTCTTGATCGCTGCGGTTGCCATCTATGCAGCGACGAGAGGAAGGCGAAAGGAGTCCCTGCCCAAGCACTCGCCTGTTCCCGATACGCCCCCTCCCCCACCCTCCTCGACACCGTTCCAATCAAACGTCGACCTGGGCTCCAAGCCACCCGAGCAGGTCGTGATTAGGGAGGTCGCCAAGGTGAACTGCAAGTACTGTTTACCACCAAATCAAGAAGTGATAACAGACACTGGCATTAGGTCGGTGGAGTCTGTTAAGGTTGGAGATCTCGTGTTAACGCACTCTGGAAAATACCAAAAAGTTAGCCGAGTATTTCAACGTACGTATGAAGGCAGTAGATGGGATTGTGCCTAGAT
>PLUF01000033.1:0-1782 GCA_003164815.1 Candidatus Gagatemarchaeum stordalenia
GCGTCAGCGCAGCTTGATTCGCATGAGGCGAATCCATTAATAGTAGGAATGTTTTACTTTCCTACTGTTAACATATGACGCTCGAACCCGAAGTCACCACGATCAGCGAAAAGGGACAGGTGGTCATACCACAGTCGCTGCGGAAGGAGCTGGGGATAAAGCCTCGAACCAAGTTTCTGGTCTTCGGCCGGGGAGACATCGTGATAATGAAGAGACTGGAACTCCCGGACGTTGAGAAAGAGTGGGAGGACATATTCAGGATGATGGATGAGAAAGGATTGAAGCTCTCCGAGAAGGAGATCCTGGAAGAGGTAGCAGCCTCGAGAAGGGAAGGGCGCCGCAGAAGCAAGTGAGACGATGGGATGCTTCGGGCCGTTCTCGACACCAACGTGCTCATCAGCGCCGTGATCTCCGTGGCAGACGCGCTCGGGCTCGTGTGAGGGACCTGCTTGTACGGCCCACGCTGAGCGAGAGACGGTGCGAACGGCATGGGTTGTTTCGGACTGCCGAGGCCTCCCGCAGGCCTTACCGGGCGGACCCTGTTCGGCGGCCGAACGCCGACCTGAGGCTAGGACACCGGCCCTCCAGGCATCCGCATCACCACGCTCCCGTCCGGCAGCTGAGCGACGTACTCCCAGCCGCTCTCCACCATGGCCCTCACCTCCGCCGCAGGGACGGCCTTCTGCCGCCCGTTCCCGTTCAGGCCCAGCGCCTTCTTGTTGAGGACCTCCACGAACCGCTCGCTGGTAAGCTTCGAGAGGTCGCCGAGCCGGTTCAGCTCCTCGTCGGAGTGGCTCGTGGCGAGCATCTCGCGCCTGATCGCCGCGAGCAGCTCGTTCTTGGTCACCGTCCCCTCGGGGAAGAACCTCACCCGGCCGTACTTCTCCCTGAACTCCTCCGTCCTGGTCTTGTCGAGGTAGGTGTCCATCGACCCCGGCAGGATGTGCCCCATCAGGATCTCCTGGTCCTTCCAGTCCAGGCCGGAGTTCCTCACCGCGTTCTCGAAGGCCTTGCGGAGGCAGTGGGGGTACACGTCCCTCCACCTCTCCACCCCGGCCGTCCTCGCCAGCCGCTTCACCATCGCCGCCAGAGAGGCCTTCTTCGTAGGGCTGCCGTCCAGGTGCTGCCCCGGGAATAGCGGCCACTCGAGCGGGAAGGCGCTGCCGGTCTTCGCCTCCACGTACCTGACCTGCTCCTTCACCGCCCTCGCCGCCTCCCTCCCCATGAAGGGGTCGTACTCCACCCCGCCCTTCGCCGCGTCGGGGTCGACCTCCTTCATCGCGGACCTCACGGGCACGTGGACGATGTCGAGCCCCGCGTCGAGCTCTGCCTTCACGTCGCCGTACCTGACCGCCCTGGCGGTCGAGTTCCTGAGCCCGGACTCGTAGAGGAGGAGCACGGTCGCCTTCTCGGAGGGGTTCCTGCCGGCGATGGTCATCCTGTTGATCTCCGAGGAGAGCGGGATGTACTCCGGCCTCTTCCTGTACCTCACCGGCAGGTAGTGGCGCTCGAGCTCCAGCTCCTTCTGCCTCTTGAAGCCGTTCACCCTGAAGAACGTGATGAGCTGGGCCATGCAGACGTTGACCCAGCGCTTGGAGCGGCCCTGCTTGGCCATGGTATCGAGAAAGGACTGGACCGCGTCCTCGGCCTCCTGCCTTGACAGGCGGGTCAGCTGGTCCGGGGTCCTCTGCTCCTTCCGGCAGAGTGTGGCGAGGGTCTGGAGGTACTGTATCCTGGACGACTCCGATTTCGTCCTCCTGGAGAGGTGGTCGAGCATCCTCT
>PLUF01000033.1:1823-21989 GCA_003164815.1 Candidatus Gagatemarchaeum stordalenia
GGGCCGGTAGTCTAGTCTGGTAGGATACAGCATGGCGTCCAACCCCTTGGCAAGACAGACTCCCATAATGGGGGAGGTCGGGGGTTCGAGTCTCATCGCACAACGGGCGATGGGCGAATTTCCCCCCCGGTCCACCAACTCTCCACCACGGGTTATTACGTCGTGAGCCACGGATTCGACATGAAGTCGATCAAGCCCCCGTGACCGGCCTGCAGAAATTCGCCGCGTGCTAGGAGCCATCTAGTCCTCCTTGGGCTTCTGTTCCCTTCCCTTCATGTCCTCCTCTATCTTCTTGGCCTCTCCCTCGACCCGCTCGAGGCTCTCCCTCCAGACGGTAGCGAGTATCGGGCCGAGCGTGAAGACGAGTGTGGTTATCACCGAACCTACGGAGACAAAAGCCATGACCGAAGCGAAGAGCTTACCGGTGTCGGTGGTGAGCTGCAGAGGGGGCCCCTGACCCGTCGCTAGCATGCTCTCGAAATAGACCGCGTTGACAAAGTTCATCCCTTCTATGAGATGGAACCCGACGGTGCCGACGATCATCACCACGACTATTCCACTGATGGCATAGACGGCCCTCCTCAGAGCCGTCTCTGAGTAGACCGGGCGGCCCTTTGAAGCCATAAGTTCCGGCGCGGCGTTTCGTGATAAATACCTAGCGAGCCGATTGGTCTTTCTGCCCGAGTCAGTTGAATTCCTTGCGTTCGAAGAGCACTAGTCCCAATAGGGCTGTGACGACGAGGTAGATCGCCATGATGGCCAACCCTTCAACTATGGTTGCGTTGTACGTGGGGAAGGAGAACCGGGCGGCAACACCGGTGGCAGCTGGCACGAAGTGCGGAGGGTACGTGCTATTCAGCACGTTCGCGACTATGCCCTCGGCATAGGTTATGGAGAACCAGGGTTCTATCTTCAGCAGGATGGTGGAGAGCTCGTCTACGACGTTGAAGACGAAGAGGAACAGCAGTATGGTGATGAGGATCGAGATCGATGTGCTCTTGAAGAGCGAGCTGAACATGAACGTCACCGACAGGGCCGTAAGGAGGTAGAGCCAAGCGAACAGGAAGGACTCTATGAACTGCGTCGGAACCCCCATGTTGTAGTACAGGCCGTTCGCTAGGGTGAACGCGGCGAAGAGCGCGAGGATGAGCGTGGAAGCTATGAACGCCGCGAGATACTTCCCCACGTAGATCGTGGACCGCCTGATAGGATTCGGGACGAGGTAGTAACCAGTCTTGTTCTGGAACTCTCCGGAGATCGCGTCACCCCCGAAGAAGACGACCGTAAGCAGGATGAAGATGTCGATGAAGCTGCCCCACCATGCTCCATAGAAACCGAGCGGCGAGTTCAGGAAGTCTGCCGACCTCGTGTATCCCACCGCCGCAGTAAGGACGAGGTTGACGATTGCCACCAGCAGGACCATGACGAGGAACCTCCGTGCGCGTAGGTAGTTGAGGAACGAGTACTTCGTCATGGTTATGAGCTGAGTGAACGTGGAAGCCGTCCCGTTGGATGAGACTGCCAACCTAGAGCGTCTCCTTGATTAGGTTGAGATAGACGTCCTCGAGCGCCGAAGAAGCAGGTCTGTAGCTCAGGACGCGGACATTCTGTTTGACCAGTTCGGAGAGTATGTTCGCCTGGACTTCGAGGCCTCCAGCGTACTTTATCCTGAGATTCCTGTCATCGATTGGATCTGCGGCGAGCACTCCAGCGATCTTCGATACGTTCGAGGTGATGAACGCGGGGGCAATCGAGTTCAGCAACCCCACCTCTATGACGTTCCCGTCGCCAGAGAACCTTGCGGTGACGTTGGGTAGCGTGTCGTAGACCAGGAGTTTCCCATGGTCTATCATCGCTACCTCGTCGCAGACGTCGGCGACCTCGCTCAGTATGTGAGAGCTCATGAATATCAGCCTGTTCCGCTTCTTCAGCGATTTGACGATGTCCCTTACCTCGCTCATCCCCCTCGGGTCGAGGCCCGTGGTCGGCTCGTCTAGAAGTAGTATCGTTGGGTCGCTGATCAGTGCTGCGGCAATGCATATCCTCTGCTTCATGCCCTTCGAGAACTTGCCGACCCTCTTGTCCAACCATTCACTCATGCGGACATCCGCCACCGCATCCTCGATTCTCTTCTTTCGCTCGGCCCGCGGCACCCCCCGCATCTCTGCGACCATCATGAGCGCCTCTCTCGGGGTCAGGGACGGATAGATCTCGGGTGTCTCGATGAGGGTCCCGACCGAAGCGAGCGCCGCCCTCTTATTGGTGTGGACGTTCTCGCCGTTGATGAGTGCCTGGCCGGAGGACGGCTTGATCAGGTCGGTGAGCATCTTCAGGGTCGTCGTCTTCCCGGCGCCGTTGGGGCCCAGGAACCCCACACATTTGGGGCCCTCGATCTTGATATTGAGGTTAGCGACGGCGGTGAAAGAACCGTACGTCTTCGTCAGGTTTACTATGTCGATTGAAGGATTCGTCATGGAACTCTCGACTCCGTCTATTGGCCGATCCCGAGGGTGTTTCCGATGCCGGCGACGAGGATCTTGTCTCCCTCCTTCGTCCGGTCGTCGATCAGGTGCCTCACCATCACGACGGACTTGTCCACGGCGTCGGCCAGCTCCTTCCTCATCGCGGTCAGCGTCTCGACGTCACCCTGCTTGATCAGGACCGCGTAGACTGGGATGTGGTGCCTCGCGGAGATCTCCTCTATGTCGAACTTCTCGACCCCTAGTCCTCCGATCGCCGCGCCGACTCCCTGCGCGATCTCACCGCTCTGCTCGCCCTCGAACTTCTGGGCGGCGTCGACCATGACAATCAGATTGAGCGGGACAGACATCTCCTCGACCAGGCGCTTCAGGCCGACATGGGGCTCGCCGACGTATCCCATCGGGCCCTCGGCCTTCATGACGTAGACGGTCCTCCCGTTGTACTCGGTCTTCGCCATGATCGTGTCCTTGGCTATCCTCTGGGTCGGCGCTCCGTTGATCATCCTTGACGCGAGCAGCGGCCCGACGCCGTCGCCGATGGGCTGAGCCATCTTGAAGGTCTCAGTCGCCTTGGAGAGCGCTCCGGCCATCTCCATTATCTGGGGCAGAACCATCTGAAGCTGGAATATCGCGATGAAAGAGTTCGTCTTCTTGCTCGTCAGGTAGTAGTGCCTCACGACCTTGTGGATGATGTTCAGAGTGCTGGAGATCTCCACGAGGTTGGCGCCCACCGAGACCTTGACCGGATCGTCCGTCCCAAGAAGGGCTTGGACCTCTGACCTGACCCTCTCGTCGCCGGTCTTTGTGACGTGCTCGAGCTTGTTGACCAGGCCAGCCGGATCCATGCTGACGGGCGGTATCGTGACATACTCCAAGAACTGCGTTAGCCGGGCGGAGACCTCCTGGCTGTTCTTGGTGATTCCTAGGAAGTAGTCCGTAGTCTGCTTCACAGAGGTGTCCTTCATCACGACGAGCTTCTTCAGGGACCTTGTGACGCTCGTCTCCGCTATGTAGAACTGGATCCTCTGGCCATACATCATGAAGACGAAGAAGAACCCATAGGTGATGAAAGTGACCACTGTACTCAGGCTGACGCCTGGAAAAAGACTGGAAACGATACTGGACAAGTGGGAAACTCTTTACTTTTGGGAAATCTCTGGCTATTTAACGATATTGATACCGATATAGTAACTGCACGGACCCCGGATGGTTTTCCGCATCCTTTGCGCGCCGCAGAAAAGCGCGGGTGCTACTTGAGAGGGACGTAGAGGCTCGAACGGCTTGCGCCGATGCCGGGGGTCCCGTGCACGACCTTCTTGTTGGTGATCACGTACTCGCCGAGGTAGTGGCCGATCATGTCCGGCTTTATCTCCAGAGCCACGAACTCCTTCCCGCTGTGGACGCTTATCTTCGCTCCCACCATGACGGGGAGGATGATCATGTCCCTCGCGTGAGTCTTGATCGGGCTCTCCAATTTGCCGTCCTTCTGAGCGCGGATGTCCTCCAGCAGCTTCCTCTTGTCGTCGGAGATGCCCCTGTTGAGCGAACGCCTCGCCCTGGAGGGCAGAAGCTGAAGTATGGCCTCCGTGGACATTGAGTTGAGCTGGTCCAGTGAGTAGCCGCGGTACCTGAACTCCTTCGGCACTTATCTTTCTACCTCCGTGGAAGCCCTCGCCAAGCGTTTCCTGCCGGTCTTCCGGGGGGCTATAAGCCCTACCTTCCTTCCGGGAGGAGCGTTCCTCGAAGTGCTGGTGGACTTGCCGGGGTGCTGGTGCCTGCCTCCTCCGAATGGATGGTAGACGACCGCCATGGCGATTCCCCTCATCCTCGGATAGGGCCGGCCGGACGCCTGCATGGCATGGTGTCTCGGACCCGCTCGCATGAACGGCTTCTCGAGTCTTCCTCCTCCCGCTATCTCGCCGACCGTCGCCCTGCACATCTCGTCGACGAGTATGCTCTTCCCCGAAGGCAGCCTGAGAATGGCCTTGCCGTTGCCCTTTGAGAAAAGGACCGCCGAACCGCCTGAGGCCCTGACAAGCTTCCCGCCGTCGCCGACCCTCAGCTCGATGTTCGAGATCCTCGTTCCTTCCGGGATCGTCTGGAGTGGGAGGATGTTCCCAGTAGACGCTGGAGCCTGGGTACCTAGCGAGATCTGATTCCCGACGGTGAGTCCGCTCACCGCGGGGATGTACGCGTAGTTCCCCGTGCCATACTCTAGCTGGGCGAGCGGCGCCGTCCGGCCCCTCTCGTCCAGTATCGCCTTCACCAGGAGTTTCTGCATGCCTACGGTGGGGAGGTTAGGATATCTGACTGGGGCGATCTTGCCCTTGTGGGGGACGCGCCACTGTATGCCTCCCTTACCCCGCCTTCTCTGTAGAATTCGTTTACCCAACTTGTTACACCAATCCCAGTTTGGTCGCGAGCGTCGCTGCCGAACTCTCTTCCGCCAGGCGCACGAAGGCCTTCTTCCCTGTCAGCGTCCTGGTCGTGTTGACCGCCCTGACCTTGACCTCGTAGAGAGCCTCGACCGCGGCTGCGACCTGCTTCTTCGAAGCGGAGTCCAGCACGATGAAGCAGAGCTTGTTCTCCCTCTCTATCTGCTCGAAGGTCCTTTCTGTGAGGTAAGGCCTCAAGACTATCTTCTGGGCGTCTTCAAGCCTCAAGTTTCATTTCAACTCCCGTGGTCTTGGAACGCAGCACGTCAAGCGACGACTCTGTCCAGAATGTAAGTCTCCCCGCGACGCCCGCAGGCGCCAGGTTGAGTATGCTGAGGCTGTCCACCGTGACGACCTTGGCTCCGGGGATTGCCTCTGCGGCCCTGCCGACTCCTCTGTCGTTGGTGACGACGATGAGGGGCCCGATGGGCTCTTTGTAGGCCCGTCCGCGCATCCTCGGCTTGCCCGACCGCCTCTTCACCCCGCCATAGAGGCGCTTCAGTTCGTCGGAGAGCCCGGCCTTCTCGAAGAATGAGTGGAGCTCCGATGTCTTGGAGATGCTCTCGATGTCATCGGTGACCACCAGCGGGAACGCAAGGGCGCCGACCTTGTGGCCCCTCCACGCGACGGCGTTCGCGTCTGCCGTGAATGCGATGGCGGTCTCCAGGGCCAGCTTCTTTTCTTTCTTGTTGATCTTGTTGTAGATTACCTTCTCGGACTTTGGAGGGTGAGCAAGCCTTCCACCCACGACGCTCGCCACGCCAGCGGCCTGCCCTGCTCTCCGGCTGCGCTCGCCCTTGACCCGAGGGATCCTCGAGATTCCGCGGCCCGTAGGCGGCCATCCGCTCTCGGCGCTGGTCTTCTCGCCGGCTTCCGGGTCTCTCCCGTAGGCCTGGAGCCCGTGGGATCTCACTATCCAGAACGCCCTGATTATGATGTCCGGTCTCAGAGGCCTCGAGAACACGTCGGGGACAGCAACCTCCTTGGTAGGCTTTCCTTCCAGATTGATAATGTTGGCCATGGTGCTCATATCCCTGTTCTGGTGCTCAGCTCGATGAGCTGCACCGGTGTGGTCTTGCCTTTGACAGCACGGACCGGGTGCCTTACGACGACGACCCTCCTGGGTGTCCCGGGGACCGAACCGCGCAGAAGCGCGTAGTCGGTCTTGACCTCGCCGAAGTGCATGAACCCGCCCTTCTGCGCAATCGGAATATCCTTCGGGTTGGAGATGGTGATGATCCTCTTCCCGGTCTCCGTCCTCTGGTGGAAGCCGTGCTGCCCGGCCCTTGCGACCGTGTACATGACCGCTGCCGGGTGCCAAGGCCCAATCACTCCGACCGCCCTGACGCTCTTCCTCGACTTGTGCTGCTTCCGCTTGATCCCCATTCTGGTGACCGGGCCTTCGAATCCCTGGCCCTTGGTTATCCCTATCACGTCAACGTACGATCCCGCCTTGAAGACGTCCGCGAACTTGACGCCCTTTCCGAGCAACTTGGTCACATAGTCCAGCTGCGCTTGGATGTCGCCGCCGCCGACGCCGACCTCGAAGACTATCGGGTTCTTCTGGGAGAGTCCTGCGTCACGCGGAATTATCGAGACTAGCGCCGCTATCCGTACCACGTTCCCGAGCTTGCTCTTCCAGGCCTCGGCGAACTTCTCAGGCTCGATGGAGCTCTTGAGGGTGAGACCCTTCGGGAGGCTCTTCGAATACACCTCACCGATGGCCTTCTCGGCCCCATTTTCACGCGAGTAGAGCCTTAGACCCACGACGGCCGTCGCCGGCACCGCGAGGATGCTCGTCGGGTTGAACAGAGGCTTCCCGAAGTTCGGGGTCTTCTCCCTGTCGTCCAGGGTGATGCTGTGCATGGTCCCTACCTTAACGGCGGGGAACCCGAGTAACGTCGGAGAAGCGGCAGCGATCTTAGGCCAGGTGTGGACGGTCGGGACGAAACTCCCGGCGCGTGCCCTGGGTCTGAAAGCAAGACTTCCTCTCCTTGGTGCGCTATGTTTACGGTGGCCCAAGCTAAAACACTGTGGAGTTCACCCCGATTTTCCATTAGCCTTTAAACTTTCGTGTTTTGCGAGGCGTTCAGGATCTCGAGCAAGTAGAGCGCGGAGGCGATTGCCTCCTCCGTCCGCACTGTCACCACGTGCTGCTCCGGGTAGAGGTTCACGACGAAGCCGACGCGCTTCCGGAGGTCGCGGGCCATGTCGAGGAGGCCACGGGAGGGAGAGCCGAAGAGTAGCATCGTGCTCGCCGAGGCGCTCACGCGTCCACCCAGTTCGGCGAGGCACACTTCAAGGGGGTCGCCGAGGCGCGAGGTGGCTATCTTGAGCCCGAAGCGGGGATCGGACAGGAGTTCCTCCAATCCTCTCTCCTCGACGGTGTATCCCCAGTACTCCCCCGTCTGAGACCGGTTCGCGGGGGTACCCTGCAGAGGCGTCGTGGAGGTGATCTTCACGGTGAGCCTCCTCTTGGCCGCGACCCTCTGGCTCAGCGCGAGCGGAGTCTCGAGGCCGACGTCGACTGTGACCCCGTCGTCGAGGACCGCCCCCTCCCTGAACTCGCCGGGATGGAGGCTCGCGACGGCGACCTTCGGCTTGTGAGAGGGTATCCTCAGGGGAGGGAGGAGGCCTGCGTACTTCAGCGACTCGTCCAGCGGGAAGAGCCGCCTCCTCAGGTATTGGGGCGTCTCGAGGTATTCGAGGACCCGCCTGATGAGAGCCGCCTCTCCTCCTCCGCGGGGGTCGTGGAAGACCTGGACCGAGTCGACCCCGAAGATGGAGCAGGCTCTGGCGAGCTGGCCTAGCTTCACGGTCTTCTCCCTGAGCGAGTCGTGCTCCTCGAGCACGGTGTCGGGAAAGGCGACCGAGATCCGCTTACCTTTTAGTGTCATTGATTATAGTCGCTCCACGCAAGCCTCGTCTGCTTCGGTTTTCACCACCCAAAAGCACCTTTAACTATCTTACCTCCCGACGACAGCTCCCGTCCATGTCGGAGAGGGAGAGGATTGAGTACGAGCTTCGCGGGAAGACGCTTACGATCTACCTCTACATGCTCAAGCAGGGCAAGCCGGTCGGGGTCAGGGAGGTTCAGCGCGACCTCAAGCTCTCGAGCCCGAGCGTCGCCTTCCACCACCTGGACAAACTTGTGAGGCTCGGGGTGGTCGAGCAGGACCCGCTCGGCAACTATGTGATCTTGAAGAAGGTGGACCCCGGGATACTGCAGGCCTTCGTGAACGTGGGCAAGTTCAGCCTCCCCAGGGTCGGGTTCTATGCGGTCTTCTTCACGACCATCGCGGTCGCCTACGTTGTCTCAAACCTCAAGTTCCTCGACGTCTACGCACTAATCGGGACATTCGGCGCGGCCGCGGTCTTCTGGTACGAGTTGTTCAGGATCTGGAGGAGGAGGCCCTTCTAGATGATGCGATCGGACAGGGCCGGGGCGGAGGGAAGGCCATGAACGTGGGGCGCCCGCTAGTCGGGGCCGTATCCGGGCTCCTGCTGGCAGCCATCCTGGTCGCCGGCGTGAGCATCGCGGGTGGGGGGTCGCTGCACCTCGACCTGGCCGGGGCGGCGGGGAACAGTGCAAGCTCGAACGGCGTCCCGACCCCGAGCGGCACCGCCGGAGTGCCGGCTGTCGCCCCCCAGACCTCGGTCGGGACGACCCAGGCCTCCTCGGGGAGCTCGGGTGCCTCGCCCATCTCCTCCCTCAACGCCTTGACAAGCCAGAGCGGAGGATCCGTGGCGCTGCTTCTGCTCCCTGTCGCGCTGGGCGCGGTTCTGGGAGCGGTCTTCTACCTGGCGTACAACCGCAGAATCGATAGCGAGTGATGGCTATCCGGTGACCACCGTCTGCGACTGCTCTCTCAGGTACGATAGGAGGTAGTTGGGCCCTCCGATCCCCTTCCCGGTCGCTCCGCTCGCGTTCCATCCGACGAAAGTCTGAGCGCCCGGCCACGCCCCCGTCGTCGCGCCGCCCTTCCGGTTGGCGTAGACGACTCCGAACTGAATCTCGTCGAGGAACCTCTGGATTTCTGCCTTGTCCTCGCTGAAGATCCCTGCNNTCGGTTGCCACCGTGGGCTCGACGTAGTAGCCCCTGCCAAAGAGGCCCTTGTCCAGGACGCCGCCGCCGAAGAAGATCTTACCCTTCTTCTCAGCGCTCTTGACAGCGTCCTCGAATGTCTCGACGGCCGCTCTGTTGATTACGGGACCCATGAACGCGTCCCGGGCGCGAGGGTCCATCACCCGCACATCCTTGAGGCGGTTCTTCAGGGCCGCCAGGAAGGCCTTCTTTACCGAGCGGTGCACATAGACCCTGGACGCTGCGCTGCACTTCTGGCCGCTGTAGCCGTAGGCTGCGCGTACGACTCCCTCGACCGCCTTCTTCAGGTCGGCCTTCTCGGTGATGATCACCGGGTTCTTGCTTCCCAGCTCCATGACCACAGGCTTCACGCACGACCCCTTCTCGAACTCGCGGAAGAGCCTCATGCCTACGTCCATCGACCCGGTGAACGCTATCCCGGCGACGTGCCGGTTCTTCGTGAACTCGTTCTCGTAGTTCGCCCCAGGACCGGTGACGAAGTTCACTGCGCCCGCGGGGACTCCTGCATCCCTGTAGACGCGATAGAGCATCAGCCCGGTGAGCGGCGAGGCGCTCGTGGGCTTGAGGATCACGGTGTTGCCGGTAATCAGGGCGCCGCTCGCCATCCCGTTAGCGAGCATGAATGGGAAGTTGAACGGGGAGATCACGGGCCAGACTCCGTATGGCTTCATGACCATAGTGCAGTCTTCGCCTGGGCCTCCTGGACCCATCTTCTTGATGTAGCCGTTGTTCTCCTCCATCGATTTTGCGAAGACGCGAACTGCGTCAACCGCCTCCCACACTTCCGCGAGCGCCTCGGTCCGGTTCTTGCCGACTTCGTAGCTGATTATCGCGGCAATCTCGAACTTCCTCTCGTCCATGAGCTCGGCAGACCTGAGCAGAATCTTGACGCGCTCCTTCCACGGGAGACGGCTCCAGGCGGGGAAGGCCTTGCGCGCGGCACTCACGGCGGCCTTGGCGTGCTTCTTGTTGCCGACCGGGAAGTATCCGACCACGAGGGAAGTGTCGATGGGGCTCCTGACCGCGAACTCGCCGTCCTTCGAGACGACGGTCTCGTCTCCTATGTACATCCGGTAGTGCTTGCCGAGGGACTTTGACAGCTTCTTGATCGCGGCCTCGTATTTCGGATGGATGCTCTCGTCAGCGAATAGAGTCACGTAGGTTATCTTTGGAGCTTGTGCGGGCACGGACATTTCGGCCCCCCTCAGGCTAATTAACCGTTACCACGGACGGACCGTCAGGCGGATGTTCTTGGGAGCGGCGCAGCCCCCTCCGCGAGGTCCATCTCGAAGACCCTCGAGAAGCTCCTGACGACCTCCCCTTTCACTGATTCCATGTCCACCTTGCGGCCCGTGAGCCGCTCCATGGAGGTCATCGTCTCGGGGTCGAGCCCGCACGGCCTGATCAGTTGGAAGTAGCTCATGTCCGTGTTGACGTTGATGGCGAACCCGTGGTAGGTCACCCAGTTCGTAACCGCCACCCCTATCGACGCTAGCTTCTTCTCTCCCACCCAGACCCCGGTGTGCTTCTCCTTGCGGCCTGCCTCGATCGAGAAGGACGTGGAAGCTTGGATGAGCACCTCCTCCAGAGACCTGACGAAGCCCCTGACGTCCGGCACGTCCATCTTGATGATGGGATAGCCGACGAGCTGACCGGGACCGTGGTAGGTGGCGTCCCCTCCCCGCTCGACCTGGAAGACCGGCACTTCAAGGGGCTTGAAATTCTCGGGCGTTGTCTTCCTCCCAAGGGTAATCACGTTCTCGTGCTCGACGAGGATCAGTGTGTCGGGAGCCTCCCCCTTCGACCTCGCCTCGACGAGCCGCCTCTGAAGCGCCCAGACCTCAGGGTACGGCCTCCTCCCGAGGTCGAGCAGGGAGACGCTCATAGTCTCAGCTGGTGAATCGGCCTGCCGACGGCAGACTCGGCCGCCTCCATGACCGCCTCCGGCAGCGTGGGGTGGGGGTGGATCGTCAGCGCCAGGTCCTCGGTCGTCGCGCCCATCTCTATGGCGAGGGCGGCTTCGCTGATAAGGTCCGAAGCCTCAGGTCCGACTATCTGTACGCCCAGGACGACGCGGGTGGTAGCGTCCGAGATTATCCTCACGAACCCCTCCGTCTCTCCGGCGGCGATGGCCCTCCCGAGGGCCGAGAACGGGAACCGCGACCGCTTGACCTGGTACCCAGCCTCCACAGCCTGCTTCTCGGTGAGGCCGACCCCTGAGATCTCGGGGTCCGTGAATATCGCCCAGGGGATCGCTTTCCACTCTGCTACTGTTGGTAGGCCTGAGGCCGATTCGGCTGCGACTATGCCCTCCTTCTGCGCCTTGTGGGCGAGGAGCGGCATCCCGCGGACATCGCCTATGGCGAAGACGTTCCTGACGTTCGTCCGCATCTGCTGGTCGCTCTTGATGTACCCCTTCGGGTCGACATCGACGCCGATCTTGTCCAGGTTGAGGTTGCGCGTGACGGGGCGTCTTCCCACGCTTACCAGGACGATGTCCGTGTCGACCACGACCTCTCCCTGCGGGGTCTCGACCTTGGCGCGCGCCCCCTCGCCGGTCTTCTCGACCGAGAGCACCTTCGACTTCAGGTGGATGGCCGCGCCCCTGCGCTCGAGGCTCTTCTGGACGTACCTCACGAGGTCGGTCTCGGTCCCGGGCAGGAGCTGGTCCATCAGCTCCACCACGGTGATCTGGCTCCCCAGGCGCTGGTACATCCCCGCTATCTCGAGTCCGATGTAGCCTCCTCCCACGATCAGCATTCTCTTCGGGAGCCTGTCGAGCTCTAGCGCCTCCCTCGAGCTCACGATGGTCTTGCCGTCGAACTCCAGCCCGGGCAGCGAGATCGAGGTCGAACCCGTGGCGATGACGATGTTCTTGGTCGAGATTTCCTCCGTCCCGCCCTCGGTCTTGACCACGACCTTGTTTGGATCGGTGAGCTCGGCCTCCCCCTTAATCACCTCCACCTTGTAACCCTGGCAGAGCGTGGCCACCCCGGTCTCCAGGCTCCGCACGACCCCCGCCTTCCAGGCCTGCAGGGCGGTGAAGTCTATGCTGATGTTCTCGGCGTGTATTCCGAACTTCGCCCCTTCACGGACCTTGTCGTAGGCCTTGGCGACCGAGATGATGGATTTCGATGGAATGCAGCCCGCGATGAGGCATTCGCCGCCGAGCCGCGCCTTCTCGACGAGGACCGTCTTGAGGCCCAATTGCGACGCGCGGATTGCGCAGACGTACCCGCCCGGCCCTCCGCCGATGACTACTAGGTCTACCTCTCTCAATTGGCGATTCTCAGTTCCGGCGGCGCGCCATTCTCCTTAAACCTTGCTCAGGCGCCGGGGAAACTCATCGCACGTAGGAGAGCCAGGGCTTGTACTTGTCAATCCGGCCGTGGATGGCGTCGAGATAGATCTTCTGGATCTTCTTTGTCACTGGGTACTTGCCATCCCCTATCATCCTCCCGTCGACCTCCCTTATCGGGGTGATGTTGGCCGCGGTGCCGCTGAAGAAGAGCTCGTCCGCGGTGTAGAGCTCGTCCTTGGTGAAGTCCCTCTCGTGCACCTCGATCCCGTTGTCCCGTGCTATCTGGATGACTGACGCTCGCGTCACACCCCCGAGTATCCCCGACTGCATGGTCGGGGTGTACACGACGCCGTTCCTCACCCTGAAGATGTTCTCGCCCGAGCCCTCCGCGACGTGCCCGTCCAGGGTCAGCAGTATGGCCTCGTCGTATCCGGCCGCAAGCGCGTCGGTCTTGGCGAGTATCGAGTTGGCGTAGTTCGCAGAGCACTTTGCCTGAGGAGGGAGGATCCGCGAGTCTATCCTGGCCCAGCTCGAGACACCGCACCTAATGCCCTTCTCCATGCCCTCTTCCCCGAGATAGGCTCCCCACTCCCAGCAGGCGACCGCGCCGATGACCTTGTTCTTCAGCGGGTTGACGCCCATCTCGCCGAAGGAGCTGAACACGATTGGGCGGACATAGCAGGCCTGCAGGCCGTTCTCCTTCACGAGGTCCATGCACGCGCTGACGAGTTGCTCCTTCGTATAGGGGAGGTTCATCCTGTAGACCTTGGCGCCGTCGAAGAGTCGGTCGACGTGCTCCCGCAGCCTGAATATGGCAGGTCCGTCAGCGGTGTCGTTGCAGCGGATGCCCTCGAAGATGGAATAACCGTAGTGAAGGGCGTGGGTGAGCACGTGAATCTTGGCATCGTCCCAGGGGACGAACTTCCCGTCAAACCAGATCGTCTTGGTCGGTTGCATCGTGTTAACGCCTTGTTCTCCCTTGCCGAGGCTATTTAATTCTCGCTCAGCCCTGCAGGTGTCTGACCACGGCGGCTCCGAACTCTGAAGTGGAGCTGGCCCCGCCCAGGTCTTGGGTCTTCAATCCGCCCTCGAGCGTGAGGTTGACCGCCGACCGGATTGCAGATGCGCCTCCCGCGCAGGCGGCGTCGCCGCGGGTCTTCGAGAGCCATTCGAGCATCATCGCGCACGTGAGGAGCATCGCGACGGGGTTGGCGAGCCCCTTGCCCGCGATGTCGGGCGCCGCTCCGTGGACGGGCTCGAAGATGGCCGAAGACTCCCCGATGTTGGCAGAGGGCGCGACCCCGAGCCCTCCGACGAGCTGGGCCGCTTCGTCCGATAGTATGTCGCCGTACATGTTTGTGGTGACGATCACATCGAAGGTCTCCGGCATCCTGATCAGGTTCATCGCAGCGGCGTCGACGAGCATCTCGCTGAAGCCGATGGTCGTATGGTTCAGGGAGACCTCCCTGCAGACCTGCGAGAAGAGCCCGTCGCTCTTCCTGAGCACGTTGGACTTGTGCACGGCAAGGACCTTCCTCGGTCCGTTCCTCTGCTCGGCGAGCTCGAACGCGTACTTGGCGATCCTCTCCGAGGCTTTCCGGGTTATCGTGCGCAGCGCGACGACCCCTCCTTCGAACTCGAACTCCATCCCCCGGTAGAGGCACTCAGTGTTCTCCCTCACTATCACGAAATCGATGTCCGGCCTCAGCGACGGCACGTGGGGAAGACTCTTGGACGGCCTGATGTTGGCGTAGAGGTTCAGCATCTGCCTCAGCTTGACGATGGTCTCCGCGGCTGTATCGCCCACCGGAGCCTTCAGGCAGGCGTCGGAGTCCTTGATCGTGGAGAGCGAACTCGGCGGCAGCGCCTCGCCAGTCCTGGTCTTGCACCCGTCTCCCGCCGGCGCGGGCCGGAACTCGAACTTCAGGTCGAAGCGGGACCGAAGCGCATCTAGTACCCGGAGCGATACCGAGGATATCTCTGGTCCGATTCCGTCACCTTCGATGGTGGCAATCGTGTAGGTCGTCAAGCGGGAGCCTCGGGAGCTACTGATCGGGGGCTTTCAGCTTTTGCCTCAGCCGTTCTCGGACATATCCGAGGAAGCCGCCCCTCTTCATCTGCTCCACCGCGGCGTCCGTCGCCGCTATGGCGAACTCCGTCCCCTTCGTCAGGTCCCTGAGGCTCCTGGCGTCGAGGTCGATTAGGAGCTCGTCCCCGGAGTCAATCTTGCTCGTGTCGCTGATCTGGATGGGGAGCAGCCCGTTGTTGAGCGCGTTCCTGTAGAAGATGTCGGGGAACGATTGTGCCACGACGGCGATCACGTTGTTGTACTTCACCGCGTAGACGGCCTGCTCCCTCGAGCTCCCGCACCCGAAGTTGTTCCCAGCCACGACAATGCTCTCCTTGTTGGCCCTGCAGGCGGACTTGAACGAGGGGTCGTAGTACTCGAAGGCATGGTCTGCGAAGAACTGCTTGTCCCAGCTCTCCTGGAGCAGGTACGCCGAGATGATATAGTCGGTGTTGATGTCATCAGGGTACTTCTTCGCGACCTTTCCTCTCAGCTGCATGTTCAATCACCCAGGTACTTCCGCGGGTCCGCAATCCGTCCCTCGAGGGCGGTCGCCGCTGCGACTGCAGGCGAGGCGAGATAGATGAAAGCCTCGGGCGAACCCATCCGCCCCTTGTAGTTCCTGTTGCTCGTGCTGAGGCACCGGTCGCCCGGGGCGAGGATGCCCATATGCTTCCCGAAGCAGGGACCGCAATTCGAGGATTCGATGTTAGCGCCGCTCTGGGCGATTGTGTTGAGGATGCCGTTCTCCATGGCCCAGTTGTAGACCTTCCTGCTCGCAGGGATGACTATCAGGTTCGTGTCGGGGTGGACCTTCCTCCCCTTCAGGATCTTCGCGGCCACGGTCAGGTCGCTCCTCCTGGCGTTCGCGCACGAGCCGAGGAAGACCACATTGATGGGATCGCTCACCTCGCTGACGGGCTTGGCGTTTGCGGGGGAGTGAGGCAGCGAGACGGTCGGCTCGATTGTCGAGGCGTCGATGTTCAAGGTCTGGGAGTAGCCCGCGTCCCCGTCGCTCCGCATGACCATCCCGGCCTGCTCGGCGCTGATCGTTTGGCCCTTCCCCGAGAGAGCATTGTTGACGTAGCCCATCGTCGTCTGGTCCGGATTGACTATGGCGGTCCTGGCGCTCATCTCCACCGAGAGGTTGCAGATCGTGAATCGCCCATCCATCTCCATCGAAGAGATGGTGGGGCCCTCGTACTCGGCGACCCTCTTCGAGCACCCTCCCTCGCCCATGAGACCCAGGACGTGAAGCACGAGGTCCTTGGGATAGACTCCCAGCTGCAGGTTTCCCTCGACGTGGAACCGGACGGTCTCGGGGACCGTGAACGAGTAGAGCTCTCCCGTCGCTAGCAGGTTCTCGCCCTCCGTCGTCCCGATCCCGAAGGCGAGCGCTCCGAGGGCTCCCTGGGTGCAGGTGTGCGAGTCCGTCGCCACCGCTATCTCCCCGGGCAGCACGAATCCCTCCTCCGAGGCAATCGTGTGCTCGATGCCGTCGCCCTCCTTGTACATCGCTATCTGTTGCTGTTTGGCGAAGTCGGCCATCAGCTTTATCCCGGTGCTCACCATTATCGAGCAGGATGGCACCGTGTGGTCGGGCATGAACGCGACCCTCGCCGGGTCGAAGACCTTCATCCTCTTCCCCGCGTCCAGGTAGACGTCCCCGAAGTCCTTCTGGAAGTTCAGGATGGCGGGCGGGCCGATGACTTCGTTGAAGTACAGCTTGTCGACCGGCAGCGCCTCGATCAGTTCTCCGGCCTTGACGGTCCTTCCCACGGCGCGTGAGACTATCTTCTCGGTTATCGTGGAGCCCAACTACAAACCCTCGATGGGCCCCGTCGGCTTCTCCGTCTGGAGGACCTTGATCCCCTCCGTGTCTTGTTTCTTCGCCAGCAGGGCGTTGGTGCCGGCGACGATGGCCTCCACGCTGGCCACGACGATGTCCCTCTTCATGCCCCTGCCGGAGGCCGTGTGCCCGGCGTCGTCCTCTACCTCGACCGTCACGTCGGCGACCGCGCCCGAGTCTCCGGTCAGGGCCTCCAACCTGTAGTTCTTCAGCCGGACCGTCTCGATGTTGCTGAATATCTTCTGGATGGCGTTCACCGCCGCGTCGACGGCCCCCGACCCCACCTCGGTGGCCTCGTGGAGATGGCCGCGCACCAACAGCTTGACCGTCGCCGTCGGGAGCCTCTTGATGCCCGTGACGACCTCCAGTCCCTCCAACTCGACGAGCTCGTTCTTCTCGGCGCTGCCGCCCCCCATAATCTGGACAGCTATCTGGTAGAGATCGGAGTCGGTCACACTGGATCCCCTGTCGCCCATCTCCTTGACCCTCCCTACGATGAGCCTCAGACTCTCCTCCTTGGGCTTGAGCCCCATGCCGCGCAGCTGCGCCGAGATGCCGTGGCGGCCCGCGTGCTTCCCTGCCTGCAGCCACCTGGTCCTGCCGACCATCGATGGGTCGAACGGCTCGAAGGTAGAGGGGTTGTTCAGAACCCCGTCCGTGTGTATCCCAGACTCGTGGCCGAACGCGTTGTCCCCTATTATCGCCTTGTTCGGCTGAATCGGCACGCCGGTGAGCCTGTTGACAAGGCGCGACGTCTCATAGAGCAGCTGGTAGTTGGTGTTCGTGGGGAGCGCGTAGAGGTTGTTGCAGGCCATCACGAACTCCTCCAGCGAGGTGTTGCCTGACCTCTCCCCTATGCCGTTGATGGTCACGTGCACCTGGTCGGCGCCCGCGAGCACTCCCGCCAGGCTGTTCGCGACGGCCAACCCGTAGTCGTTGTGACAATGCATGCTGATCATGATGTCGGAGACCGACCTTGCGGCCTTGACGTAGTCAGCAATCAGCTGCGGCGTCGCTATGCCCACCGTGTCCGGGATGTCGAAGCGGTCCGCGCCGGCGTCCGAGACCGCCTTCACGACCTGCTTGAAGAACCCGATGTCTGTCCTCGTGGCGTCCATGGCCGAGAACTCGACCTTCATGCCGAAGCTCTTCGCGTACCTCACGGCTTCGGTGGACTGCTCGATCATGCGCTCCCTGGTGATGTGCATCTGGTGCTGGAGGTGTATGTCCGAGGAGGAGAGGAAGACGTGGATCCCGTTTATCCCACACCCGATGGCGATGTCGATGTCGGCCTTCTCGGCGCGCGCCAGACCGCATACCTCCGCCCTCAGGCCCGACCTCGCAATCGCGCGGATTGCCTCCTGCTCTCCCTTCGAGGTTATCGGGAAACCCGCCTCTATCACGTCGACGCCCAGCCGGTCCAGGGACTGGGCTATCTCGAGCTTCTCCTGCGGCGTGAGCGAGACGCCCGGGGTCTGCTCGCCGTCCCTCAGGGTAGTATCGAAGACCCTGATCAGGCGGCCGGAGGTCACGTCTGGACCTCCTTGGGAAGGGCAGCGACGCCGGTCCTTGCGATGTCGAGGACGCTGGCGTTGAGGCCGGCGACGAAGTCGTCAATCTGTGTGGCGCTCCCGACGACCTCGACCACGGCCGAGCGCGGGGAAGAGTCGACTATGCGGCACGACTGCATCTTCTGTATGTCGGCGATCGACATCTTGTCGGTGTTGATCCTGACGAGGGCGAGCTCCCTGGCCGTGACCTCCTCCGGGCTGTAAGTGTGGGCCTCGAGGACGTCTATCACCTTCATCAGCTGCCTGGCTACGTGCTCTACGGCCGCGTCGTCGCCTTCGAGCGTTATCGTGATCCGGACGTCTTCACCCCCGTTGGTCTCGCCGCATGTGAGTCCGTCGATGTTCAGGCGCATCAGCCTGACCAGGTGAACCACCCTGAAGAGGGCGCCTGGTTTGTTCTCGACTAGGGCCGAGAGGACCTTTGATGCCCTCAGAACACGGACATCTCCTTCGACGTCCCGTAGACCGTGTCCTTGATGCTCTTGCCAGGGGGCATGAACGGGAAGACGTCCTCTTCATGCGAGACTGGTACCTCTATGAGCGTGGGCGAGTCGCCCCTGATGCCCTCTCTCAGCGCCTTGCCGAACTCGTCGAGCGAGCCGACGCGCGTGCCCTGCACGCCATACGAATCGGCCAGTTTCACGAAGTCAGGCAGGTTCTGGAACCTGATGCCGATGAAGCGGCGGTTGTACATCAACCGCTGCCACTGCTCGACCATCCCAAGGCTCCTGTCGTTCATCACTATCGCTACCACGGGGATCTTCTCCTCGACGGCCGTCGCCAGGGCCTGCTCGGTCATTACGAAGCTCCCGTCGCCGTCGAAGTCCACGACCGGGACGCTGGGCATGGCGAACTTCGCGCCGATGGCCGCGGGCAACCCGAAGCCCATGGTCCCCAGACCGGTGGACGTAACCCAGGTCCTCGGCCGCATGACGCGGTAATGAATCTCGCACCACATCTGGTGCCTGCCGACACCGGTCGTGAGGATCGCCTCCGGGGGCAGGATATCCCTCATCAGCTTGACGATCCTGGGTCCCGACAACTCCGCGTAGGAGTCCTTGTAGGCGGGGATACCCTTCATCTCTTCCCGGATCTGGTTCAGGCGCGCCAGCCACGCGTTGTCCTCGGTCCTCTTCGACATGCGCCTCACAAGCGCGTCGAAGAGCATGCTGAGCACGCGGTTCGCGTCCCCGAGGATGCAGAGTGTGACCAGCTTGTTCTTGTTGAACTCGGTCGGGTCAGCGTCTATGTGGATTATCTTGGCGTCCGGTGCGAACTCGCTGAAGTTCCCGGTCGAGCGGTCGGAGAACCTCACGCCCACGGCGAGCAGGACGTCGCACTCGCCCACGAGCTTGTTCGCCTCGGCCCTGCCGTGCATCCCAATCGGTCCGACGGAGAGCGGGTGGTCCTCTGGGAACGTCCCCTTCCCCTGGAGCGTCGTGATGACAGGGGCGACGAGCAACTCGGCTATCGCCTTGAACTGGAGCGAGGCGTCGGCTATCCGGATCCCTCCTCCTCCGAAGAGGAGCGGCCTGTCGGCCTTCACCAGCATGTCTGCAGCCCTCTCGATGTCCTGATAGTCCACCGGGACGCTGGGCCTGTACCCTCTGATCTCGATCGAATCCGGGAAGGTAATCTCGGCCTCCTCCTGCTGCACGTCCTTCGGTATGTCAAGGAGGACCGGACCCGGCCTCCCCGTCTGCGCTATGTAGAAGCTCTTCTTCACCGCCGAAGGTATCTCCGCCGCCGAGAGGGGCTGGAGGGTGTACTTCGTCACCGGGGTGAGCACGCCGACCACGTCGGTCTCCTGGAAGCCGCTCTTACCCGTCATGCTCTTGGCGACCTGCCCCGTGATCGCTACCACGGGCGAGGAGTCCGCGAAGGCCGTGGCGATTCCGGTGACCAGGTTGGTCGCTCCGGGGCCGGACGTGGCTGAGCAGACCCCGGCCTTCCTGGAGACCCTGCCGTACGCGTCGGCCATGTGGGCACCGAGCTGTTCGTGTCTCACTAGCACGTGCTTGATCTTGGAGTCCCAGAGTGCATCGTAGAAGGGCAGGTTGGCGCCTCCGGGCATGCCGAAGATGTACTCTACCTTCTCCTTTTCAAGGGCCTCCACGGTGGCCCGCGCGCCGGACATTTTTTCAGGCATTGTAACTATCACTCACTTTTAGAAATCCCTCGCTTGAACTCTAGAGCGAGAGACTCTAGAGTAAAACAATCAACGCTACTTTTGCAAGAACTTCCGGTGTCGTAGCGTTGCCGCTTTGCATTGTCATAAGGTAGTCGGGAGATATATTTAAGAATTGACAGGCCTGAAAAGGAATCAGCGCGTGCTCCGGAGGGCGACGGTCTAAGC
>PLUF01000059.1 GCA_003164815.1 Candidatus Gagatemarchaeum stordalenia
AGCGCGGCGAAACGGTCCGGAGCAACTCGGAGAGGACGATAGCTGACTACTTCCACCGGAACAGCATCAGGTACGTGTACGAGGAGGACGCGATGAACAGGCGGAACAGCCGCAGGATAAGCAGGCCCGACTTCTACCTTCCCGACTACGGGATCTACGTCGAGTACTGGGGGGTGCTGGGCGTCGAGGATTCCCGCGTGCGGTCCCGGTACGAGCGGTCGATGAAGTGGAAGACGGCAAAGTATCACCGGAACCACATCAAGTTCATCAGCATCTACCCGAACAACATGAGCAACCTGGACTGGGTCTTTCGGGCCAAGTTCAGGGAGGTAGCCGGATACGACCTTCCCACGCGAAGCGAAGGTGTACCTTCGAGCTACTGCGTCAGATGCGGCACTCGTTTGGGTCTTGGTTCGGCCTTCTGTCGGAGTTGTGGCGTCAGGATCGGCGCCTAGGATTCATATCTCGAGTGGCTCAAGTGCTGTCCTACACCCAGCTTTGAGAAGCTCCACGCACCGAGCTGCATCATAGCGCGACTCCTCTGAGATTAGTTCCAGCTGAATTCATATCCACCTCTCTTTTTTTTGAACGATTTTTGCAGCCCGTCCGGCCGAGAAGTCGACGGAGCCTGCCGATGTGCGCTCGGGACGTCCCTAGCCGAACGGGACGACTGCCATTCCTGCCAGTTTAGGAGTCCACGTCATACGGGCCCCAGGAAAGCCCTGCCCCATGCGCAAGACCTATGGGGCCAAGTTTTCACGCAACGGGAGTGCCCCAGACCAGAGCGACCGTCAGCATCCAGAACGTCGTCGCGTCCGCCTCGGTGGACCAGAGGTTCGACCTTAACGCTATCACCAAGAACTTCCTCGACGTTGAGTATCACCCCGGCGTCTTCCCCGGGCTGGTCTTCAGGCTGAAGGACCCGAAGACGGCGACCCTGATCTTCAGCTCCGGGAAGATGGTCTGCACGGGCGCCAAGTCGGAGGGACTGGCGAGGAGGGCCGTGAAGGACGTCGTCCGGAGGCTGAGGGAGGGCGGCGTCCCCGTCAAGGGCGAGGCAGAGGTGACGATACAGAACATCGTGGCGTCGGCGAACCTCGGGGGGAAGATCGACCTGGAGGAGGCGGCCACGCAGCTGCCGAAGTCCATGTACGAGCCCGAGCAGTTCCCGGGCATCATCCACAGGATGGCGGACCCCAAGACCGTGATACTCATCTTCTCATCCGGGAAGCTCGTCTGCACCGGGGCGAAGAGGGAGGGCGAGGTCTACCGGGCCGTGGAAAGCCTGCACGCGACGCTCGAGCAGAAGGGGCTCATGACCTACTGAGCGTCATTGGCGGTGTCCTGCCTCTGTGTCTTCCCTGACGATTCTTCCGGCCTTCCTGCTGCCGGCTTTGGTGCGTCCCCGAAGCAGCCTGATCTTTCCGCTGCTCGCCGCCTCGATCCTTCTCCTTCGCAACAGTGCCTTAAGTCCGAATGAGACGTCGCTCGGCCTGAGCTTGCCCTTGGAAGCCGCGACCAGCGCGCTCTCCGAGTCCAGCCCTCCTTTGATGAGGTTGGTCAGCACGTGCATCACCGCCTTCTCGTCGGCCACCCTCCTCAGCTTGTTCATGAACGGGACCCTGACTCCGTAGCGCTCGTCCAGCTCCTCGCACCTCTCGTAGAGGCCGCTCTCCCAGACGCGGTCCGTCAGCTCGGACTGGACGAGACACTCCTCGAAGACCGCGTCATAGTCGAGCCCCGACCGGGCGAGCAGGAACATGTCCTCCAGGTCGCGGTCCCTGTCCGTCACCGATTTCATCAGGAAGACGTCTTCCTTCGACAGAAGGAACAACGTCAGCTTCTTCTTCTTGTACGAGGGCGTCGCCCGTGACTTCATGGTCTCGGTCAGGGCGAGCTTGTCGGCCACCACCCTCTCGAAGACGTCCCACCTGAACCCGTCGCCGTTCTCAAGTATCGCGGAGGCGAAGAGGTTCACGTACGCTGAAGGGAGCACGTCTACGGCGAGTTCGCGGTACCCGTGGCGCAGCAAGAGCTTCACGAGGTTCCTGAACCGCGGCCTGTCCTCCAAGACCACGTCGATGTCCTTCGTCCCAGGCTTCAGGCCGCGGCGGGCCATGACGAAACCTCCGGCAACGTAGACGTCCAGAGGGCCTGCGAGCCCTGAGTCCAGGCTGGCGAGCTCACTTTCTATGTAGCCGAGGCTGAACTCCCTTCTCTGGGTCATAGATCGACACCATACACCGAGGCCTGCTCCCTGAGATCGGCCCACCGCGGTAGAGGGCTGACCCGGGACGCGCCCTTGGAGTCGACGTATCCCTTGATCGACTCGGCATACCGCCTGATTCCGTAGGCCTCGGCCTTTTCAACGAGCGAATCGAAATCCACCGTGCCCCGGTTCTTGAATATGGCCAGCAGTGCATAGGTCGCGTAGGTCTGGCTCGTCTGATCTATGAGCAGGGTGTGGATGAGGACATCCTCGAGGGTAAGGCTGCGGACCCCTTTGGCGTAGAAGTAGTATTCGTCCTTGGTGACGAGCTGGATTCCGTACGAGGGTAAAGCCGAGACCGCGGTCCTGGTGAAATCTCCCTTGAGCTCGTCGCGCCTCTCGACCCTGAACAGGTACCTGTAACCGCCGCTCCATATGACCACGGCATCAGGAGGCAAGACCTGCGAGGCGAAGACCCTGCTGACGTACTCGGCGTAGGAGTCGAGAAAGCGCCTTACCCCGGCGTTCGAAGCGACCAGAGAGGCGTCGGAGAGAATCCCGTGCGCCGCAAGGTTCCGCATCGCCCTCCATCTCGTCGACCTCGAGACGTCGCGGAGGTTCAGACCTTCGAACTTGTCCAGGAGCAGCACCATCGCCGAGTACGAAAGGAGCTCTTCCCAGGGCACGCTTGGCTCGCTCCTGAGCAGGTCCGAGAGAAGCTGCGCATGGCTGCTCCGGGCGACGGAGGCGACCGTCCGCATGCCCATCTTCCGGGTCTCCACGAGTCCCTTGCCTTGGAGCGATTTGACGATGTGGCTGGCCAACGCCGTCGATCTTCCCATATCTGCAGCGAGTTCGGTGATGGACAGCGACCGCTTGGAGATTTCTCTGAACGCCGATACTTCAGACCTTGTGAAGGTGAGCTTGTCAAACGTCTGCTTCAATGTGTTTCATAACACCAAAATACTATATATGTATTATACTTTTATGCAACATGAGTAGCCAACTCGCGTCGTGGCGGTCATCCTCGGAAGATTAGCCCTCGAGTCCACCTAGAGA
>PLUF01000100.1 GCA_003164815.1 Candidatus Gagatemarchaeum stordalenia
GCCGGCACGCATACACTTTTGAGTAGGAACCTGCGGAGATGCGATGGGTTGAACCAGCCAAAGGTTGCAGACTTCAGGAAGATAGGCACCACGGTCTACACCGGAGGTGTGTCTGGAAAGGCCGGAGACGTTCCAATGCAGATCAGGGACATCATGAGGAAGCTGCAGGCGACCCTGGAGGAGGCTGGGGCAGGCCTCGATACGGTCGTGAAGGCGACGGTGTACCTCGCGTACATGCCGGACTGCGAGCAGTACCTCAACCCGATCTGGAACGAGTTCTTCGGAGCAAACCCACCTGCAAGGACGGTCATCCAGACCGGCCTGGAGAACGGAATCTTCGTCAAGATCGAGCTGGTCGCGGAAGGCAGAGCCTAGAACCCACAACCGACGGTCCCAACGGGCCGACGACCCGAAGCCTGACGGAAGGGCGGACAGACGAGTGGTTCGATTAATAACTGGAAGGTTGTTAGAGTCTGCTTCATGGGCGAGCCCGCGCGGGACGCGACCCGCTGGAGGAGGGAGCTGCTCCACGACATCACCCGAGTGGACCTGTCGCGCCTTGACAACCTGACCGGCCTCAGGGCCGCAGCCTTCGTAATCACCCCCGCGCTAGTCGGCGTGGCGACAGGCTTCCTCTTTCAGGGACTCTTCGCGACCATAGGGGCTAACTTCCTGACGAGCACAGAGGGGGGCGGTCCAAACGCCACCCGGCTGAAGATACTCGCCGCAGCATGCCTGATCGAGCCATCGGCGTTCGCCCTCGGGACCCTCACAGGTTCCACCGGGCTCCTCGCAATCCCCGTTGTCGGGCTCGGAGTCTTCGTCTTCCTGATGATGAAGACCTACACATCCTGGGCCCAGGTGGCGATAATCACGTCCCTCGTCTTCGTCGTGGGGGTGGGGCTGCCGGGAGCCTCGGTCTCGGGCGCGACCGAGAGGTTCTGGACTTCCATGGCTGGGGACCTCTGGGCATTCTGCGGGGTCGCTATCCAGCGGTGGGGGCGAACTCCCACCGACGGAGTGATGGGAACCCGGGGGATGACGCACGATCTGCGACACCTCCATCCCTTCTTCAGCGACATGTCAGTGCACTCGGAGGTCTTCCGCCAATCGCTGGTTACCGCGGTGGCCGCGGCCATCGGCCTAGCAATAGGCCTGTCACTGAGCCTTCCTAGGGACATCTGGATCATGATCACGGTGATAATCTCGATAAGGGCCGGCCTCGGACCCACGGTCAATTCCACCGTCACCATCGTCGTTGGGACGGCCGTCGGCGCAGTGATCGCGGCGGTCGTGACTCTGGGGGTTAGTGGTGTCGACGTCCTCATCGTGCTGCTCTTCCTGTTCACCTTCGCGATGAACGCCACCAGGTTCGTGAATCAGGTGCTCTTCCAGGCACTCGTCACCCCGTTCTTGATCATACTTCTGGACATAATCTATCCCGGGGACTGGCGGTTCGCGCTGGTGCGGATCGTCGACGTCGCCATCGGCGGTTGCTTGGCTGTTATCGCGGTCTACCTGCTCTGCCTCGAGCTCAACCGTACTGGCCCAGGGAGACGGCCGCGGGCACCGTCTTGATGGGCCCGCAGTTTCATCGTCCTGGTTATATCTCGGCCCCTCCTCACGCGAGAGGATTGGCCAGCGCCCCCGACGCAGAGGAACTGAAGCCGCAGCGACCTCCTAGGTCCGATGCCAACCTTTACCTTACGGTCGCTGCTCCGATATTCTTCGGCCTGTTCTTCGTAGAGTACCTGCCGCTCTTTGTGGTCGGATATTGGTCGTGGAGCGGCGTGGTCCACAAGATCCTCTCGGGGGCATTCCTGCTCTTGAACCTCGGCATCGCAGAGTACTCGGTCAGGCGTTCGCGCTCCCGCTCGCGGGCCGCTGCCGCGGCTACGACGACGCCTCCCGAAAAATCGGTTTGAAGTCGGATTCTTGGGAGGGGCGACTCCCGCCTTGGGCGGAGGAATGATCTTCCCTCGCCGGAATAACTGGAGGGCTCGGACTGGTCTCAATACGAGGAATCGTGTCCCTCCTTAAGTAGAAGGCGGCTCCCGGAGGAAGACGGATTTGAGCAAGAGAACCACTCGAACCACGGCAACTCAGACTCTTGGCGGGACGCCAGGACTGCCGGAAGGTTCCCGATTCGTCGCCGGCAGGGGGAGGTTCATCGAGGACCTCCGAATCGAGGGGATGCTCCACCTGAAGCTCGTCAGGAGCCCGCACGCGAGGGCCAGAATCACGAAGTTGAGAGGAGGGATAGGCGGTTCGGAGTTCAAGGCTAACCTGACTGCCGTCGGAGAGGGAGCTTGGGGAGGCGGCCCTCCGACTGCGCCGTTCCCCGCGCTCGCCTCAGAATACGTCAGCTACGTGGGCCAGCCCGTCGCCGCAGTCTACGACGCTGACCCGTACAGGGCCGAGGACCTTGTGGAAGAGGTGGAGGTGGACTACGACCCCCTCAGTCCACTGGTAGACCCGGAGCGGGCGTCGTCCTTCGAGCCAATCCACCCCGGCATGAAGACGAACATCGTGAACAGCGTCCAGTCGGGCGCGGATTTCGATATCCCGGCACCCGTCATCCTCGAGGACGAGTTCGTCAACGAGAGGATCTGCCCCAACCCGATGGAGACCAGAGGGCTCGTCGCCCACTATGACGGCTCGAGGCTCACCGTCTGGGCCTCGACCCAGTCCGTCCATTCGTGGAAGGGCGGCATATGCAGCGCCATGAAGCTCCCGCGGGAGTCTGTGAGGGTCATCCAGGTCGACACTGGAGGGGCCTTCGGGTGCAAGAGCGGCTTCTATCCGGAGTATGCGGCCGCCTGTTACGTCTCGATGAAGACTCGTCTCCCCGTAAAGTGGATAGAGACCAGGTCGGAGCACCTCCAGGTCACGGGCCAGGGCAGAGGGGCGAGGGGGAAGGTGAAGCTCTATGCGGACCGGAGCGGTCGCGTCCTCGGGCTGAAGGGGGACTTCCTGATCGACAGCGGCGCCTTCGCCCAGGGCATCGCCGTCTTCGCCCCAAGGTTCATGAGCTCGCAGCTCACCGGTCCTTACGCCATCGAGAGGGCCTTCGTGACCGCCGCGTCGGTCTACACCAACAAGGCACCCTACGGGCCCTATAGGGGACAGGGGAGGCCCGAGGTCGCGTTCTTCTACGAGAGGATGATGGACTTGCTCGCGGACGAGCTGAAGCTCGACCCCGTCGAGGTGAGGATGAGAAACGTGAGCCCGAAACCGTTCGTCTCCCCGCTCGGTCTGAAGATCGATGCGTTCGAGCCTTTCCTGAAGGCGGCCGTGAAAGAGCTCGGCTACGCGAGTCGCGCCGAAGCGAATGTCGGATTCTCCAGCTTCGTGCTCTCGTCGGCCGTGCAGCCGGGCGAGTCCTGCAGGATCGCGATAAAGGGAGGGAGGGTGAAGGTCTGGCTGGGAGGCAGCGAGGGAGGTCAGGACTTCGAGGTCATTCCGAAGGTGATCCTCTCCGAGGAGCTCGGCGTCCCGAAGGAAGCCGTGGAGCTCCAACCGGGGGACACCGACGAGCTCGACCAGGGAATAGGGAGCTGGGGGAGCAGGACCGCGATCGTCGCTACCGGCGCCCTCGTCGAGGCCGCGGCGAGGATAAGGGAGCAGGCGCAGCTGAAGCTGGGCGACCACACCCCTGACGATTTGCTGAAGCACGAGTTCGACGTCACGGTCTTCCACCGCGAGACAGAGCAGGCCAACTCCTTCGGCGCCAACCTCGTGAGGGCATCGCTCGACAGGGAGACAGGGGAGGCAAGGGCGGAGGAGTGCATAGCATACTACGACGCCGGGCGCATCCTCAGTCCGTACATGGTCCAGAGCCAGATCATCGGCGGATCGGCGCAGGGGATCGGCCAGGTCCTCTACGAGACGTCGGCCTACAGCAAGGACGGCCAGCCGCTGGTGGGGGCGCTGGCGGACGCCGGCCCAATCCACTCCGTCTTGATGCCCTCCGTGAAGGTGATCACTGTCGTGCAGCCGGCCTCGCTTCCTCAGAAGGTCAAGGGGGTGGGCGAGGCGCCTACGGTGGGCGTCCCCCCAGCGCTGGTCAGGTCGATAGAGAAGCTCCTCGGGAGGCGGTTGCGGAAGACTCCCCTGGAGCCGGAAGACCTTCGGGCAGAGCCCTGAGCGACGCCGCGGACGGTCGTAAGGGGAGACCAGTCCACGCTGCGAGCTGCCATCTATTAATAGAACAGCGGCTCGCTGGGGGCGATGGCCCCGGTGGGAAAGAAGTTCGGACTTTCAGCGCGCGTGAGCAGCAACAACCCGCCTGCGGTCAAGCGGGTCCTCGAGCGGGTGGTTGGTGAGCGCTGCAAGATAACGTCCGTCGACGGAGAGTTTGAGGTAAAGGGCGAGCTCGAGGGAGAGAGCGCCCGGGACCTGAACCGCAATCTGCTCTCTGAGATGCGCAGGGTCGAGAAGCGAACCAGACTCAGGTCTGAATGGACATCCGGGAAGACCGTAGAGAAGTTCTTCGACTACGTCCCGAAGGGAACCAAGACCGCGCAGACGTAGACGCCGAAGTGCTTGACATGACCACCCAGGCAGCCGACGGGCGCTATCGCGCCATGGTGCTCGCGATCGTGATGACCGGGGTGATGATGAGCGCCATCGACACGACCGCCGTCGTGCTCGGGCTTCCGGTGATGATGCAGGACCTCCACTCTGACATCGTCAGCATGATCTGGGTGATAATGTCCTACCTCCTCGTGATCACGATCTTCGGCACCCAGGTCGGCAGGCTCGGCGACATGTACGGGAGGGCGAGGATGTACAACCTGGGATTCGCCGTCTTCACCTTCGGCTCCCTCCTGTCAGGAATCTCCGCGACAGGACCTGAGCTGATAGCGTGTCGGGTCATCCAGGGCGCCGGCGGGGCCCTGATATCCTCGAACAGCGGGGCGGTGATAGCCGACACTTTTCCCGCGAACGAGCGGGGCAAGGCGTACGGATTCACCGGGGTCGGCTGGTCCGTCGGGGCCATCCTCGGCATACTGGTGGGGGGCGCCTTCGTCACGTTCCTCAACTGGCGGTACATCTTCTTCATCAACCTGCCAATCGGGATAGTGGCCACGGCCGTGGGGTTCTACGTGCTGAAGGAGCGGTCACCGAAGATAAAGGCGAAGATCGACTTCGTCGGGATGGGCCTGCTCGGAGCCGGCCTCTTCCTCGTGCTGCTCGGGCTCACCAACATCACAGGGTCGGGATGGTCGACGATGTACGCGGCCGAGCTGGTCGTCGGGTTCGCCACGGTAGCGGGGTTCGTGCTCTACGAGAACCGCGCGACCTCGCCCATGATCGACTTCGGGCTCCTCCGTCAGCGCGTCCTCACCGCGTCCGTCTTCGCCGCCTTCTTCCAGGCCCTAGCGAGCTTCGCGGTGCTCTTCCTGGTGATAATGTACCTCCAGGGGCCTCGGGGGCTATCACCCTTCAACGCGTCTCTGCTCCTGGTCCCGGGTTACGTCCTGGGCGCCATCATCGCGCCCTTCGCAGGTAGGTCCGCAGACAAGTTCGGCGCCCGGGTGGTGGCGTCGATCGGTCTCACCCTCCAGATCCTCGGCATCTTGGTCTACTCCACTCTCGCGCTCAACTCCTCTCTTGACGTGGTCATCCTAGGATCGGTCGTCTCGGGGGCCGGTTCGAGCTCCTTCTTCCCCGCCAACAACAGTGCGGTCATGGCCAGCGCGCCGCGGAACGCCTACGGCGTAGCCTCGGGCCTGCTCCGGACGTTCTCGAACATCGGGATGGTCAGCAGCTTCGCGATGGCACTCATGATCGCCTCCCTCTCCATCTCCCGCCAGATGGCATTCTCCATCTTCCTGGGCGTCGGCAAGATCTCGGGGACCCTCTCGGCGGCGTTCATCCAGGGGATGCACTCGGCACTCATGGCATCCGTCGCCCTCCTCGCTGTGGCCCTGCTCCTCTCCATATTCCGCGGCAGAGAGGCGCGGACGCGCGCAGAGGGGGCAAAGCCACCGACGGGTCCGCGCAGCTGAGAACCTCCCCGCCTCGGCCAAAGGGCTTTATCCCAAACCTCGCCGAGGTGAAGACCATGCCCAAAAGGGACACGCCGGAAGGCAGGAGGCTCGATTTCTCTAGGACGCTGCGAAAGAAAGGCGTGGGTCTGGCGCTGATCTCGAACCCTCGGCACATCTTCTACCTGACGGGTCTGCCGACCAATATGGACATGTACACGACCCTGAATAAGGGCCAGCGCTCGACCTCGTTCCTGGCCGTGTCCGCCGACGGCGCCAGTTCGTTGTTCCTCGGATCGTCCGAGACAGGGAACCCGTTTACCGGCGAGAAGTTCCCGCTAACCGGAGGGTTCGACGGAGGCATCTCCACCTACCCCGACTACGACCTAGACGTGCGCATGGTCGCCTACGCCCCGGACCTTTGGAAGGAGATCGGCCGATGGCTCGGATTCGCCACGACGGGGAGGCCCGAGAGGATAGGTATAGAGGACTGGAACCTGGCCGCGGGGTACCGGAGCGCCGTCGAGAGGTCGTATCCGACTTCAGCCATAGTCGGAGTCTCCGAGATTCTCATGGAGATGCGACGGAGCAAGGGTAGCGACGAAATCTCGCACCTGAGGGAGGCGACACGCATGATAGACTTCGCTTTCGGCATCGCGAAGGAGAACGTCCGGCCAGGGAGGTCCGAGCTCGATCTATACCGAGAGATGAACTACGCCGCCTTTGAGAAGTTCGGACCCTACGGGTGGGTGACTGGCGACGTGGTTTCGGGCGAGAGATCGCTGGAGGTCGGGGGTCCGGCGACCGCGCGGAAGCTGAGAGAGGGGGACACGGTCGTGCTGGACCTTCAAGCGGCGTCCGGCGGCTACTGGTCCGACCTGGCGAGGACCTTCGTCGTGGGTAAGCCGAGCCCGAAACAGGCGCGGGCGCACGGGACGGTGATAAGAGCAAAGGAGAAGGCCGCGCGGATGCTTATCCCGGGGTCGCGCGCAAAGGGGATACACGAGGCCGTGGACAGGATCCTCACCGAAGAGGGGTACGACAGGATGATACACCACTCGGGTCACGGAATCGGCCTCGACGCACAGGAGAGGCCGTGGATATTCCGCGCCTCGGGAGACACTATCGGCGAGGGCGATGTCTGTGTGATAGAGCCGGGGACGTACAGGAAGGGCATCGGCGGCGTGCGGGTGGAGGACTGCTACCTCGTCACCAAGAACGGCCCGGAGAAGATCTCAAAGTTCCCGGTCGACTTCTGACGGTCATCGCAGCCGTCTGGCGCCCTCACGAGCTTAAGAGGTCCCTCTCCACCCCCTCACGAATGGCTTCCGCCTTGTCATCATGGACACACGGTCTCGTTTGAAACTTTCAGGGCTCGACGTGCCGTTCATGTGTCTGGTGGTGAGCGAACCGTCGGTCAAGGGCTGCCTCAGGGTAATCGACAGGTTCGAACCGGTGGCCCATTCGTTCGAGATCAACCTCCCTCAGCTCGACCCGGCCCTCATCGGCGACATCTTTCATTCGACGCCGAGGCCCTGCATAGCAACCTACCGGAGGTCGGACTTCATGACAGTCTACGGATACACCAAGCTTCCCATGGTCAGCGATAAGTCGAGGGCGGACGCGTTGAAGCGCGCGGTCGCCCTGGGGGCGTCAGCGGCGGATTTCGAACTCGACATGTTCCAGCCGGAGCAGGCGGTGGAAGCTAGGCGCAGAGCCACCGGAGGCCAGGTCCGCGCGGGACCGCGGGGAAGGCCCGTCGAGTTCTCGACGGACCGCGGCGCCGTAAGGATGCAGTCCGATCTCGCATCCGAGATCAGGGACGCGGGGGCGGAAGTGGTCATGTCCTGCCACACCCAGAGCGTCCTCCGAGAGGCCGACGCCCTCGAGCTAGTCCACGCAGTCGCAGGGAGAGGGGGCCAGTTCGCCAAGCTGGTCTCTCAGACGCCGCGAAAGGAGGATGTCTTCGAGCTGCTGGCGTGCGCATTCTCCCTGAATCGGAAAGCCCTGATCCCCTTCACGCTGATGAACGTGGGCCCGGAGTCAGCCTCGCAGCGTCTGCTCTCCGTCCTGGCGGGGTCGTCCTGGGTCTACTGCCGTCCCCCGAGCAGGCACAGCTATCGCGGCCAGCCGACCTTCGAGGACACGAAGTCGTTCATCGAGTCGCTCGGCCTGCGGGAACTCTAAGCGGATCTCGAACGCAGAATTATCTTCGAGAACGGGGCCGACCCAAGCGACTGCTCTGTGAAAGACGCCTGGCCAGTATCCAGTCCCCTGATGTCGAGCCAGCCGCTCGAGGTCTCGAGGAACCCGCCGTCTGCCAGCACCACAGCTCGCCGAAAGTCCTCGTCCGAGTAGGAGAACGACCCGATAAGCTGCTTCTCGAATCTGACGATCTCGTTGCCCGGGAGGCTGGTCGCGTTCTCGTGCAGCCCAATCAGGACGGCCCTTCCACCTCTGCGCACTGCCGCCACCGCCTGCGCCCTCGTCTGGGAGGAACCTACAGCGTCGATGACGCTGTCCACGCCTTCTCCCGAGGACGACGCCTTGACCAGGGCCAGGACATCCTCTGTCTTTGGGTTCATCACTGAGGTGGCGCCCCAGTTCGAGGCCCAGCGGAGGCGGGTCGAGTTAGTGTCCACGACCATGACGCTGGAGGCGCCCTTCGACTTTGCGACCCTCGCGGCCATGAGTCCAATCGTCCCAGCGCCGATGACCATCACCGAATCGCCGGCCTCTATCTGAGCCAGGCTAGCCGCCCTCACTCCGCAGGCGAGCGGTTCCACGAGCGACCCCACCAGCGGGTCCTTGATCTTGAAGCATGCACCGACCGGCACCGCCACGTACTCTGCGTACGACCCTGGGAAGTCTACGCCGATAATCTTCCGGGAGGCGCAGAGCTGGCGAAGTCCCTTCCTGCAGGACCTGCACTGCCCGCACGAGAGAATAGGGTTCACCGCGACGAGCTGGCCATCCCACTCCTTCGGGACGTCCGGACCCTCCTCGACGACAACGCCAGAGAACTCGTGTCCCATTATGAGCGGGGGTCTCCGCAGTTCGTTGTGCCCGAGGAACGCGCCGATCTCGGACCCGCAGATCCCCGAGTCTTCGACCGCCAGAAGCACCTGCCCCGCACCCGGGAGAGGTCTCGGACTTTCCTCGATCTCCATGAGTGACGGGCCTTTCCAGACCAGAGCTTTCATTGCCCTATGGCGCCCCGGTTTGGGGATTTAAGCTGCACCTGAGCTCTGTCGGACGAGGGGTCTAGCTGGACGCGGGCAGAATCGAAGGTGGCAGTGTCAAGGCGAGCCGGGAGGGAGTTGACCAGTCTGCGGGCGGCCCCGTTGTGAAATCAGGAAGATCCCGAGGTCCGCCATCAGGTTCGGGCGGAACTTCACCCGCTTGTCCTTCCTCACGAAGGCTGAGCTCTCGATGGCGAAGCCTCTCATCCGGCAGTAGTCGATGAAGTCCGAGATGGACAGGAAGTGGAGGTTGGGCGTGTCGTACCACTCGTGCGGGAGCGCCGGGGTCACCGGGACCTTGCCTCCGAAGAGGATCTGCATCCTCACCGAGTAGGATGCGAAGTTCGGGATGTTCACGATGATCCGCCTGCCCACCCTCAGAGCCTCCTTCAGTATCTGGTCGGGCTTCCTCACCTGCTGCAGACTCTGGTCGAGGATCAGATAGTCGAACGACCCGTCGGGATACCCTGAGAGGCCGCCCTCGAAGTCCTCCTGGAAGACGCTGAGGCCCTTCTCCACGCACTCGAGCACCGCCTTGGCGTCGATCTCGATGCCCTGGGCGCGCACGCGCTTCTCGGCGGAGAGCGCGGCGAGGAGCGACCCGCCGCCGCAGCCGAGCTCCAGGACGGTCGACTCAGGGTCGACCCAGTCAAGTATGATTCTGTGCTCTAATCTCGTCGGACACTCGCTCCCCTTCGCGTGCTCCGTGGCCGTTCTCGGTGGCCGTCCTCAGGAAGTGCTGGATGAGATGGGTCTCCTCCTCGACCTCCAGTAGGAACGCGTCGTGGCCGTAGGTCGAGTCGATCTCGCAGTAGCTCGCGTCCACCCCGGCCAGCTTGCAGGCCTTCACTATCTCCTTGGACTGGTACGCGGGATAGAGCCAGTCGGACTTGAACGCTATCACGAGGACCCGCGCCCTGAGCCCCCTAAAGACCTCCGCGAGCCGCCGCTCGGCCAGCAGATCGAAGTTGTCCATCGCCTTGGTAATGTAGAGATAGGAGTTCGCGTCGAACCTCTTCACGAAGCTGTCTCCCCTGTACCTCAGGTACCCCTCGACCTCGAAATCGGTCCCGAACTTGCCGGGCTCTCCCTCAGACTTGAGGCGCCGACCGAACTTCTCGGCCATCGACGCGTCGCTCATGTAGGTGATGTGCCCGACCATCCTCGCGACTGCGAGGCCCTTCGACGGGAGAGGACCCCCGTAGTATTCGCCCTCCTTCCAGTTGCTGTCCGCCATGATCGCCTGCCTCCCGACCTCGTCGAAGGCGATCTGCTGAGGGGCGTGCTTCAGCGTCGTCGCTATCGGGATGGCGGCGCGGATCCTGTCGGGATAGGAGACCATCCACTGGAGGACCTGCATCCCCCCCATCGATCCGCCGACCACGGCGAGGAGCTTCTTGATCCCTAGACTCTCGACGAGCCGGCTCTGGGCGTCCACCATGTCCTTGATCGTCAGGACCGGGAGCTCGAGGCCGTAGGGTCTTCCGGTCCTGGGGTTGGTCGAGGCGGGCCCGGTGGACCCCTTGCAGCCCCCGAGCACGTTGGAGCAGATTACGAAATACTTCTCGGTATCAAGGCCCTTGCCCGGCCCTATCATGTCGTCCCACCATCCAGGGGTCTTCTCCCCATCGTGGAGGCCGGCCGCGTGCGCGTCCCCAGAGAGGGCGTGGAGGACGAGGACGGCGTTCGACCGTTCCGGGTTGAGACTACCGTAGGTCTCGTAGGCCAGCGTGACAGGCCCGAGGCTCCTTCCGCACTCGAGCGGCAGCCCCGTGGGTGGCTCTGCGAAGGTGAAGAACCTCGTCTCCACGGGGCCCACGCTGCCGCCGCCGGCTGTCAACTCACATCGTCTCCACGGGGATGGACGCCGAGGCTCCTGGTCGAGTCGCTGCCGGCCTTCTCTCCCGGCTCACTTGACCGCAGCCTTCAGCGCCTGGTCGATGTCTTCCTTGATGTCCTCGAAGTCCTCGATCCCGACCGAGAGCCGGATGTAGTCGGCCGAGACACCGGTCTCCGCCTGTTCTGCGGCGGTGAGCTGCTGGTGCGTCGTCGAGGCCGGGTGTATCACCAGGCTCTTGGAGTCGCCGATGTTGGCGAGGTGGGAGAAGAGCTTCACCGAGTTGATGAACTTCTTCCCGGACTCCAGCCCTCCCTTGATCCCGAAGCCGACCAGGCCCCCGTAGTTGTTTCCAAGGTACTTCGTCGCGAGCTTGTGGCTGGGATGCTCCTCCAGACCTGGGTAGTTCACCCAGCTCACCGAAGGGTGCGCCTGTAGGAACCTGGCGACCTTGAGCGCGTTCTCGGAGTGCTTCCGCTGTCTCAGCGGGAGGGTCTCGAGGCCCTGGAGGAAGAGGAACGAGTTGAACGGGCTCAGTGTCGGCCCGAGGTCCCTCAGGAGCTGGACCCTCGTCTTGATTATGAAGGCCACGTTGCCCAGCCCCGGGAAGTTCCCGAAGACGTCCCAGAACTTCAGCCCGTGGTAGGATGGGTCAGGCTCGGTGAACTCCGGGAACTTGCCGCGGCCGTAGTCGAACTTGCCCCCGTCGACGATTATCCCGCCTATGGAGGTCCCGTGGCCGCCGATGTACTTGGTCGCGGAGGTCACCAGGATGTCGGCACCGTAGTCGATCGGCCTCACGATGCCCACTCCCACGGTGTTGTCGACGACGAATGGGATGGCGGCGTCGTGCGCGACCTTGGCTATGGCCTCGAAGTCGGGCACGTCCAGCTTCGGGTTGCCGATGGTCTCGGCGTATACCGCCCTGGTCTTCGAGTTGATGGCCTTCTTGAACTCGTCCGGCTTGGTCGAGTCCACGAACTTCACCTTGCGCCCGAGCTTGGGGAAGGTGTAGTGGAAGAGCTGGTACGTCCCGCCGTAAAGGTTGTTGGCGGAGACTATCTCGTCGCCCACCTGGGTGATCGAGAGCAGGGCGAGCGTCTGGGCCGCCTGCCCGGAAGCGACCGCGAGCGCGCCCGAGCCGCCCTCGAGGGCCGCGACCCGTCTTTCGAAGACGTCGGTCGTCGGGTTCATGATGCGGGTGTAGATGTTCCCGAACTCCTTCAGGGCGAAAAGGTTCGCCGCGTGCTCTGTGCTCTTGAAGACGTACGATGTCGTCTGGTAGATTGGGACAGCTCTCGCCCCGGTCGTCGGGTCAGGGGCTTCCTGACCTGCGTGGACCGCCAAGGTGTCCAGTCTCTTTGTAGGCATGGGCTCGGGTCTGTGGTGCACCCATTTAACGAGTCGTGACGAGAATATGCACATCAGAATATAATGCTTAAAGGAATAACGAGGGAGAACCGAAGCCCTCCGGATTGGACTAACATGGTCGCGCCGGACGACGGCGGGGTCTCCCGCCTGCCAGGGGCTACGGGGTTGTGCAGACTGCTTATTATCACGGCAACCGACGGCGACCCAGCGGGGAAGAAATGAAGTTCACGCGAAGATCCAGACTGGCCGCCCTTGTGGTGCTGGGCGTGGTGCCGCCCTCGCTCGCAATCTTCCTGCTCGACAGGACTGTCACGGGGGCCACACCCGCGGCCATCCAGGCGGCGATCGCGGGCGGGCTCCTAACGGCCATGGGTACCATATTCTCCGCCGTCTACAAAGAAGTATCGTCGTACTTCCAGCAGACCTCGGCAAACGTCGACAAGAAAGTGACCATGATCTCGCCGCTGGTCCAGAAGTACTACAGCCCGTGGGTAAACTCCGCGCAGATACTTCAGGGAAAGCTCGAGAGCCTCACTAGGAACGGCGTTGTGGGACCCGAGGACATCCAGGCGCTGCTCTACTACATCATGGTCTACTATGGCTACCGGATGAAGTTCATCCTGGAAGCAGGCGGTCTGATCCTGCTCTCCTCCACCGCGGAGCAGAACACCGTCCACGACGCGTACAGGGCCGCAGAGCGGGCCCTGGACTGGGAGGGTCCCGAGACGCACGGGGATGTGTCGTACCTTCAGACTCTCTTCCTGACGAGGAATGTAGCGACCAGCGCTGGGAAAGCGCAGCCGGGCTCCGACAGCACTCCGGCCGGTGCTGGGAAGGGGCAGACAGACTCCGGCGCAACCGCGGCAGCTCCCCCGTACATGTTCTTCCAGTTCCGCAACGACATCCCTGGTGACAAGAACCTCAGCCGCATGGTCGACTCGCTGTCCAAGTGGGTCGCCGAGAAGGAAAAGGTGAAGGCGGCCAGCCAGGCGGTGAACAACTTCGCGCTGACCTTCCAGACGGGCATAGACCAGCTCTACACTGCCTGGGGGCAGTGACCGGGCGTCCTAGCCCGGAACAGCAGAGAATCAGACCGGCCTTGGCGAAAGCGGGTTACTTGGTTCCCCGTTTGGCCGACCTGCCACGTTTGTGGGCTTCCGGCGCGTCTTCGCCATCGCCGAACCTGTAGCTGGCCACTATCCTCGAGCCCTCCTCAGGCCGGGCGCCGGTCTTTCCGTCCCCGAAGGTGACGTAGGAGACGTCTCCTACATCCGCCACTACATAGACGGTGTCATCTGGCCCGCTCGCTGACAGCGATCCGACTCTCATCCATGGGACTCCCTCCACTGTGACCTCAAGCCTTGGAAGGGCGAACGACGCCCCCCGGTCTCTGGTCGCGCGGCCCAGCGCCGCATGGAGCGTCGCGGTGACCCGTCCGTCCCTCGCCACATCCCTGACCATCCGCACAACCTGGTTCCCCGCTGCAGACTGCGCCGGACGGGGCGTCCCGGTCCCCCGATGGTCCCGTTCCCAGACGTCAAGGTAGACGAGGCCCGGCTGAAACTGTAGCTCTGACTTCTCGTTCCAGTCTGTGTCAAGCTGCACGCGCCCCTGCTGCATACTGACGCTGCCGTAGCGCATCCTAGCGCTGAATGTCGACCTGCTGAACTCGCCCTTCATGCCGCTGCGCCCGTGGACGGCGCTTAAATCCTATGCGTGACCCCTGTTCCAGAACCCGGCGCAGCCAACCGTTAAATCGAGAAAGCCTTCTCGGAGCGCCGATGAAGATCGCGGTCATAGGAGCAGGGATGATGGGCTCCACCATCGCATGGGACCTAGCGCGGTCCGAGGACGTCGAGGAGGTCACCGTTGCCGATATCAGCCGGGAGAGGCTCTCCGCCCTGAAGGGCAGGCTCGGCGAGAAGGGGACGACAATGAGGATTGATGCGTCGGACGGGGCCACCCTAAGACGGCTGCTGAAGACGGCCGACGTCGCGGTCAGTGCACTTCCTCATGGAGCGGTCCACCCGGTGGACGTCGCGGCGGTCGAGTCAGGCGCAAGGATGGTGAACACGGCCTTCGAGGACGAGCAGATGGCCCTGGACGGCAGGGCGACGGCGCGGGGGTCGGTGCTGATCCCGGGTTGCGGCGTCGCCCCCGGCCTCTCCAACATCCTCGTCGCCGAGGGCGCGAGGTCCATGGACGTCGCCGAGGAGGGCCACATCTACGTCGGCGGGCTGCCGCAGCGGCCTGAGCCTCCGCTCTCATACCGGCTGGTCTTCTCCGTGAGGGGGCTGATACGCGAGTACCTGACCGCTAGGGTCGTGAGGGACGGCGAGGTTAGGTCGGTCGACCCGTTCGGGGAGGTGCAGAGGGTGAGGTTCCGGAAGCCCATAGGCGAACTGGAGGGGTTCTTCACAGACGGGCTGGGCTCCTCTATATACTCGCTCAGGCACTTGAAGGAGCTGGACGAGAGAACGCTGAGGTACCCGGGGCACGCCGACAAAATCAAGTTCCTGCTCGACGCCGGATTCTTCAGCGGCGACGCCGTGACGGTCGAAGGGAGGGCGATCAAGCCCGTCGAGGTCTCAGAGGCGGTCCTCCAGAAGGTCCTGACGAGAGGCGACCCGGAAGACCTCACCGTCATGAGGGTCGAGGTGGTGGGGAGGCGCGGCAGGAGGAAGGTGAAGGTTACATTCGAGCTGATCGACCGGTACGACAAACTCAACGGAGTCACGTCGATGGGACGCACCACCGGGTTCACGGCTGCAATCGTCGCGAGGATGCTCGGGAGAGGAGAGATAGAGGGCACGGGCGTGCTGCCTCCGGAGACGGCGCTCGGAGCGGCGCGGGTGAAGAGACTTCTCTCGGAGCTTCGCTCCAAGGGAGTGATCGTTTCGAAGAGGGTTGGACCGGCCTGAGCCTCCGGGACGCACGTCAGGGCGTAAGCAAGGCTTACGAAGGCGGACCGCACCACCCCGGGAGCTAAGGAAACACAGACATTGAGATCCGTCTTCGTCCCGTGGTCGGTCGCGCTCGGCGAGTCCGAGAGGCTCCTCGATGACCTCTCGAGGTACACGAAGGTCGATGGCATCGAGCTCCTGGACTTCTCCTCGCAGATAGAGAAGGCATCCTACGGCTCCGCCCAGAGGCCCGCCTCAAGGGTCCTCCCATCCAGCAAGAGGCTCGGGCTTGACCTCCCGATAGTGAAGAGGGAGGACTTCAAGGCGGCACAGAAGTTCATGAGCGACGCGACCTCGAGGGGGTTCAAGATCACCTGCAACTTCGTTCCGCTGTGGCTCGGGACCGAGAAGCTCAGAGAGTCTTCCCTGGTCGACGTGACCGACAGGCACTTGGAGGGACCCGGCGACTTCCCGGTCTACGGCTGCCCGAACGACCCCGACATGAGAAGGTACGGGGAGTTCATGATGCGCGAGTTCGTGAAGTCGTGGCCCGACATGGAGATAATGGCCCTCAACCACCTCGAGTACCCCCACATCCTCCTCTGGGCGTATCCAGCGGTCGACCTCGAGAGCATGTTCGTCTGCTTCTGCAAGTCCTGCGAGGATGCCGCGCTCGAGCACGGCCTCGACCTGGAGAGGATGAAGAACGAGGCCAAGCTCCTCCTCGCCACGATGGGGCGCGGGGCCCCGGCAGGGAGGAAGGGCGCGCCCCCCGCCGTGAACGCGGACGACGTGGTCAACTTCTTCCTGAGGAGGCCCCGCCTAGCCGAGTGGCTCAACTTCAGGATGCGTTCGATGTCAGACTACGCCCGATCGCTGATCAAGGCGGGAAGGGAGGTCGCCAGGGAGTACAACCCGAAGCTCCGGTTCGGGATGGAGTTCCAGCTCCCGTCGCTCAGCCCGCTGCTGGGCACAGACTTCCTCGACCTCTCCTTCGACCTGGACCTGATGATCCCGAAGTTCCCCGATTACCTCCCCGGCTCGGTGGCACCGCTCTTCGCGCAGGAGGTCGCAGCCCGGAGCGGCCTCGACAAGGACGCCCTGCTGAGGATGATCCGTGAGGCGTTCGACCTTGGCCCCGGTCCAAAGGAGTACTCGCCGTACCTGCCCTACGGCGAGCTCAGGCACATCCTGCTCTACTCCAACGCGTTCGACCACTCGATAGTGGCGCGGCAGATAAAGTACCTGAAGTCCATGGTAGGCAAGGTCCCGATCCAGCCCTACATCTGGGAGAGCAACAACGACAAGGAGAGCCTCAGGAAGAAGATCGAGGCGCTCGCGAGCGCGGGCTTCGACGACTTCTTCCTATGGTCCTGGGAGGAAGGGATCACGACCGATCACCTCAGGGCCCTGAAGGGCATCCTCTGATTCGGGAATCCTCGAGGGATCAGCCAGGGCATCTCCCACGGGGGGTTTCAGCGCTCCGCTGAGCGCCGGTATTCGACTCTGAAGCGGCGGACGGAGGGCACCTCGTCGTCCATGAAATCCTCGAACGAAGAGCGTACCAGATCGGGTCGAGCTAGGGTGAACAGTTCCAGGTCCCGCCTGGTCAGGGGCCACGGCATCCTCCCGGGGTCCTCTTCCTCGTCCCTCCCCCTGGCCACCACCAGCAGGGTGTCCTTCACGGCCGAGGCGATCATCCCCGCGGCCGCGGCCCGGAACTCCCCGAGCAGGACCTGGAGGGTGTAAGCCTCGAAGACAAGGTCGAATGCGTCCCTCCACTCGCCCGGCATCTTCAGGACGTCGGCGACGTGGTAAGAGACCGATGACGAGGGGAACCTCCGTCTCGCAGCGGCTACAGCCGTGGAAGAGACGTCGAAGGCGACCACGCCGAAGCCCCGGCCAGACAGCCACTCAGCGTCGTCCCCGTAGCCGCACCCCACGACGAGCGCGCGGCGGCCCCGGCCGTCGATCCGTTCCCTCTCCGCCCAGGAGACGAGGTGCGGGTTGGGTCTCATGTCCGCCCACGGGACGACCTCGGGATCGGCCTCCGCAAGGAGGTAGAGCTCCTCGAACCAACCGGTCGGGTCGCCCCGGTCGATCGAGTATCTGGCAAGCTCCCGCGCGACGGACCTGTCAGACATCTCGCTGGCTCGGGCGGCTCCGAAGATATAAGGCGAATCAGCCAAGACGCGTCCGACGTGACGAGGTCAACGGCCATCGCGCCAAGGGCTCGGCGAGATACCCATGGACGGACGGGAGGCTGAACATCCCTTCGCGGGCAGTACGGTAGCTCCGGCGAGGCCCGCGCGCGTCCTCTCACCCTCGGGAAGCCACCTGCTCCACGCCGCGCTCGTCTGTCTGCCGGTGGTCGCATTCACGCTGTTCATGGTCTTGCTCTCACTGGACCGCATCGCGCCTTCCGCAGCCGTCGAGGGTTCGTCGGCTAACCCAGTAGGCATCCTCACCTCGAACTTCGTGTACGACGGCTCGGTCAATGTGCTGAACATCGTGACCTCCTCGGCCTTCCTCCTGGTGGTCTTCCTATACTACCCGAGGGCCCTGCGCACCCTCTCGGCTTACCTGCTGCCCCTGGTCGCGGTCGCCGCAGGGGGATTCGCAGAGCTCACGGCGATCTCGACGGTCTACGCCACCCCGAGGATCTGCGGAGTTTCGTGTTCGTTCTACGGAATGTCGGGCGTCTCCAACGCCGTGATAGGGTTCACCGTCGCGAGCTTTCTGACGTGCTTCGGGCTCATGGTCCTGCAGAGGAGGGGGCGCCTCATCTCCAGGCAGAGCACCCCGGTCCGGGCGAGCCGGTTGAGGAACCAGATAGGCCTGATTGGGGTGTTCGTCCTCTATATCGCGCTCCTTCTGGCCTTCGCAGGGGTGATCGGACTCCCGATGGCCGGGACCCCGTCTCAAGGGTCGGGGACGGCCGGTCCGCCTCCGCCCCCTGCCATCTTCACCCAGGCGCCTCCCACCGCCTTCGTCCACTCGGCCAGCCTGACCTACGGGTTCCTGCTCTGCGTCGGGGCCGTCTTCCTCGTGAACAGGCGCTACCAGGTCTTCGTCCCGCCGGGGGACCGCGGCATCAGGAAAAATACGTAAATACCCGTTGACTGGCTTTTTTCCCATGTCAGAAAACAAAGAGAGAGGAGCCGGAGGCGTGGAAAGGGGAGTCATCGCCGGGCTGCTCGAAGCGCTAGCGGACAAGCACTCGGAACTCAACATCAACCTTCAGAAGGTGACGATCAAGCTCCCGAACATGCAAGTAGGAGTAGAACTAGACGGTCTCATAACGGTGACGGTCCACATGAGGAACCTGACGGACGACGAGAAGAGGGCATCCGCCGCCAGGAACGTCGGAATGATGTCCACGGCCTAGACATCAAGAGACCACTGGGTCTATCCTAGCGCGTCCCGCAGCCTTCTCAGATTCATTGGGTTGAGGCTGACGTGGCCGGTCAGCCGCGAGACGCCGCTCCCTAGCGCGATGAGGTGCCCTCCCTTGTCGTACAGATTCAGCTTCCAACCCAGGCGAGAGAGCTTCCTCGCGATGGCCTCGGAGCCCGTCACCACGTTCACGTCTCCTTCCTCCAGCCTGATCAACCCTGAGAGCCTGAGCCCGGCCTCCCTGGCTCCTACGATCTCGAAGTCGAGCAGCTTCTCCTTCGAGTCGATGGAGAGCAGCGGGTATCCGCCGACGGAGATGGTGATTCCCCCCGATGACAAGAGCGGGAGCAGGTCGAGCATGCCAGCGGGGGCACCGTCGTTGTCTTCGGATGTCATTGATGTTGAGTTGGACGCATCGCTGACTGATAAACCAAGCGCGGGGTCAGGTAGAGGCGAAGGGAGTTCTCTTCGGACGGCCGGCAGCACCCAGGTAACTTTCCGTGCCAGTCGAGGTTATTTATCCCGAGCCAGATAGAGTTCGCGCCCGATGTGGATGTCCAGCATTGCCCGACCTTAGACGGATAATCTTCGATTGCGACCCCGGGGTAGACGACGCGCTCGCCCTCGTCCTGGCCCTGAACTCTGGACTAGTGGAAATGGCCGGGATAACGACGGTTTCAGGGAACGTCTCGGTCAGCAAGACCACCCGCAACGCCTGCAGGCTCCTGGACTACCTCGGCCTCGACGTCCCTATCGCCAGAGGCGCGGGGAGGCCTCTGAAGGTAAAGCCGAGGCACGCGAGCGTCCACGGGACAGATGGTCTCGGGGACAGCCGCCTTCTTCCGGCCGATTCCTCGCGGAAGGTCGAACGAGAAGGCGCGACCGACTTCATCGTACGGACAGTCGAGTCGGGGGTGAGGACCATCGTGGCCACCGGGCCACTGACCAACATCGCGCTGGCATTCCAGGAAGACTGCAACGTCATGAACAGGTTGGACGAGCTGATCATAATGGGCGGGGCCGTCCGCGCCCCAGGAAACGTGGACAGCCTGTCCGAGTTCAACTTCCACTCGGACCCAGATGCCGCGGACTACGTCCTGCAATCCGCCTCTGTCCCCAAGGTGCTCGTCCCGCTCGACGTCACCCACAAGGTCCTCCTGACCCCGGCAGACCTTTCCGAGATCGGCGACTCCCGGTCGGGGAGGCTCGTCAAGTCGATCGTCGGGAGGTATCAGAAGGGCTACGCCGATTCGGGCCTGGCAGGCAGCCCGCTCCACGACCCTCTGGCGATGGGCTTCTGCATCGACGCGACCTTCCTGAAGCTGCAGCCGATGTACCTTCGAGTCGAGACCTCCGGCGCATACACTCGAGGGGCGTGCGTCCCGGAAGAGAGGCCCTGGATGCACAAGAGGGCCAACGTCAGGGTAGCCACAGGCGTGGATTCTCGGAGATTCCTCGAGTACTTCAAGAAGACAGCGTCGAGATAGTCCGCGCGCCTGACCGGGGCCACGGCCACGGGAGACGACTCAGACTCAACCCATAAAGCCGGGCACGGACTTCGGGTGACCATGCGATTCACGGAGAGGTGCGGGTTCAAGGGCGACCCGGCCGAGGTGTGGGCGAGGGTCTCCAACCTCCAGACGATTCCGACCTACTGGCACGGGACGCGGGAGTTCAAGATAACAGCTACCGGGGCCAAGACCTCGGCGGACGTCGTCTTCGCATTCGGCGGGAAGGGCAAGGCGGAGGCCGCTGTCGACGAGAAGGGCAAGACGCTCACTATAGAGTACGTGGACGGGCCATTCAGGGGCAGGCAGACCGTGAACGTCACGGACGGCGCGGTCCAGGCCGAATGGGACGTCGCCTTCAAGGGGGCCTACAAGGTGATCGGGCCGTTGAACACATCCCACTTCAGGTCAGGGACGCGCCACGCGCTGCAGCGGATCTGCGAAGGTCTGACCGACTGAGGCACTTCCAAGACCCGCACCGGGAGAGGCTGGAGAAGGGAGGCTACGACCTTCAGACGGTTATTCCGGTCTCTGCCCTGATCACGTAGCCGAACAGGTACAGAGCCACTGTCACGGCGAGGAGTATTCCCAGGAGTTCGACGTAGTCACGCAGGAAGGGCTTCATCGATATGACGGAGCTGTAGTAGGAGGCGAACGTGACTATCACCACGGCGAGGGTGAGGGAAAGGCCGATGGCGTTAATCTGGCTCGACGTCAGGAAGTAGGGGGTGGCGAGTATGAGCGCGGTGAGGAAGTACGAGACGCCCGTGTAGGCCGCAGACAGCTTCGCCGACCCCTTGAAGCCCTGCTTTGCCTGCGCGTAGGCGGCCGAGGCCATGGCGAGAGAGGCCGCACCCCCGGCGATGATTCCAGCGAGGCCCGCTATCTCGGTCTTGTTGTAGATCCCGAGCGATCCTGCGTGGATCCCGGTTATCTCGACGAGCGCGTCGGCGAGTCCGAGCACCACGAACGAGATGTACCGGATTGTGGAGCTCTCGATCCCGCTGCTAAGGTCGCTCTCGTGCTTCTCCTCGTCTGCGAGGACCCCGTCGAAGGCCGCCTTGTCCTCGGGAGGCACAAGGTGCGCGACCGCCCTGTACCTCTTGAGGGAATCGGCCTCGTGCCTCTCGAGGTACCGTATCGCGAAGGTCAGACCGAAGATCCGCTTGAAGAAGAGCGCCCTCCGGATCAGGCCCGTGTTCACCTTGGCCTGCACGCCTGGCACGAACTTCTGCCAGAACTCGAGGTGCCTGCGCTCCATCACCGCCAGCTGCTTGAAGACCTCGACGAACGCCCCGTTGTGGTTGGTCTCCGAGAGCCTTGTGTACAGCGTATAGTCGGTGAGCTCATCGTCGATGCCCTCCTTGGCCACTTCGATGAGCGCGGGGTCGACCGCTGCCATCCTCGGCCTGAAAACCAACCCTCTTTTGAATCTACCCAAACCTGGACGGGCCGCCGTCCCGCCCCGGAAGGGGCCACAGCACATGAGGATCCGACTTTGCAGTCCTCGTGGTAATGATCCGTTGAATGATTATAAGAGACTGCGAAGAATGTCTGTTCGAGATGAAAGCTTACGTCTTCCTGGTTACGAAGGCCGGCACTTCTGAGGAAGTGCTCAAGTATCTGAACAAGGTCGCCAAGGTCAAGGGCGTCACGCAGGTCGACTCGGTCTACGGCCGGTTCGACGCCATCGTCACGGTCGAGGCCCCAAACATGGAGAGCCTCGGAGACCTGATCTACAGGGTCATAGAGCACGTCCCCAACGTGATCCACACCGAGACCGCGCTCGCCCTGTCCCACGCCAAGGCGTGATCGGTCTTTGGCAGTAATAGCCTATGTCCTGCTCCGGACGAAGCCGGGGACGTCTCACCAGATAATCGCGTCCAGGAAGATCCCCGGAGTCCAGATGGCGAGCAGCGTCTTCGGGAGGTACGACGCCGTGCTCGTGATCTCTGCGAAGGACATGGATGAGCTCTCGAAGACCATGTACGACGTCATCGAGAAGCATCCGAACGTCGAGCACAGCGAGTGCCTCATCTCGATACCCTATCCTCCGGAGGAGAAGCCAAAGGCTCCCGCGGAGACCTATTCTGTGATCTCGTTCGCGTGCCCTAGCTGCAACGGGCTCAACAGACAGGGAGCGGCGTACTGCCGCCTCTGCGGATACGCCTTCGAGACCGCCGAAGACTTCCTGGAAGGCAAGCACGAGCGCTAGAATCCTCTGTTCGCCTCGAGGAAGATTCGAACGGAGCGAAGAGCGGCAGCCATGACGCCCCACGCAAGAGACCGAGCCTTAACTAGGCGTCCGAATGGAAGGGTTACTCTCGTGGGCCTTATAGCAGCCGGTCAGATGTATCATCCAGCGGCGTTGGATTTGCCTTGACCGTGTACTATACCTCGAACGAGATGAGGAGCAGGATCCCCGGCCTCCTTGCGGCCAACGAGGTCCCGAACGAGCGGAGGGAGCTCAAGATCGGCGACTACTTCTGCGGCGAGATATCGAGCGAAGGCGCCTACGTCGGGACCCCGGTGGAGAGGAAGGAGATTGGGGACTATCTCCGCTCCATGAACGACGGGCGGCGCGACGAACAGCTCTACAACATGTCCTACGGATTCCCGCTATCATACATAGTCACGATCGGCGCGGCGTCGAGGGCGCTCAGGGGGACGAAAGTGACACTGAACGCGTACATCTCCTCGCTGGTGGGGTCGTCGCTGAAGCGAGCCCCCGACGGGCTTGGAGGCCAGGTGGTGACGGTAAACCTCGAGAGCGACGCCGAGTTCGTGCTCTTCCTGAAGTACCTCGACGAGAAGGTGAAGGAGGGGAGCTTCGCCCGGGTGCCCGTCATGCAGAAGCGCGCCTCGAAGCCGGAGGAGCTTCTGGTCTACGTGGTCTCGAGCCTTCCGGGAATCGGCGCGAAGACCGCGAACAACCTCCTGTCGCACTTCGGCTCGGTCCGAGGGGTGATGAACGCCTCGAAGGAGGACCTCATGGAGGTGGACGGAGTCGGTCCGAAGAGGGCGGAGGAGATCCACAGCGTCCTGACGACCGCCTACGCGATGAAGGAACTCACGGCCTAGGCAAACGTCGTTGAGCTTGCCGAGCCCGGCCGCGATCGACCTTGGGTTCGACCAACCGTTATTACAGTAGGCCGAGGCTGGCCTCTGGAGAGCCGTTTGTTCAGGGACATGGAGAACCGTAGCGCAGTCGCGACTCTCATCGCCGTCCAGTTCGTGTGCGCGATAAACTGGTACAGCGTCTCCTCTGTCTTCTCGCTCATCGCCGCGGATTTCCACCAGAACGTCTCCGGCCTCGGCCTGGTCACAGCGACCTTCGTCCTCGGAGTGGCGGCATTCCAGCTCCCTGCAGGGCTGTTCGCGGCGAAGTACGGCCCCAGGAGGGCCCTGCTCCTCGGCACGCTGCTGATCTCGTCTTCGTCGATCCTGATCGGGCTGGCGGACCAGGTAGTCTTCCTTACGATACTGAGGTTCGTCGAGGGCATCGGCGAGGGGTTCATCTTCGGACCCGGCGTCATCCTGATCATGAGGTACTTCAAGAAGGGGTCGGAGGGGCTGGGGATAGGCCTCTTCGGAGGGGCCTTCGACCTGGGCGGAATCGTGGGGATCTCCGGGTGGGCAATTCTGGGCGAGTTGGTCGGATGGAGGGTAAGCGTGGTCACCGGGGGAGTCCTTGCGCTCGGGGCGTTCGCGATGCTCGTCGTGATGGTCCCCAAGGACCCCGCTGTCGGCAGCCTCTCGATAAGGTTCTCCGAGCTGAAGGGGATCATCCTGAACAAGTGGTTGCTGATCGTGAGCGCGGGTCTCATCGTCTCGCAGGTCGCCTTCGGGATCAACAGCTACTTCATGGTCTACTATCTGGAGGAGAGCCTGAGGACGGGGGTGTACATCGCGGGGGCCATAGGAGGGCTCACGCTCGTGGCCTCCATCGTCGTCGCGCCGCTCGTCGGGAGGGCGTTCGACAGGAGCCCCAGTCCCAAGATGACGCTAATAATTCTCTGCTTCGCCGCGGCGGGCGGCCTCGCCATCGCTGCGGTGAACTCGGTCTACGCGGCGCTGATTTCCGGTCTTGTCGTAGGGGTAGCGACCGGCGGGGCTTACGTCTTCGGGGTGGGGATAGGGAGGGCGATCGGAGGGACGCGGAAGGAGTACGAGGCGCTGGGGATCTCATGGATTAACGGCATAGCCCTCTTCGGCGGTGTCGTGATGCCCCTGGTCTTCTCCGTGCTCGCGGCGGGGTTCGGGTATCCGCTCGCCTGGGTGCTCGCGGGGGCCTTCCTGGTTCTGGTCACGCTGCCCCTGTTCGCGCTAAGAGCCGAGGCGGGGACCTAGCGGGAGGCCGACCCGGCCGAAGGGAAGGTCGCTACTTTGGAGCCTTGGTCTTCTCAGAGGGCCTTCCGGCGAGCGCGAGCCTCTCCGCGATCTCGGCGTCGCTTAGCTCGCTGATCGGTATGCTCTGGAGATACCTGTAGCGTTCCTCGGCCTTGTCAGGTGTGAGATTCTCGGTCTTCTTGGTCGCTTCCGCCTTGAGCTCCTTCTGGCTCGGGCCCGGGATCGGGCTCGCCCTCTCCTGCTTTGCATCAGGCCTGAGGTATTGGAGCTTCAGCGATTCCACCGCCTCGAGATTCCTCCCGCTCGTCCACTTCTCGACGGTGCTCCTGAGGCTCACCCACTGCGACGGGTTCATGTTGTCGGGGAACTGGAGCGTCCTGTGCGCCTTGTCGTAGTTCGCGACCGTGAACCTCTTGTCCTGAAGGTGATCCCGGAGTTCCTCGGCCAGTGCCTCTGATGGCAGCTCAATTTTCCTCAATGCCTAAACCTGCAGACCATCTCGACGACTCGTGCTGATATGCTTTCCTTTCTGCCCTCAGAAGGGCGCGGGTACAATCCCGACGGTCACAGGAGGACGAAGATCAGGAGGAAGACGAAGACGCCACCCCCGACCAGAAGCGCAGCGACGATAGCCCAGTTGATCGACCGAATCCACTTCGGCTTTCTGCCGTAGGACCGGCTGTGGGGTCCGTAGGTGATGCCCCTGTTGGCGCTCTCGACCTGCGCGGTCCCGGTGGGAACGTAGAGCGACTGCGCCACGTGCTTGTGAGAGGTGCCGCATCGCTTGAGGTGCCTGCCGTAGTGGCTCTCGGAGATATGCTCGTGGCACCTCGGACAGAGAGGCACGTTGGATTATGGAAGGCCCCGACCCTATACGTGTTTCCGAGCATGGGCCGACGATGGCCGTTCTTGCGATGGCGGTTGTCCCTGGTGTCGACTTTCCTGCTAGTTCCCCTGCTCACGGGGAAGCAGTGCAGAACCTTCCGATGTACTCTCTCGTCAACCGGGCAGCCCCTTCCAGTGCCAGATCGTCTATCCCAGGAACGCCGCACATCATGAAGAGAACCTCCTTGGTGGCCTCGGTCACCTTGCTCTCGTCAGAGTCCCTGTACGGGTAGATTGCGATGAGCTTGGCGGACCTCCGGTCCTCGATCACGACCTCGACCCCCGAGAGCGAGTCGGGCGCGGCCATCCCGATGCCCTGAAACGGCTCGCCACCGACCGACTTTCTCATCACCAGTGCGCCCTCGTTAACCTTCGCCGAGTCGAACGCGGCGATTGCTATCGAGGTCTCCACGGAGACGAGGTTGTAGGCGTCGACAAGGCTGTTGATCCGCGGCAGATCCCTCCCTCCGAGGATCCTCCTCGTAAGAGCCTCGCCGGCCGGCCGCAGCTTCGTCGGGTCGATGCCCACCCTCCAGAAGAAGTCGCGGTATGCCCTGAAGATTGGTTGGTTCTTGACATCCTCCAGGGAGGCCGTCCTCTTACGGACCCGTTCCTGCACCTCTATCTTGAACTTCTCCAGGTCAGGGTCGGATGCCCTCACGGTCAGCCCTGCCAGCTTCAGCTCGACTACCCTCAGCCCGGGAAAGGCTGAGCGTAGTTCTGGGACTATCTCCATTGCATCGTCTGGGGACTGTCTGGTTCATATATGCTGAGACCGTGTTCAAGGTCAAGCCCTGCTCCTCCAAAACGCATTATTACCCGGCTCGGGATTCCGAAGTTGTGCCCGCCTCTCTTGCGTATGTCTTCTGGCACTGGCCGCGCCAGGATGTACCCATAGAGGCCTACGAGGCGAAGATTGGCTCGTTTCTGAGGTCCCTCAATTCGGCGAAGATGCCCGGGCTCATCGAAGCGTTGAGCTTCCGCGTAGACGCCCTGCCGTGGAGCCCCCAGCGCGGCAATTTGTACGAGGATTGGTATGTGGTCGAGAGCTTTTCGGCCCTCGGCGCCCTGAACGAGGCCGCGGTCGGCGGAGATTCGCGAGGTCCTCACGATTCGATCGCCAAGGACTACATGAAGGGGGCGGGAGCGATATTCAAGGAGATCGACGGCTCGCTCCATCTGGGCGAATCCCGCTACGCCACCTGGGTCGAGAAGCCGATAGGGTCGTCCTATCAATCGTACTATGACGACCTGGCCAGGGTCGTGGGAAGCAGGAGGACCGACCTATGGAGGCGGCAGATGGTGCTGGGCCCCTCGCCCCAATTCTGCGTTCACAGCGAAGAGGCTCTCGAGGTCCCGGAGAACTTTCGGCCAATCAGGTCGAAGCTACACCGCATAGGGTCAGACTAACATCTTGGGTCGAAGGCTGGCGTGCGTCGGGATCTCGCGAGACTGAGCGAGCAACTTCGATTAATATATCATTATTGTTATATACCGTGCGTGCTATACAATAGCCATGGAGGCAAGAATAACTCAGTTAACGATCGTTGTGAAGAACCAAGAGGCCGCGCTGGAGTTCTACACCAAGAAGGTCGGATTCGAGAAGAGGACCGACTACACTCCTCCGGGCGGCAACAGATGGGTCACGGTCGGCCCCAAAGGGGAGGACGTCGAGCTGGCGCTATTCCAGGCCGGGACGAACGACGCCAACGGCTGGTCGAGCCGCTGGCAGGCCGGGAACAACCCTCCGATCGTCCTCCGCGTCGATGACTGCCGGAAGGCGTTCGCCGAACTGAAGTCCAAAGGTGTGGAGTTCAAACAAGCCCAGCCCGATGAATACGCTTGGGGGATCTCCGCCACCTTCTCGGATCCGGACGGGAACCTCTTCTCGATGAACCAGCCTCCGGCGGCAAAATCCTGGTCCTAGGCGGTGTCGCAAGCAGTCGAAGCGCGGAATAACGACGTCTTCACGGCGGTCTCGAACCCCACACGCCGCCGGATACTCGACCTTCTGAAGGACGGAGATCGCCCAGCGGGAGAGTTGGTCGCGGCCTTCCCCGCCCTCCCGCAGCCGGATATCTCACGACATCTGAGGGTCCTCCGCGAGGCCGGGCTCGTCAACATGTCGCCGAAGGCCCAGCAGCGAATCTACTCCCTTCGGCCCTCCAAGCTCCGCGAGCTGGACGAATGGGTCTCGCTCTACCGCGAGTTCTGGTCTGGCCGTCTCGACACTCTCGAAGCACATCTCGACCAGACCTACGACGGTCGTGTCAAACGTCGTGGTGAGCGGGAATGACGCCCCGGGACGCTGCCGGCGAGACCGGAGGTCTCGAATTCCGGGATGACTACCTAGTCATCTGTCGCCTGAACACGGGGACGGCTATCGCGGTCAGTACAGCTCCGAAGGCGATCAGGACGACCAGATCCGTGGTGATGTCCGGAATCCCGGCACCCAGCACCATGACCTTCCTCAGGGCGTCCGACGCGTAGGTGAGCGGGAGCACCTTCGATATGTCCTGCATATACCAGGGCATCTGCTGTATCGGGAAGAACACCCCGCTCAGGAACATCATGGGGAACATCAGCGTGGTCATCAGCATAGTCGCCGTCTGCTGGTCCTTCGCGAACGAGGTCAGCACTATCCCCAAACCGACGAAGCTGAACACCCCGAGCAGGAGCAACCCGAAGACAAGCAGGATGCTCCCGTGTATCGTCACGCCAAACAGCAGGACGGCCAGCACTAGTATTATCGCGCCCTGGAGCATGCCCCTGACCGTCTGGCTCAGCGTCTTGCCGAGGATGATGGACAGCCTGTTGATGGGAGCCACCATCATCCCGTCCATGGTGCCGATCTCCTTTTCCTGTGATATGGCGCCGGGCAGCCCCGTCATGACGCTCATCATGACAACCATGGCCATTATGCCGGGCGCAAGGAAGTCAAAGTAGTTCGAGGTGCCCGGAACGACGCCCTGAGTCTGGACCTTGTACGGCTGCACCACCGCCAGGGAGTCGCTCTCGTTGACCGCCGGGCTGAGCGCCTGGACATTCTGCTGGGCTAGCGAGGTGCCCATCTCGCTGAACACCCCGGACAACAAGGTCTCCATGGTCGCCGATATCTGAGGGTTGGACTGGTCAGTCATGATTATCAGCGTCCCCTGCTTTCCGGTCAGGAGGCTAGCCGAGAAATTGCTCGGGATGATTATCGCGCCTTCGAGGTTCCCGCTCTGAATCGAGGTCTTGACGTCCGAGACGCTCGCCTCCGATGAGAGTTTCATCATGCCGGTCTTGCTGTTTATCTCGTCCAAGACAGCGATGAAGGTCTGGCTTCCGACCGTCGAGTTGTGGTATCCCGCGTCCAGGTCGACGACTGCGACGGGCAGGTTGCTGGCCGAACTGCCGCTCGTGGGGTAGATGAAGCCGACCAGCGCTAGCATGAACAGGGGCATCACAATGAGCAGGACCAGACCGAACCTGTTCCTCTTGAGCTCCGTCAGGTCCTTCCAAGCGATTCTGAGGCTGTGAGAGAGCAGAGACCTGGCACCCATCCAGCTTCACCTTATCCTCCCTTGGCCGCCCCCGAATCCATGGCGCGTCTCCAGTGGGATCTTCCTATCCGCGCTGTCCCTGACTTCGTGACCGGTCAGGTGCAGGAACACGTCTTCGAGCGTCGGCTGCACGTTCTCTATCGACGTAATCTTCCCACCCTTCCTCCTCACGGCGTCGATCACGTTGTCGAAGGCGTCGTCGCCGCGCGCGAGCAGCCGGACCTGGGTGGAGCTCTCCTGGGTAGCGGACTTTACGCAGTCGAGCGTCCGAAGGTTCTCGAGGAGGTCGGTCGTGAGATTGGAAATCTCCAGCTTTAGGATGGTGCCGTCGCCGCCGGAGATCAGCCTCTTCAGGTTGCTCGAGGTGTCCAGGGCGACGACCTTTCCGTGGTCGATGATGGCGATGCGGTCGCAAAGCATGTCTGCATCGACCATCGTGTGCGTCGTCACGATTATCGTGGTCCCGTTCTCCCTGTTGAGTTTCTTCACGAACTCCCGGATCTCGACGGAGGACTGGGGGTCCAGTCCCAGCGTGGGCTCGTCCAAGAACAGCACGCGGGGCATGTTCAGCAGGGCCCGCACCACGTTCATCCTCTGGCGCATCCCCGTCGAGAACGTCCCCACCTGAGCGTTCTTCCACTTGGTCAGCTGGACCAGTTCGAGCAGCTCGTCGATTCTCGGTTTAAGCACGTCGCCTGGAATGTCAAACAGGCTGCCGAAGAACCAGAGGTTCTCCCTTGCCGTCAGGCGATCGTACATTATCATCTTCTCTGAAACTATGCCGATCAGCTTGCGGACCTCGGTGTCATCCTTCACGACGTCGTGGCCGCCGATCGTGGCGGTCCCCCCGGTGGGCCTCGCCAGTGTGGAGAGTATCCGAAGGGTCGTGCTCTTGCCGGCGCCGTTTGGACCTAGGAGGCCGAATACCTCGCCCTTCCTGACGTCGAACGAGATGTCATCTAGGGCCACGAAGTCGCCGAACTTCTTCGTCAGGTTCTCAACCCTGATCATAGAGTCGCCTTCGGAGATGCGGTCGGCTGAGACTAGTTCGGCTTTGCTCAAGCCGTTCTCTCCTCCAACGCAGCTCCTCCGGTGGCGGCTTTCTGAGAAGGGGTTCGACCCTCTATCTTCTTAATCAATTCTGCCGCCTGAGTCAGTTCCCTCTCAAGACTGAGCCTGTACTGACGAAGGATGAACAGCCGGTCCTGATCGGCTAGGCCGCTTCTGTCCGACCCGACGATCATGTGGACGAGCTCGATCTGCAGTTCCGAGGTGGTGAGGACGAACCTCACCAGTTCTTCTGGTTCCATCAGGTCGATGAAGAGCCGCCCCATGAAGCTCCACCGCTCCGTCGAGGATTTCATCATCCTCTTGGCGTCGGCAATGTTCTCCAGTCCGGTGGGTGTTATCTCGTAGAGGACGCGAGGTATGGCGCCTCTCCCCTTCTTCTGGGCCTTGATGTAACCCTGCTTCGCCAGCTTCTGGAACACGGGATATACTGCACCGGGTCCGGGGCGCCAGGCCCCCTCGGTCTTGACCTCAATCTCCTTCATCACGTCGTATCCTCGCATCGGCTTGCGGGCTATGCTCAAGAGAGCGTAAAAGTGGAGCAGACCCCTCGGGGCGCCCCGAAGATGTGGGCTCCCGTCCTTAAAGAGTCCCAGGCCCTCTCGGTGTGATGAGGAGCGTCTCCCTTTCTGCATAAGCGGGCGCCGCAATAATAGATTATATAACTATATCTTGAACACTATCTATTACGATAGGGAGTTACCCCATACGCAGTGGCACCCAGATTCGGTCTCGAACTCCTAGAACTGCCTCAGACAGCCGATGAGACCCGAGTTTTGGGTACAACGGCTGCTTTCTCTCCGAGCTGGTGTCAGGCCGAGGCGCGACAGACCCGGAAGAGTGCTGGTCAGGGTCAGGTCACGAACTCGTACGCGTCGGCTGAGAGCGTGAATCCGCCGAGCACAAACTGCTGAAGTTGGTTTGGTTGCGCGGCCAAATCTATCGGATTCCCATTGTTTGCGACGACGGAGAAGACCGAACTGGGCGCTGTGCCCGTGAAGTTCCATTCGCCGACCCCCAGTGTCGCAGACGTGATCGCCGTCGTGTTCTCGGAGTAGCTCACCTTTAGCTCGGGTCCGGTGTCGGTCGCGCCTGCGTGGTACCACTCCGTCATAAGGCCGGTGAAGTATCCTTGCGTCGCGAAAGAGAATCTCAGCTGTGACTGCTGCGCCTGAGATCCGACGAACGCGTCCGCCGTCCTAGCGGGGAAGCTCGAAGAGCCGCTCGCGCTAGTGTTCAGATCAACCGCAGAAGTGACGACCTGACCTCCGCTGAAGGACAGGCTCAGCTGGATGATGTCGCCTTGGTTGACGGTGCCGGAGAACGAAGCTGAAGGGGGTGAGCGCGTAAACCCGCCTGGCGCCCACGCCTCGACTACGAACCCGAAGCCCGGGGTGTAGCCGCCTGGCTGGAGAGGCCAGTTCCAGTCTATCCCCACCTGGTACCAATAGCCCGTGTTCGTGAGGCCGTTCAGAAGGTACGCTGGCCCGTATCCGCTGGCGTCGCACTGGGCCATGGCCGTCACGTTAACCGTGAGTTGGGTGTACGTCTGGGCGTACACCATCACTTCCTGAAGGTCATAGTTCGGGCTCGGGGCCGCGACATAGGTCGACGCGGAGGGGCTGGGCGGACAATTCGTCAAGGAATTACTAGAATGGTTCGGTGAGACCGACGGAAGCACGACGAAGACAGAGACGGCGACCAGCAATGCGATGATAATCACCGCCGCTGCGACCTTGGCGCCGGACAGCTTGCGTTGCTCCTGCGGAGGGGCCGCCCCGCTCTCGACCGGAGGCGCGCCGCTCGCGAAAGCCGGAATCAATCGCGCCCCACAATTCGGACAGAAGGTGCAGTTAGCATCCACCTCGTTCTGGCACGCTGGACACTGCGACAACGACTGACACGGCTCCTTCTGGTCGAATCCCTTTTCTCGGCGTATTAACGTTGCCGCACATTGTGCCTGTTTGCGCGATTGACCGGAATCCTCGACGCGGCCGGTTCCAAGGCATAAATACCAAACCGGGCTCCGAGAACGATGAATGCGGCAGGATCGGAGCGAAAGGGAGATTTTCGATCAGATGGAGAGGAAGCTCTACTCGGCTGTGATCTCCGACATACTCGACGACATGGGCCTCCGGAATCACACCCTGAACAACCTCATACGTCCGATTCGTCACGACATGGTCCTGGCCGGAAGGTCAAGGCCGATGCTCGCCTCGAGGGTCTTCGAGGTCCCGGACGAGCCTTACAAGGTCACCATCGAGGCGCTGGACAGCCTGAAGCCGGACGACGTCCCCGTCATCGTGACCGGCGATTCGAGCGCCGCTGTGTGGGGCGAGCTCCTGTCGACGGCTACCAGAGCCAGGGGCGCCCGGGGGACGATAATCGAGGGTTGCGCAAGGGACACCCGTCAGCTTCTGGTGATGGACTTTCCGCTCTTCTGCACGGGGACGTCGCCGACCGACTCGAAGGGCAGGTCCGAGATTACCGAGTACGACCGTCAGGTGTGCTGCGGGGACGCCACTATCAAGCCCGGGGACATCGTCTTCGCTGACCTTGACGGGATTGTGGCGATCCCGAAGGAGATAGAGACGGAGGCGCTCGAGCGGGCCTACAAGAAGGTCAGCAGGGAGAACGGGGTGCGGAGGGACCTGGCAAAAGGCGTGCTCCTGGGCGAAACCTGGCGGAAGCACGGAGTTCTGTAGGTCGCGCCCAGCCAAGGGTCAGGCATCGATCGGGACATCCGCAAGCTACTTCTGTAGCCCCAGCCGGGCCTTCAGCGAGACTAGAATGCCGAAGAAAGAAGACGTGAACGATAGTTGCGCGCCCCCTGGCTCGGTTCCCGCAGGAGTCGCGGTCGATGAAGGGGAGCGGGCATGCCTCCTCTGCAGCGGGAAGATGTACTTCGCCAAGGAGCTACGTGTGCACGTCTGCCTAAACAAGGACCATGGCGTGCTTGCGTACTACAGCCTTGATGAGTGCTATTTCACGTCTCAGGAGAAGGCGGCGGTCATGCTGGCGAAGGAGGGCAAGAAGTTCCACATGATAGAGCCCAGCGTGCTTCAGATGATTGGGGTCGAGCCCTGACGGACGTTCTGGATTGCGCAGTCCACAACGACGCATGATCCATTCGCAGCCAAGCGGAAGGAAAGACAATCCGGAATCGATGCGCACCTCCATTTGTCTTAAGTAAGACGGGCGTTGACCGAGCAGCAACCGTATTGAGATCCGTCTTCGTCCCGTGGGGGGTCGCGCTCAGCGAGACCGAGAGACTTCTCGACGACCTCTCCCGCTACACCAGGGTCGACGGCATAGAGCTCCTCGACTTCCACTCGCAGATCGAGAAGGCGAACTACGGAGCGCGAGTGAGCCCGGCCCTGAGGGTCCTTCCCTCGAACGACGGGCTCGACCTAGAGCTCCCCGTGGTCAAGGGAGAGGAGTTCAGAGCGGCGGGGAGGTTCATGGGCGAGGCGAGGTCGAGGGGGTTCAAGGTGACGTGCAACTTCGTGCCGATGTGGTCCGCGTCCGACAGCTTCTCTGGCACCGCCCTCGTGGACCTCTGGGGCAAGCGCCTGACCGGGCCGGGCGACTTTCCCGTGCACGGATGCCCGAACAACCCGGACATCCTGCGGTTCGGCGAGTTCATGATCCGCGAGTTCGTCCGCACTTGGCCCGACATGGAGGTAATGGCCCTCAACCACCTGGAGTATCCCTGGAGGGTCCGGTGGGCGAAACCGAAGATCGACGTCGAGAGCCTGTTCACATGCTTCTGCGGGGCGTGCGAGAGGACGGCCGCGGACCAGGGCCTCGACTTTCCCAGGATGAAGGCGGAGGCGAAGTCGTTCCTCGCGTCGCTGTCGAGCCCGCAAAATCAAAGCGAGGAAGGAGCGCTACCCGGGGCGAACGCGGACGACGTGGCCTACTTCTTCCTAAGGCGCCCCCACCTCGCCGAGTGGCTCCGCTTCAGGATGGACTCCATGACCCGGTACAGCCGCTCCCTCATCGCAGCGGGCCGGGAAGCCGCGAAGGAGCACAACCCAAAGCTGAAGTTCGGGATGGAATTCCAGCTCCCTTCCCTTAGCCCGATCCTCGGGACGGACTACGTCGCCCTGTCCTCTGACCTGGACCTGATGATCCCTAAGTTCCCGGACTACCTGCCCGGGTCCGTGATCCCGCTCTTCGCGAAGGAGATCGCCGGACGGGTCGGCCTAGACGAGGGCGCTCTTCTCAGGCTGATCAGGGACGCTTTCGACCTCGGGCCCGGCCCCAGGAGTTACAAGGCCTACAGCGAGCCCAAGCACATACTCCTCTACTCCAACGCCTACGACTACTCCATCTTCGCGCGCCAACTGAAGTACCTCAGGCCGCTAATCGGCAACGTTCCCATCCAGCCCTACATCTGGGAGAACAACAACGACTGGAGAGGCCTAAGGAGGAAGATAGACGCCCTTGCGGACGCAGGCTTCGACGACTTCTTCCTCTGGAGCTGGGAGGAGGGGATCTCGAGCGAGCACCTCAGGGCCCTGAAGGGCATACTGTGAGCACTCCGGGCGACGAGGAGCGGAATACAATCACAGCTGCACTGGCCACCCGGTCGGGCGAGGGGTCAGTAACCAGCGGCCCTTTTCCTTGATTGGGACGAGGAGGCCACCTTCGTGTTGTGCGTGAGACCGCATCGCTCGACGTGCCGTCCGTAGTGGCTCGCGCTGATGAGCTTGCCGCACTTCGGGCATATCGGCATGTCACGATCAATGACATCCTATGGTAATAAGCATGGTCCGGGTCAGAGGCAGACAGCCGGAAGTGTTCGGGACGTCGATAAGCTCGATTCTAGACCGAGGAGGCTCTCAAATGAGAGCGCCTTCGGGTCGAAGTACCTCCCGCCGTGCTCTCGTCTGACCTCCGGCACCGTGGCCATCGTGCCTCGTGTCAGGAACATGATCCGACTTCTCAGATATGAGTTCAGGTCGGCTTGAGGACAGTTCGCGCCGCTAACCGAGCTTCGCTTTTATACGTGGATGCATCCCTACATCATGGCGACTAGGGTGAAGGAAGCTGTCGGTTCTGTTGAGAGGATACTGCTGCCACGGCTCAACGGCATCGACGGTGAATTGAAGTCGATCAACGCGAGGATAGATTCAGTGAACACGAGGATCGACTCGGTGAATTCACGGATAGACGAGATGGACAAGCGAAACGCCGTCCAGTTCGATGGGATCAGGACGGAGATAAGGGGCCTTTCAGAGAAGGTAGACCTGGTCCGGGACGTCGAGAGGCTAAAAGTCGAAGTGGCGGAACTGAAGAGACGTCGCTAGTCGGCATCCAATTCATCCTCAGAACTTCTGTAGTCCTGTGAAGGTAATTTTTCTAGAGCGAGTGATAGCATGAGCCGGCTGCCTGGGACGGTGCGATTTCACCCCGGCAGTCCGCTCGAGACCGGCGAGAATGGCCGTCGCGGCGACTTCCCCTCTGCCGTGGCGCCGCAGCCCTCGCAAAGTTTGGGGGGTCACTTCTTGGGAGCGACCGAGCCTGAAAGGAGACAAGATCGACCGGCTAGATGTACTTGTTCAGCCTGAGCCAGGCGCGGATTGCCAGGGCTGCCACCGCTTCCACGGTCATCTCCCTCTCCTCGGCCACCTTCTTGAGACCGGCGGCGACCTGCTGATCGAGTACGACCTCAATCTTGGATGCCCGGAGCGCCTCTGTCTCCCTCTTGATCTCATCCATGGGCCTCTGCGGGGCCTTGACGAACTGCTCGACCACCCTCCTTGCCTCCGGCGCGGAGAGCTCGGCGATCGTATCAGCCAGGGCGGAGAGCCTCTTAGCGCGCTTCTCCTCCGAAAGCTTCTGGACCGCGGGCGACTCCTCGGCCTTGTGGAGGAACCCGGCGTGGCTTATCGGGAGGACGCCCTCCTTCCTCTCTTCCATCGTGGGGGATTGCCTCACGGCGATAGCCGACTTCTTAGTCCCCCTCCGAATCGTATTGACCGCCTCGACCGCGGCGACCCGGTCCTCGACGTACTGGCGAGACTTGCCTATCGCCTTCGCCAGCTGATCAGTGGTCGAGTAGAGGGCAGGATTGAGCTTCTTGAGCTTCATCAAGGCGTCGTATTCCTCTTCGGGCTCCACGTCCCTGCGCTGGATGTTCTCCACGAGCGAGATGATGAGGGCGTCCTCGTCCCCCATCGTCCTCACGACTGCTGGGACCTCCCTCATTCCGAGCCGTTTCGCCGCCTCGAACCTCCTGGACCCCACAATCAGCTCGTAGCGACCGTCGACGGGCCTCACCAGAAGCGGCTCGAGTATGCCCTCTTCGTCGATGGACTGCATTAGGTCCACGACGTCCCCCGGGCTCCTTCTCACGTTGACACCGCTGACGAAAACCTTCGACATCTCAACCTGCTGAAAGACAGACGGCTGATTCAGGTCGCCGCGGTCCGGAAGGGGTTTTGAGCCGCTCAATGTTTCATCTGTTGTTCGATTTTCGCGGGGTTAAAAGTAATCCTCGCGTACCGTGGACAAACCCGGGGCGTGGGCTGCGAACTTCGGACGGCTACGCACAGGACCCCGTCCAGCTCTGGTTCAGCGGGCAGCCAAATACCTCTCTGGAGACTGAGGAGATGATACGTCTTCGCCGCACTGCCGTAAAGGGATTAATACGCAAAAGCAGGACAATCCTCAGAAATCGTGAAAACTTCGATTCCTTGGGCAGCTGTTCACAATCGGCACGGTCATGGACTTGCTAGGGCTCACCCCGTTCATCTACTTCTCAATCGAGACCAACAACTTGAGGCAGGGAATCGGTATCCTGCTGACGTTCAAGGAACCCCGTCTGAATAGCGTCTGTCCAGACCGCGTACAAGTGTCGCCGGAGTATCCATGACAACCAAGGCTGCCGAGGCCAAGACTGCCGCGGGTTCGAAAGTCGTGGCTTACGGCCTGCTCGTTTCGTTGAGCCTCATCTGGGGGTTTGGTTTCGTAGCAATCAGGGTAGCAGACTCCGGGCTCTCTCCCACCTCCCTCGCTCTCCTCAGGTGGCTCATCGCGAGCGCCGGCTTCCTCGTGCTGCTGCCCTTCACTAAGTCCAAGGCAAGGTTCGAGGGTCGTGATCTGCCGAGGTTGCTGGTGGTGGCGCTCGCCAACATTGCGGGTTACAACATATCGTTGAACTACGCCGAGAAGTCCATCTCGTCCGGGCTCGCCGGGATACTCGTGTCGCTGGGCCCGGTGTTCATGGTCCTCCTCTCCGCGCTGATGTTGAGGGAGAAGATAGGGAAGAGGCTCGTCTTTGCGCTGATTCTGGCGCTGGTCGGCTCCCTCCTCCTCTCGTTCAGCGACCTCAGCGTGAACGGCTCGGCCATCATCGGCTCGGCAGAGGCGGTCACAGCGGCTCTCTTCTACGCCGTCTTCACGGTAGCCTCCAAGCCGCTCGTAGAGAAGTACGGGGCGCTCAGGACATGTATCTGGGCTTCGGTGCTGGGGACCGCCTTCCTCCTCCCCTTCGCATCGGGCGACTTCATCGGCCAGGCCTCGAGGCTCTCTTCGAACGGGTGGTTGGCGCTGCTGTACCTCTCGATCCTGAGCTCAGTGGTCGGATACTCCGTGTACTATACGATGGTCGGGAGAGGAACGATCTCTGGGCTCTCCGTGCAGCTCTACCTAATCCCGGTAGTGAGTGTGATTGGCGGCGTCCTCGTGTTGCAGGAGCAGGTGACGGCCCTTGTAGTGCTGGGTGCCGCCGTGACGCTTGTCGCCATCGCATTCGTGAGGAAGAACGACCAGCAGAGGCGGAGATACTGAGGTTTCCGCTCGACGGGGAACGTTCACTCTGGCTGGCTCATCGACCGCAGGAAGAAGGCGATGAAGGCTGCGCCCGGATCTGCGCGGCCCTTACTCCTCTCCCCCAGGTAGCTGCTCCTCCCCACTTTCGCGACCATGTCAATTGTCATCTCAGAACCGGCTTCGGCTGCCGTCGCTGCCCTGGCCAGCGCCTCTCCGAGGCCTTCGCTTTGGCTCGCGGCGACCTCCGCTGCGACTGCCGCCGGTTCGAGGGCGTCGAGGAGAGTCTTGTCGCCCACCGTGGCATGGCCGGTGGCCTCGACGGCGACGAGCCCCGCTCTGAGGATTGTCGCCAGCCCCGCCGCATCGAGGGTTTTCCTTCCGTCCATCGCCTTCCCAGCCTCGGTCAGCGCGCATCCGAGAAGCACGCCTATCGTGGACCCTACTTCCATTGAGAAGGTGTCTCCGGCGAGGGTGAGGATCCTGCCGACGTCCGGATCGCCGTTCTCCACGGAGAGCCGCTGGAGGACGAGGTCGAGTCCCTTGGATACGCTCACTCCGAAATCGGCGTCACCGAGCATATCCAGCTCCGAGAAGTAAGCCGCCCGCTGGATTACGGCGTTGGCCGCCCTCGTGAACATCCTTCGGAAATCGGCCGAGGAGATCGCATCTTCGGGGATGGACCTTCAGCTCCACGAGTGCCATGCCGGGGCTTCCGTCGGGTCTTCTAGGAGACCCTTCAGCTCGTCGCTAAGCCTGAGCAAGGTGAGGTGGACGCCTTCCATCTCCATCGAGGCTGTGTACTCGCCAACGAACGAGTTCGCGGGGACGATGCCGCGGGAGACGAGGTGCCTGCAGACGTCCCTGTAGAAGATGAACTTCTCCATGTTCGAGGTCCCTCCCATGCCCCGGGCCATCACCGCCGCCCTGTCCCCGCTCGCGAGGTGCAGGTCCTCGGCGATGCGGCCCACGAGGTACTCCGAGATGGCGTCGGCAGTCATCATCTTGACGCGCTCGACCCCGGGTTCGCCGTGGATGCCTATCCCAAGCTCCAGCTCGTCTTCCGGTATGGCGAATGTTGGTCGGCCCACCGCGGGTATTGTGCACGGCGCCAGGGCGACCCCCATCGATCCGGAGTTTGAGACCACAGTCTCGGCCGTCCGCTTGACGTCGACCAGGGAGGTCGTCCCTCCTCTTCCTCGCTCTGCGAATGCGCCAGCTATCTTCTCGACGAAGATTGCGGCCCCGACCCCCCGCCTCCTTGACCTCTCCTTTATTGCGACGTCGTCGTTGACCAACACGTGCTCGGCGTGGATCCCGGCTTCCCGCGACTTGCGCTCGGCTAGGCTGAAGTTCAGGACATCCCCACCGTAGTTGGGGAGGACCAGGAGGACCCCTAGGCCTCCATCGGCGCTCTGTATTGCGGTCAGGACGTCCCCAGTCGCGGGCGCCGAGAAGACATCCCCCATCGCCGCCGCGTCGAGCATCCCTCGACCCACATAGCCCACGTGACCCGGCTCGTGACCCGACCCGGCCCCCGAGACGAGGGTCACCTTGCCCTTTATCGGGGCGTCCTTCCTGAGGACGATCCTTCTCCCCGGTATCCTGCGGAGCACGTCGGGGCTGGAGAGGACCATGCCCTCCAGGGCGTCGTTCGCGACCGACATAGGATTGTCCAGGATCTTCTTCAATTCGGCCGGGTCGTGCTAAGCGGCCCGGCAGATATATGCGCGACGACGACTCCCCTCGCTTACGCGCCCCTGGCTGTCAGGAGCTAGTATGACCGCTCGCCGGTAAGTGATAACCCGGCTGAAATTCTGGAAGTTACCGAAATCTTCTGGTCGCGTGTGATGATTCGCGTCTAATGGCAGATTAGCATCATCGGCTAGCCCGGCCCAAAGAAGGTTCAGTAGACCATGAGCTTCTTTTCCTCGAGCATAACATGTAGGTTGTTGACGGCCCTGTAGACCTCGCTCTCCCTCTTTGCACCGGTGCAGACCAGCTTCCCGGATGCGAAGAGGAGTATCACGGTCTTGGGGTCCGGCATCCTGTGGATCAGGCCGGGGAACTGCTCAGGCTCGTACATCGATTTTGGCAACTGTCTTGCCGCTTCCTCCAGGTGAATCTTCCCCCCGAGGTTCGCAGATGCCACGATGTTCTGTATCACTATCTCCGCCTCGTTCTTGATCGGGATGCCGCCCTTCTTCAGCCTCTTGACGACCTCCTGCACGGCCTCTCTTGACTGCTTCTCCGATTTTGCACCGGTGCAGACCATCTTCCCCGAGCTGAAGATCAGGGTAGCCGTCTTTGGGGTCTTCAGCCTAAAGACGAGTCCGGGAAACTGGTCGGGATGGTACTCCACGTCGACAAAGTTCTTGGTTATCAGGTTCAGGTCGACCTTTTGGTTTATAGAGGCCGACGCGACTACGTTTTCGATGCTTACAATCGCTTTTGTTTGTGGCATTGAGAAGGACATAGATTCTTCGTTATATAGTATATAAAGAAAACCGGCCCGCGCTAGACCGCCGGCGAGTCACCGAAAACGGTCCGTCTATGACTCCGAGAGTCTGCTTTGGCCGCGTTGCTGCCCTACTAGACCCTCGTGCTTCTCACAGGCCGAGACGCTCTCTGATGCCGAGAGCTCAACGCTAAGAGCGTAAGACCTGACACAGCCACAGTCGAAATGATACAGGTGAGACCTTCCGCTGATCTCATCACTGAGAACCTTCTGCCCGGCGAGAAGGAGCTGGGCGTGGATGTAATTGGTGTCTCCTTTTCTGGCCCTCCTAGCCAGCACCAGCTTCCTATCATCTTGCCATTTCATCTTTCATCTCGCTCCCTCATCAGCCTGTTTCCCACTGAGCTCGACACCATTCGCATTCTCTGGTGTATGGTACTTCGCTCTCTTAAATAGGCGAGGGTCTGTGGAACAGCAAGGGTTCCGGGTCTTGTCATCTTCGTCGTCAGAGCCATAACGGGAAATCAGTTGAAAACCAAGCTCACCGAGGATGGAGACAGGTTCCCCAACGACGAATTGATTTCAGGTCGACAAGGGAGTGCGAGCTGATTTGCAGCTTCCTGCGGCTGTGAGGATTCACCGCACCGGGGCGATAAGGCAACATCTCGGTTCAAAGGGCTACCTCGAATTCCTCGATCAAAGGCTGGGATTTTCGAGGGGAACCCTCTACGACCTCTGTCTGGCGGCCGCAAAGTCGAAGGGCAGGACCGGGACCAAGAACGGGGTGAAGGTGACATACCGAGGAGAGAGCGAACGTGAGATGCGCACGAGTTCTCATCACACCACTCCAGTGCACAAGACGATATTCCTGATCGAGTACAAGATGATGAAGTCGGGGGAGCCGATGGACCGCGTGATTCAGGTCCATCTGGAAAAGTAGCGAGCTCCGCCGATTCTGACCGTGCCGTGCCCTCGTCTTTAGTCGTGCTAGGGAGGAAGGCTCCAGGAGGCCTACCCCTTCGATCTATTGCTCTCTCGCTGTTCGGACTTGCGAAGCCGGTTCAGTTCGGCAATCTTCTCCTTGTACTCCTTTTTCTTCTTCTTGTTTCCCTGTGCTCTCGCTTGGTCGTAGAGCTTCCTCAGATTCTCTTCCTCCGACGCGTGATCGGACAACTATGGTTACGACGTTCTTGTGCCGTAGTTATTCCTTTCAAACATGGGTACTGGCAACTCTTCAGCTCACGCGTGGCGCTTAAATCGGCGTGGCTGAATGTTGATGAGTGAAGGCAACTAAGTCAGTCCGGCTCAAGTACGAGGCCTCCGCGGAGCTCTCCTCCCTATTCGAGGACTTTCGCCTCATGTGCAACGACGCGCTTCGGATCGCTCTGACCGAGAAGCCGAGGAGCAGGTTCAGGCTGATCGAACTGTCCTATCGGCGCCTCAAGGAATACGGCCTCCACAGCCACTACATCCTCTCGGCCTGCGAGGTCGCGTTCGCGGCCTATCGCAACAAGAAGCGGAAATGTGCGCCCCACATTAGGAGGGCCTTCCTGAAGCTCGACAATCAGTCCTACTCGCTGAATCACCTAATCCTGAGGGTCCCCATGAGGCCGAGGAACTTCGTCTACCTCACCCTCCAGGCCTCAGACCACCACCTCTTGATCGTCGACGACCCGGCGGCCGAGACCTTCTCCTATGTCCATGCGGGCGCGCCAGCCACCTACACCCTTCAGCTCTCCAGCTACGATGCGAACGGGAATCCTATCACGTTCACTGCCCCAGCCGCATCTGCGAACAAAGGGGACACACTGACCTTCAGACCAGACTGGACTCAGCTCGCCGCAGGCGCGGGCACGGTAAGTGTTCTCGGCGCCGATGGCAGCGTGGTCAACCGTACGCTGAGTTGATCTAGGAAAACCCCTTCAGGCGAGCCGCCTCTTCGGCACGCTTCCTCCTGAATCGTGGACGATCTTGGCCGCATCTGAGGAACACTCTACCTGAGGACGCAACCAGACGAATGGTAAATCAAGAATAAAAGAAATCCACCCAACAGAACCTTCATGGGAACGAAATACAAGTGTAACAACTGCGCACTGATCGTTGAAGTGACTTCTGGAGTTCCCTCCAGAAAGGAAGGCGGAGCTTGCCCAAAGGATACCATGGGGCAGCACAACTGGGTGAAGACCACCTTCTCGGATAGACACTGAGTCTACGGCGGGAACCCTCACCAAGGGGAGCTGCCTGATCTCAGCGTTGAGAGAAACCCTAGACCATTAATCCGTGTACGGAGTGAGCGTGCATCGCAAAGGCGCGCCCTCCCACGGAGGTCCAGGCTAGAGGCCCTGAATCACAATGAAGGACCTCAAAAGGGTCTATTCCAAGTCTCGTCCGCGCGACTGTTTCGAGACGCCGGAGTGGGCGTCGATGGCTGGCCTCCCAGTTCAGACCGAGAGTAGCTGAGTGAAAGCTTCTGGTCTCGCGTCTTGGTCGATGCCAGCGGCATGAAATCGTCATGAGGAATTTGGCATCGAGGAGTCTCTGGGGCTAATTGATGGCGTTCCACGGAATAAACATCTAGAGCAATCACTAGAAACGGATAAGACAACGACGCTGCTTGGATATCATGGCTCAGAAATACAAGTGCAGTAACTGCGCGCTGGTTGTGGAAGTTGAATCCAAGACGATCCCTGACAGAAGGCTGAGCGGACCTTGCCCCAAGGACACCATGGGGCAGCACAGCTGGGTAAAGAACTAGCCCGGCGTCTTGCCCGAGACGGACCCCACACCAGGCGTCCTACTCGCGCAAACTAGCTTCGTTTTTCAGATAGGTGTGCTGTAGAGAAGGGTTAGGTTGCGACAGGATCGATCAGGGCGTGGAATTGGTCCTCGCCAGAGGTATAAGGCCTGACAAAGCTTGAATGCCTGGGAATGTAAGGGAAGAGGCGATAGAATGCCAGCAGGCAAGAAGCACCGCTTTACCGCGAAAGAGGATAGAGAGGCTGAGCACATCAAGGAATCGGAGATGAAGGAAGGCAAGTCTGGAGAAGAAGCGGAAAGAATAGGATTTGCCACGGTGAACAAGAGGAAGAAACCCAAGGCTTAATCGGCTCACCCTTCATCGAACGCGACTCCTAGCATTACCCTCTTCTAATCTTCAGCGGGCGCTCCATCTCGTCGTTGTGATCCTCGAGGATTCTTGGATTCTGTCACGGGAGAAACGGTCACCGGAGATTCCCGCACGGGCAGATTCCTTTCGTCGATGGCAGAATCAGGGCAATGAGGAAGAGTTGACAAAATCCTAGGCTGAGAGTTGCGAATCAAATCGTGTGAGGGGTTTCCGCGGATTCCTGACATTTCCGGAGCTGCTTCGCAAAGACTGGGATAGTCTACGCCGACGCGGCCCCGTAGAGACCCTTCAACGCTTCGGCGTTAGCAAGTTCCGCAACCAGGAGAAGCTTCGTCTGCCGCGTGTTATGGCTCCCGTGGCTTCTCTCCCAAAGAACTGCCTTCTTGAAAGCTTCTTATCCGGGCTTAACTCGCTCGACATTTAATTTCAGACTGTTATACCTATAACAGTATATACGTGTATAGATTCTTTATGTCACATACATTACACACATCCGAGTCTGCCGGGACGAAGGATGACCGTGGGGATCACCTGAGCTTGAAGACGCGGCCCTAGTACCTCCGTTTCGGGCGAGCTGCCGACCGGCCACACGCGCCTCTTCGTGAGTTTGGTCGGTTTCGACAAGCGGCCCTTCAGACATATGCGGGATGACACACCTGACGCAGGAAGGATTGGGTTCCGGTCAATCCGTGACGAAAGCAGACGGGTCCTTGAGACCGCATTCGTTATCGCTGAACCACCACAGGATCTTGTCGCTGAGGACCGCCGGGTCATCCCCATGCTTCTTGGCCAAGACCGCGAAGAGCGAGTCTGACAGGCTGTCTTCGAGCCTCTTCATGAAGACATCCTTCGGAATCTCATCCCCATACAACGTCCGCACCGCCCGGGCACCAGCCGCGTCCAGCCGGGCTCCTATCAGCTGCAGGACCTGAGATCTCAGCTCGCTGTACTTGTCCGCGTCCACTTGGCTCAAGACCTGGAGCTTCAGGTTTATCTCCCGAGGTCTGTACAGCAGAGGGGAGGCCGCCGCGCCCCCGTTTATCCCCCCGGACACAGTCGTCCACGGCCCGGCAGTGTTCCTTACGAGCGTGGACCTGGTCGACTCGATCCCGAACCCGACCTTCCACTTCCCCGGAGAGACCGGCGCGTCCATTCTGATTCTCCTCAGTTCGTGCCGCCCAGGAGGCAGGTCGAACGAGAGACTAGCCTTGACACCCTCAGACACCTCCAGTTTCTTGACGTGAAGCGTGAAGGCCTGAGGCTGCTCCGCATAGTTGATTCCTCCAGCGTAGAAGTAGAAACTTCCACCGGGGGCCGCGGCCAACCCCGCCTCGCCGAAGATGCAGTAGAACATGCCTGGCCCGAGCATGTACAAGGGGAGACCCGAGACTATTGCCGGGGAGTCGAGCACCGCCGGGAAGACGAAGTTGATCTTCGAGATGTCTTCCCGATGGCGTATCAGGTTGCTGAGGTCGGCTACCCTCTTCCGGTCGCGCCCAGCGCAGAAAATCCCTTCTACCTGATTCCAACTCCTCGACAAGTCGAACTGAGTTTTCGGGAGGAGCAGGCTGAACTCCTCGTCCTGGCCGATGGACGCGAAGGGAACATCCGCTCGGCTGCCCTTGATCTGTGCCAAGAGGCCGAGCTCCCTGCGAGCGACCTTCTCGATGATCTCACCCCTTGTTAGGAACCCGTGGTAGTCGACGTCCTGGACCTCGAAGGTCGGGTCCTCCATCATCTTCGCCGCCGGGGTTTGGTTGGCTCGGCGACCGCGGCGTCGCGTTCCCATCCTTCGTTCTCAAGCTTCAGGTGCTGTATGGCGACCGCGTTCGCGCCCGCGTCCAAGTCTGGCAGGGCCTGGTACTCCGATACCCAGCAGCGGTGGACCTTGTATCTCACGACGGTCTGACCCGCCTCGTTCAGTTGTTCGAGGTAGAGGTCCTTCCGGAAGTTCTCGAGCGAGACATCAGAACCCAGAGCCGCGCCGTACGTCCGCACACTGCTCGCCCAGGAGTCGAACCCTGGGTCCAGGGTCACGCCCCTCTCGAGCGTTATCGCCTCGTACTTGGTGCGGCCCGGCGACTTGAGGCTCGTGGACGGATCGCCTCCGGACCTGTGCTTGACCACCTCTGTCGTGCGCTTGAGCGACTTCATCTTGCTCATCCCCGCGACGACCTTCCCATCCCACTCTATGAGAAACCTGAAGCTCTTGTAGGGGTCTGCTTTGACAGGCTTCGCCGAAGACACCTTCCGATTACTACGAGGCGTCATAGACATGGTGCTGGGTTGTCCTAAGAGTCTCGGACGATATATGCGCGATGGCTCGTAGTCGCGTTTGTTTGTCTACTGAAGGTGTATACTAGGTGCTGTTGATTCGTCTTAGGTTCTCAAGAATGAAGACTGTGCGGCGAAGGTCAGATTCGTTGTAGTATAACAAAGCCCCCCTGAGTCGCCTATCCCGGGTCCGACGGTAGGTGCGATATCGAAGGAGCGCGTCATAGCCATCGGCGATTCCGGAGCTTGTTTGATCCCTGAACCCGAAGAAGTCCGAAACAGATTTTGCGGTCAGATTCTTCAGGGGGAGGAAGATCCTCTGCGTCTTTTCCTTTTGCGTACAGATCACGCTCGTGTGCAGGTCAAGAGTCCTAGGAGGCTGCTGGTAACATCTGGGTGCAAGTTCAGCCACTTTCTAAGAATCGACTTGTCCGCATTGCCGTAGGTCAGGAACAAGTTGCGTGGGGAGCACCATGACCTGAAGAATTCCTCGACCGTCGCCTGCTCCCGGCTGTCATCGTCGATGAAGTACTGGATGCTCTTGCCTTCAGGGGTGAGTACTCCGATAAGAAACAACCTGGTGGTATCAGGGTCGTATTCAAGGTCCAGGGCATGAAATCGCTCGATCTCTGGAAATAGGGGCTCGGAGCCTAACTTCAAGGCCTTTCTTGCCAGCTGGGCGCGAGCGAAGTTGATCATCATAGAAATCTGGGTCCTGAAGGAAGGATCCCAGAAGTCGACTACCTCGGGTCTCGAAGCAAGAACAGCCGGGTCCTGCCTTGAGAGGTCTTCCGTTGTTCTGATCCCGAGCTGGTTTAGCACGTTGGCTCGAGCAGCGCCGATCAAGGGAACTTGAAATGAATCATCCTCGGTGTAGCGAAAACGGGGCAACGACCCTCAGCCCTGTCCGTGGTCTCGTCTCATGCTTGATTCTGGGTTCATGGCTTGGCTCCCTTATCGCCCTTTACACTCACAGCTTCCGGCAAGAATGCTCTCATGAGCTCAACGACCTGCTCATACTCCCACCGACCCCTGAATCTGATCTTGATGGGCTTTCCATCCTTCCGCCTCACGAGCAGATATCCGTTGAAGAGGTCGGATTTGAGTATCTCCAGCTGCGCAATCTCCGTCTTGTCCAACACGAAGTCGTGCTTTTGCTCTAGGTCGCCGATAGACCTTGTCTTTCCTCCTAAATCCTTGCCCAGTAGCACTCCGAGCTCGCTCGCGCCCCAAGCCGACCGCCTGCTACGGACCCCGAAGAGCCGCCTGTCGGTGGCATAGACGCCGTACCCTGCTCCTCCCTTGTTCATGGACCCACTGGTGAAGCCCCCCAGATACTTCTCTCCGAAGGGAAGATCCGAGGTCACGTCCGAAGGCTCTGCCGCTGGAATGGGAACCGGCTTCCGGAGTCGGGCCATAACGGACTCGTCGGGTCTCCGATAAAACGCGGCGGCGAGCACAACGTATGCTCCGGCTAGGGCCAATTCGTGGATATCCGTGACAAGCAGGTAGCCCGAGTAGCCGGGCACCAGCGACGCGAATACGAACACTAGGGCGGACAGCCTGAACTGCTCGATTCCGGAGGAACCTGACAACAGGTTGAGCGACCTGAAGAGGAAGAGGCCGAGAAAAGTGAAGCCGCGTACAGGAGGATTATTGAAGTCAGATAGAGTGATTGAGGCAATCCGTTGGGATTGGTAACTCCGTAGAAACTGATCACCTGAGACACCCTTTCGGCGACGGCGTAGGAGACCACGGAGCCTATCAAGAAGTTCCTGTAGATTGAGCGGTTGTGAAATATCCAAGACGTGTCCTTGAAGGTCGAATACACGACATACAGACCCGCTAGCCCAAGAAGGCCGGCGAAGATCCTCAAATTTGGCATGGGCAGAAAGTACAGAAAATACGCTATGCAGAACAGCGACGCGCCAGCCATTCCCCGCTTCCTCACTGAGGAATAGGACGACAAGCGTTGCCTCCAGCCGATTCCTGCCTTTTGGTGGACGCTTAAGTCCGCCGCTCGACTTGTGTTACACCCGATTGCGCGAGTACGAATCTCCGACCCGAACCTGGACGGTCGCAGAGGAGCTCGCTGGCAGCATATGCCAATCGCCAAGAGGACCTTTCGTTTCGGGAGAGCGCGGACACGCCGGGTGTTTATATAAGGTAACTAAGTAACTAAGTTACTATGGCCACCGTTAAGGTCAGCAAGGAGACCTACGAAAAGCTCAATGATATTGCCGGGAAGCTCAGAGCGCGACTCCACCGACCCGTCTCGATGGACGAGGTTCTCGGGTCGGCCCTCACGGCGAGGAGCTTGAGGCCGTCTGACTTCGCAGGGACGCTGGTCCTCGGCGACCAGGAGTCCGATGCCCTGTTCCTGCAGCTTGGGGGGTTCTGGTCCAAATGGCAATCCCGAGACGAGTCGTCCTAGATACGGACATCATAATCGACCACCTGAGAGGGGCGGCCGCGCCCTCCCTGGTGACCCGGCTGCAGGACGAGAGCGCGCTCGCGACCACGCAGGTGAACTCGTTCGAGCTCTACTACGGGGCCTACAAGTCGAAGAGCGCGAGGGTAAACCTTGCTTCTGTGAAGGGGTTCCTGTCCACGATCACGCTCCTGGAGTTCGATGAGACCTCAGCTGAGAAGTCAGGCCAAGTCCTGGCGCAACTGGAGACGAAGGGACTTGCGATTGACCCCAGAGTCATCTTCATAGGATGCACGTCCTTGGTCCATGGGTATCCCCTCCTGACCAAGAACCAGAGGCACCTGGACCGGATACCGGACCTTCTCGTTCTCACACCGGCGGACATAGGCTTGGGGTGAGGCCGGCAGCCTCCTTGTTGCACTCGATGCAGAAACCGCGGACTGGGTCTCTTGCCATGAACCAGAGATGAGCACAGGAATCACCTGAGCCGCAAAAACCTGGTTCTGAGCGCAAGAGTCTTCCAGGGCGAGGCGGCCAACGGGTCCAATACGCAGGACGGGAGGCCGAACTTCGGCGGGAATGATGCCTTCGTTGTTTCCAGATGATTGAAGTCTGACCTTGAGGAGTTCGTCAAACTTCGAATGGCTATTCTTGCGAACGAGAACCCTTTGATTTCAGCCTGTTGTATGCCTGGTTGACCCGGCGAAGAGTTCCGGCGTCTATGGTCCCGTTCGCGACCTCCACGTAGACCTTCGCTACCTTGTCCGGATTCCGAGGGTCCCTTCGGAGCACCCTGCCCAGGCGCTGCTCCGTCCTCGTCAGGCTTCCCGTGTTTGCTATGATGATCTCCCTGCTAGCGCTGGGGACGTTGAACCCGACCTCCAGAGTTCCGACCGACAGGAGTACGTTGTAGTCCCTGCCGAACCCGTCCACGATCTCCTGCCTCTTCGCCCTGTCGGTCAGCTCGTGGGTGATCATCCTGGCGCGTATCCCTTTCTCTTCGAGCTTGGTCCTCAGTGTCTCGATGCTCTGGATTGAGAGCGAGAAGACAAGCGTCGGAGCGGAGGGGTCGCCCTCGATTATCTCCAGGGTCTTCTCCATCTTGGGCGCAGTGTTCGACAGCAGCTGGTTGATTTTCTGCTTCACTATGTGCGCGGCGGTCTGGCTATAGCGGCCCCGCGCCCTGAACGCCATCCTGCGGGCGTTGTTGTACGCGGCCATAATCCTGAGGTACTCGAGCTTCTCGTCCCGAGGCAGGTCGACGTAGACCGGGATGATCTCCGCCTGCGCCAGCATGTGCTTGTCCCTTGCCTGGGCGATGGACGATTCGAAGACGACGGGAAGAGCCTGGGTCAGCTGCGGGTTCTTCCTCGCTGCCTCGGCGAGCGTCCCGGTCATCCCGAGCACGTAGCGCGTGGTCGTCGTCGCGCCGAGGAGACCGGCATACCCCTCGGTCAGGAACTGCTCCTCGTCGAACACGACCAGGTCGAAGTCCTCGACCAGCTTTGGGCTGGCGCTGAGCGACTGGTACAGCGTGAGGGTTATCGGGTGCCTCGGGCGCTTCAGCTCAGAGTAGTACTGCCCGACGGTCTTGGGCGGTATCCCAACCTTCTCCATCTCCTCGAGCCAGGGGTTCTGTATCAGGACTATGCGCGGGACCACGATGAGGGTGTTCGGACGACCCAGACGGTCCCAGATTGAAAGGGCGACCAAGGTCTTGCCGATTCCCACGGGCGCCACGATGCTCGCGTGTCGGGTGGGGGAATCTAGGAAGCTTGTGATGGCCATGTTCTGGATCTCGTTCATGGCCGGGAAGTTCAGGACGTACTCGGGGGGAGAGGTCATTTCGCCTGGGCCCGCCCGACCCGGAGCCTCCTCCCTTTAACCAATCGAATCGTCCCGCGGTCTTCGACCTCCTTGGGAGTCATTTGAATTCCGACCGCTGCTTCTCCGTCTGCCTGACGATGTACTGGATTACCAAGAACGTCACTTCACTGCGACGGGGGACCCGGGACGAAATGATTCTTCCGCCCACCCGCTTCTTGAAGGTGATATGCTTGCCCTAGGGAATTGGTGATTTTCAAAGGGTTTTTATAGGATAAGTGTCCATTTTTCATTGCAATCTATGCGATTTTCGTCGAAGGCGAAGGTCTCGCTTGTGATCGTCGGAAGTCTAGCTATCGGTATCCTGCTCGGGTCGTCTGTCCTGGCAAACATGTTCAATCAGAGTGCTGGGAGCAAAGGGAGCGAGGTTGACGGACTTACTCTCTCTGGGACCGAGACCGTCAAGGTGATGGCGCCCGACGGGCAGGTCATCTCGACGTGGCAGGGACCCGATCCCATATCATCGAACGTCATGAGCGCCTTTGCAGGATGCGCCACAGGACTCTCGCAGCCGTCGGGCAGCGCACCCTATGGCGTGTTCGGTTCTTGCGAGGGTTGGATAGGCTCGATAGCCCTCTGGACTGACGGGCCGAGCGGTACCTGCACGGTCTACTTGACTTCCCTTTCGAAATTCTGCACATACTATAACCCTGTCGCCGCGACGGACACGCTCACACCAATTGGTTGCACCACTGGTTCGGCCACTGCCTACGGAACTTGCACCGGCTGGATAACTGAGGCAACGTTCGGGCCTACCACCTTCACTTCGTCCAGCTGCGGCGCCTCTTGCGCTGTAGAAGAGGTGATAGGAGCTTCTCCCGCCGGCTGGGCCTTCGACTCGATGTGCGCTTCGACCTTTGCTCCAGGTGAGCCGGGCGCCGCCTGCTTGTCCACACCGATAGCCACCGTCGCGCCCCAAGACTCGCTGCTGGTCACAATTGATTTCAGCGTGACGTGAGATGAGAGTTGATTTCAGACGATCAAACGCAAAGCTCTCCGAGCTAGTAGACTCGCTTCGGTAACTGCCCTCACCCCTGTGGCTGCCGAGGTGGGGGTGTTGGCAGACCCACCGGTCCTGTCCGTTGGTAAGAGGTGACTCCATGTCCGTCGCCACCTTCAACCGGAAATCGTCGGGCGGGAGGCTCCGGAACCGGGCGCTCACTCTCCTGCTCGCTTCCTTGATCTTACTCCTTTCCGTGCTGGCTCACGCTCCACCAGTCAGAGCGGATTCCACTCTAGTCCAGCAGAGCAACGGTGGCTGCGCGACCACAGGCTGCTCTCCATCCGCGATTTCCTTCCCAAGTTCAGTAACGGCCGGAGATGTAGTTGTAGTCACGATCGCCGTTTATTCCGGTTCAGTAACTTCCGTCGGCGACATATTGGGATCAACATTCACGCTAGTGGCAGAAGGGACCATTAGTCCAATGGCCGTGTACATCTATGACGCCACACTTTCTTCGAGTGGATCCGATTCTGTTTTCGTGTTCTTCGCCGGTGCCATACAAGGTGGGGTCTACGCCTACGAAGTATCTGGAGTTACTACTGTTGGGGGTGTCTATGAAGTCGCGGGCGGTGATTGTTACTACCCTCCATGCTCTATCTCTACATCATCATCATCCGCATCATTTCAGAGCGGTGCTTTCCTTGTTAGTATGGTTGGACTTCCCAGCCTGGTTAATACGACTGCAGGTACTGGCTTTACCCTATCTCCCGGGTCAAGCGGTGGCACGTTCGGTGGTAACGCCGAATACGCCACAAGCGGTGTGTCNNCTACTACCTCGACTACTACGTCCACGTCATCCACGGCACCTCCTCCCCCGTCAGGCGACGAGGTGACGAGCTTGATCCTTACGGCCACGTCGGGCCAGGTCACCGGGGGCGTCGGCGGCGCCCTCTACTCGACCTTGATTCCCACGGTCACTGGAAACTCCTTCGACGAGGAGAACCCCTCGGCCACAATCAGCGGAGCCCCGGCGGGCATCTCCGTCTCCTTCTCTCCTGGGTACGATCTGGGACCTCCGTTCTACGTTTACTTCACGATGGCCATCACAGTGACACCATCAGCCTCGGCCGGAATCTACACAATCACAGCGGATGAGTCGCTCTTGCGAGCGGGAGCGGACTGCTCAGGCATCTGCGTCCGGCCCACCTACCAGCTCATCGTCGAGCCAACTTCAGATATCGTGGAGTCGGTTTCGCTGACACCGTCCGCAGGGTCGTCGCCCGCAGGAACTAGCGTCGTCATGCCGGTCGCTGTGACAGCGACGATCCTCGGGCATGCCCCATCGTATCTCGTCTACGCCTACGCGATCTCTCCTGCGGTGGAGGGGATTTCATTATCATTCGTCCCCTTTGTGGAGTCCGGAGCGCCGCCGTCCGGGTTCTACGTGGCGACGTTGACGGTCGCAGCCTCGGTGCCGCCAGGGGTCTACTCGATAATCATTGGGGAGGCGTTCCTAGATAGCGGGACGTCGTGCTTACCAACCCTATCCTCACCGTGCGCGGGCGTCTTCACGCTCACCGTGTATCCCCAGGGCCAGACAGTATTCGCCAATCTTCAGGATAGCGTAAGCGTGGGAGACGCGATTACGCCGCCGGTGAACGCTCCCCTGACCGACATCGTTCGTGTGGGTGACACTTATGTCGCTCCGGCTGTCGCGGCGCTGTCTGACGCAGTCAAGGTGATCGACCAATACGTTGCGCCAGCGACCGCCTCGCTCTCTGATGGAATCCATGTGGTTGACCGGTACGTGCAGCCGGTCGTCGCCTCCCTGAGTGACGTCGTGAGCGTCGCCGAGCACCTGGCCCCCTCGGTCTATGCCGCATCGGGGTTCGCGGGGATTGCGGGTCTCGGGCTGGTCGCGGCGTTCCTGGTCGTAAGAAGGAGGAAACGGAGCGGGAAGAGACCAGACCAGCACGCGACCTCCTGAAAACGACCTGCCTGGGTCAAGAGGCTTTGAAAACGACGCTCTGCGTCTTGAGGGAAAGACACGTGCGCACTCATCTCTGTTCTCCGTCGACGGGGAGGCGCACAGTTGGGTCAGTCGCATCTCGCTGTTGCTAGTCTTAAATGCGGCCAAGGGATCAGACGAAGCCATGGTCGACACTACGAAGGTTTCCAAGGTGATCAACGCTCCCCTGCGCTACACGTACGAATGGTGCACCGACTTCCGCGAGGACGACTCGAAGCTCACGGGGTCCACAAGCAAGAGGAGAATAGTCGAGAAGACGAAGAAGCGGGCGGTCTACGTCATGGTCTACCAGGGCGCGGACGGCACGGAGAAGATGGCCGTCAGCTACGTCACGCTAAAGCCGCCGAACGCATGGTCCCTCGAGCAGTTCGGCGAGGAGGACTATGAGACTGGGGAGTACCGGCTCAAGAGCCTCGGCAAGGAGAAGACGAGGCTCGACATGGTCTTCAAGGAGACCTGGAGGGACATCGCAACGATACCGACCATACACGAGCAGACCGAAGGAACCAACAAGGCATGGGACCAGTTCATAGCCGCGCTCGAAAGGGACTACAAGGCAGGATCCAAGTAGAATTCCGAGAACGTTAGGCTATCTATTCACTGGCCTTTCTCTCGACAAGTTTCGGGAACTTCGCTTCTGTCGCTAGTGTAGCATCAAGGGTAAGCTCAGCAATGAGCTTGAGTTCAGCTTGCTTCTTTGCGGTCAAACTCATTCTAATCGCCTTTCAACCGCCCTTCGGCCCGTTTATACCTTCCCGCCAGCCCCTTGTAGATGTAACTGGCTTCGAGGTACTTCTTAGGGTAGATGTGGTTGAAGACGTCGATGATCATTGAGGCATAGGAGCCCGGCGTGACCTACAGACCATTGGCAGTCCCTGGCGGAGGTTTCAGCCGCGGAGGGGGCGACTACTGGGTCGTGGTCCTGTGGGCGTCAGGGCAGGCCGCCGATGCTGCGGCTTCGGTAATCGGACCCACCTTGATGCCAGACTCTGTCCGGGCCAAGGGATCGCCGAGCATCCACCTGTTCGACCAGTACGAGCCGGGGAAAGAGCGACTGTTCAGACCCTTCCTCGTATTAACTTCGCCAATTTCGGCATTAGGTTATTAACTCTGGCGGAGTGCGTAAAGCCGTGAAGATAGGCTCGGCATTTCCAAGCCTTCTCGCGAAAGGGCGCCTTCCTATCAAGCCCACCTATCCTCTGTTGACCGTACTCAACCTGCTTAGGATGAACGACATCGCCGCAGTGCCGCTTTTCGAAGGTCCGACGAGCAGGCGCGCGGTATCAGGATTCTCCTGTCTGCCCATGATCATGAAGATGTCCAAGAAGGCCTTCCAAAGCTTCCTCGAAGGACCCTGCGAGCGCGGATCGACCGAGCTGGACTCATTTGGCCTTGACGACGATATCGAGAGTCTCCTCGAAACGTTCAAGAAGAGGAGACTGGGGATTTCACTCGTCAGCGGCCAGGTCAACGGAGAACTGTGCGTCAGCCTCTTGAGCCTGAACGACCTGCTGAGCCTCTACCAGACGAAAGAGTTCACTTCCGACATGGTGGTCGAGGACGTGGCCAGCCCAATCTTCTCGCTGCCCGGAAAGACGACGGTTCGCAAGGCTCTTGCCACAATGCTCCGGCTATCGCACAGGACGGTATTCATCTCTGGCGACCGGAAGTACATCTCCGACCGAACAATAATCGACCAGATCTTCGACCCCAGCTTTCTTGACCCTTTTCATGACGGGCCTTTGAAGCGCGCATTCGACACCCAGATAGGCTCGCTCATCAAGACCGCACCAATTGAGGTCGGGGCGCGGACGAGTCTCAAGGCTGCGGCCCTTCAGGTGAGGAGCAAGTGGGGGACCTCCCTGACGATCCGAAGTAGGGAAACGGTTGTGACGCCCTGGGACCTCATCATGAAACCCTGGGAGGGCGGTAATCTCACGATTCGGCCACGGCCGTAGGCCCCCGGGGCGAGTTGGTCGTACGGGACCTTCATTCCGAACCTCTCGGCGACCTCCGGGAGGGGAGGAGGGCTCTTGGGTTCGTAGACGGGAGAATCAAGCCGATGAAAAGGGCTGATATGGTCCGCGAATCGGTCTAGAGTTGCGTCACCGAGAGACCGGCTGATTTTGGAAGCTTCGCCCCGAATGGCAGCTTCTCAAAGACAGTCCAAGTCGAATAGGCTATCGGGCAGCTGCCATCGACGCTCGGAGCAAGACATCGACCTCCCTCCAAGAGTATCGAGTGACACTGCACGGGCTCCTTGCCCAATTCTTCAGACCGATGCCAAAGGTATATTTCTCGAAGCTGGAAGCGCCGACCAAGGTGGCTGAATCGCTCTCGATTGAGGAAGTGAGGACCCTCGATGGCTTCGAGGGACTCAAAGCCGCCTGGAATGATCTTGTCGAAAGGGGAGGCTCTTCTCCCCTGTCGTCGAATTTCGCTTTCGCACTCTACTGGTGGAAGTGGCGCAACTACGGCAACCAGCTCTTCATTCTTCTCGCGAGGGACGGGGAGAGGATTGAGGGGATCGCTCCCCTCATGGTCTCGGAGGTCCGGCGGGGCCCGATAACCGCCAAGAAGGTCGCGTTCATGTTCCCAAGATACCTCGAGTCAGACTTCATAGTCGAGCCCGGCCTGCGGCGGGAGTGCACCCGAAAGATGATAGAGCACGCGAACGAGTCCACGGGGTGTCGCTACCTGGAGTTCTGCGGGATCCCTGAAGAATCGGGCTCTCTGCCCATAATCGAGGAGCTGGCAGTGGAGACCGGGATGAGGGTGTCCCGGACCGTGCACGCCGTCGGATGTTACCTTCCCCTCGAAGGGACATGGGACTCGTTCCTGAAGGAAAAGAGCGTCAGCTTCAGGAAGGATTTGAGGTACTATGAACGACAGCTTCAGAGGAAGGGGAATCTGGAGACCTTCCGATTCAGGAGAACTGAAGATCTCCCCGGGCTGATGAAGAAGCTGGTAGCCGTTGACGCAGGCAGCTGGAAGGCAGAACGGTCGGCCCTTGCGGAGAACAGGAGATTGGTTGAGGACCTGCTGGAAGCGTGTAACGAGGATGGGTCGCTCGATGTATTCCTCACCGAGTTGGACGGCCTGCCCGTGGCTTACCTGTTCATAATCCATTGGGGTGGAAAGGCGACCGCGATGTTTACCAGCTACAGCCTTGAGCACGAGGCCAGCTCGCCCGGGATGGTCTGCTTCAGCCATGCGATCAGACAGCTCTTCCGGGATCGGGAGGTCTCCGAGGTGGACTTCATCTCCAGCTATCCGTACCTGCGAAGGTGGACAGACCGCCTCCGCAGCAGGTACATTGTGACGCTCTACCCGGGAAGAGTGTCAGGACGAGCGATCAAACTGACGCGGGACGTCCTTCATCGAGGAAGGTCTACCTTTGCTGGCGGCAGACCGAACTAGTTTCAATCGTTAGTGGCCGGCTCGACGACGGAGGTGTCTGGGTATCCCTTCAAGGATCAACTTCGACCCGCGGAAACAGCGGCAACTTTCTCTCCGAGAGAGGTCAGGACCAAGAGGCTTCCCGAAACTTCAGTAGTGGCAAGTGTGCCGCGGACTATCTGCTTCAGCTATTTGTTGGAATGGCCTTTCTCGAGCAATCGGGCTCTGGGTGTCTTCCCACCCGAGTCATGAATCAGAATGGCCGCCTCGCGCGCCCGGGCTGGCAGCTTATCATAGACCGTCCAAGCTGAATCCCCATTGGGTAAGTCCTCATTGGCTTTGGAGGTGTTTTCTCGCTCTCTGAGGACGCGAGAGCTTGATTTGGACGGCTGTGCGTTACTCACTGGTTTCCGATGAAGCCCTGTGGGGCATGGTTTCCCTGGTTCGGTGTTCGTCCGTCTTCCTCAGGCAGACTCATGAGCACCTGGCGTGCATCTCTTGTCGTCACGGGCTAGAAAGCGCAGCGAAGACAGACTCGGGGGTCGCAGCCGCCGTGTTCACCTGGACTCCCGGCCGCACCCGGGAGAGCGCGTCATTGAGCGCATTCATCACGGCCGCGTATGACCCGTTGGTTCCGCTCTCTCCCACACCCTTCACACCGTTTAGCGCTACTGTTGACGGGGTCACCATATGGAAGACCTGAACCTCGGGGCTGTCCATCGACGTCGGGATGGCGTAGTCAGAGAACGTGGAGGTGAGGAGGTTTCCCCGCTCGTCGTACCTGAGCCCCTCGAAGAGGGAACCGCTCACCCCGTGGACTACGCCGCCCCGGATCTGCCCCTCGACTATCGTCGCGTTTATCATCCGTCCGCAGTCCTCGACGACGACGTACTTCGGGATCTTGCTGACCACCCCAGTCTCCGCGTCGAGGATCAGCGCACACAGGTGCACCCCGCTCGAGTAGCTCATGGAACCGAGCGTGAACGTGGAGTCAGCGGAGATTCCTTTCTCTCCGGCCCTTTCGAGAATCTCCGAGGCCGTCGCGATGATGTTCTTCGGTCTGGAGGCCTCCACTATGGTCCCGCCTGCGAAGGCGATTGACTTCTTGTCGACCCCCAGAACCTTCGAGGCGATCTCCAGAAGCCGAGCCTTCAACTTGCGCGAGGCATCCACCACCGCGCTTCCGCCGGTGGCCGCAGAGCGGCTGCCGAAGGTCCCCACCCCGAACGGGACGAGGTCAGTGTCTCCCCAGACGACCCGAATCCGGTCGATCGGGATCCCGAGCTCTTCGGATGCCAGCTGCGCGAACGTGGTCTCGTGCCCCTGTCCGTGGGGAGACGATCCGGTGTAAACCGTTAGTTCGCCCCCGCTACTAAGTGCGACCTTGCCCCACTCGGACATGAACGAGAGCTCGCCTCCCTCCGACTCTGACGCCCCTTCCTCGCCTGACCCACCTGTGCCCTGCGGGGAGGCACTCCAGTCCTGCCCTCCTCCGCCGTCGCCTTTGTTCCCTTCCCAGCCCCCCTCGTCGTCATCATCATCCTCGTCCTCGCTGTCACCTCGCAGCGACATCCCGATTCCCATGACCAACCTCGGACCCGGCGACCTCTCGTCCTTGAACCCGGAGTTGAACTCGTCCCTCTGGCGGAGAAGCTCGCTGTACTTCGATGACCTGGCGACGGCGTCCATGAGCGCCTGATAGTCCACCCCGTCCGACCTTTCGGGCCCGACGACGTTGCGGCGCCTCAGCTCCAGCGGGTCGAGCCCTATCTCCCTTGCCATTTCGTCCATGGCGCGCTCGATGAAGTAGCATCCCTCCGGAGCGCCGGCACCCCTCACGGGCCCGCTGGGCATCTTGTTCGTCACATACCCCGTCACATTCAGGTCGAGGTTCGGGATGTCGTAGGGGCCCGTCATCGTCCACATCGAGAGCGAGGGCATGTGGGCCTGGGTTCCAGAGACTCCCATGTCGCACTCGATGGTCCCCTTGAGGGCAACTATCTTCCCGTCCCGGTCGCACGCAAGGGTGATGTCGCAGTACTCGTCCCTCCCGACGGCGCCCTCGAGGAACTCCTCCATCCTTGAGGCGGTCCACTTGACCGTGAGACCAGTCTGCTTGGCGAACAGACAGGCCACGAGAGGCCAGGGGTACGACTGGCCGCCCTTGCTGCCGAAGCCGCCCCCAACGTCCACGACCTTCACATGGAACTTCTTCTTCGGCAGCCCGAACTCAGACGCGAGGGCCTTCTGAAGGCCGTGCACTGATTGGAGGGTGGCGCTGACCTCGTACCTCTCCCGCTTCTTGTCGTAGCTCACGAGGACGGAGTGGGTCTCGATGGGAGCGCCGGCCTGGCGGCCTATGCCCAGCTGCCGCTTGATGACGTAGGGCGCGGCGGAGATTACCCTGTCGGCATCCCCCTTCTGCTCCTGGGCGGTCTGCGAGACGTTGTCCTTCCAGTCGTCGTACACAAGGACCTTTCCCTTCTTCGACTCCTCTATGGTCACGACGGCGGGAAGAGGCTCGTACTCGACCTCGACCTGCTCGACCAGATCCTCGACGGAGTACGCGTCCCTGACTAGTATCGCGGCGACCGGCTCGCCGACGAACCTCACCTTGTCCACAGCCAGGTGGTAGCGCTTCGCGGCCCTCTGCCGCGGCCACGGGTTCTGCGCGACCGGTCGGATGCCGGCCTTGACCAGGTCCTCGCCGGTGAGCGAGGCGATGAACGCGGGCGAGGAGCGGACCTTCGAGAGGTCGATGCTCTTGATCCTGGCATGCGCGTGGGGGCCGTGGACGAAGCCCATGTACACCATCCCTTTCTCCTTGACATCATCCAGGAATCGTGCCGCGCCGGTGAGGAACCTAGGGTCCTCGACCCTGCGAGTCGCCTCCGCGGCCTTCTGTTCGGTTGGAGCCTGATTCAACATTCGCTGAAGCCGCACTCAGTCGCTGTCGGATGCCAAAGAGCTTTCCGGCGTTCCCGCCGAGAATCATCCCCTTCTCCTCCTCAGAGACGTTCCACCTTTAATAGGCCGACCGGCTGCTTGAGGTTACATGGCCGTCGGACGCTTCCAAGTGATGGCGATGCTCCAGGCTGCCAGAGCCTTCGAGCTGGGCCTCCCGCTGGAGTCCGCTCACTCTTGGGGCCTCAACAGGGCGATATTCTACGCCGCGGCCAAGAGGGGCTTCAAGGGAGGAGGGACCGGGAGCGGGTCGGGCGGAGAGGACAGGACGGGGGCTCGTGAGGCGAAGGCCGATGAGTTCCACCTCGGAGACGACCTGGCCTTCAAGGAACCCGGGAGCAGCGACAAGAGCCCGGTCTTCTCATTTGGGGGCGAGGCGCAGACCGAGGAGAGGTTCCAGAAGCAGGTGCAATCGAGGTTCTCGGGCTCGTTCAAGGACGCGTGGGAGGATGCGCTAGACTACGTAAGGCACTTCCCCAGGGGGACGCTCGAGTCGCAGAGCGGTTTCTACTCGGATATCTACAGGCCAAAGCGGGACGAGTTCGCGGCGAAGTGGACCGAGCGGAGCGGCTCTGCTCCCACGAAGATCATCAAGAGAAGGAAGAAAGCCTCTGGCAAGTGAGCCCGGGACGAGGGTACTGGGAGAGGTGTTGTACGTCTCAGGAAAGTTCGCGATTCGTCGTCGAAATCGGTTCGCAGTCCTTCTTGCCGATCAAAGCCATGTTCCCGCCGGCAAAGATTGCTCCCACGACGCCCAAGACCATCATGCCCAAGCCCCATAGGGACGCTCTCATCGAGACTCTTGTCATCAAATAGATCGGGAGCGGGCAATATAGCCTCCACCAATGCGGAAGGTGAAAGACCTCCCGACTGGTAACGCGTTAAAGCACGGGCAAAAGGCTAATACCGGACAGATCAAGAATTATCGAGTACGATGACAACGGTGCTAGCGTTCCAGGCCACAGAGAATGTTACGGTCGGGACTAAGAAGGTGCTGGGAACAGTAGATGTCAGTCCATACGCGCAGATCAGGGTGGTAGCTTACGAAAACGCAGGGGGTCAAACAAACGTTGAGATTCTTCTCGAATTCACGGACGCCCCAAGCGGCGGAACGGCCCTAGGGCCGCTAGACACTCTGACCCTCTCTCCAAATAGCAATCAAACCAAGGTGTATGAGGTTCCCGGAACATATCTGGCCATTACTGCGAACGCCCTACCGGGTCCAACCGGGTTTGACGGCGTGGGACTTTTCATTTACGGAAACTAGACGACAGCATTTCTGCAGCTCCGCCTCCTCAATCTCAAGAGGGGACGTTCGGGTGAGCCCCCGCCGAGTTAGCGGAAGGAGCGCAAAAACGGTGCCATTGAGTCAACCAAGTGCCAGGGAGACGGTTACCACTTTCTCTCCGAGTTTGGTCAGGGCCAGCATGCTTCCAGATTCCTCCGCGACGGCAAAGGGGCCATGGACCATCTGCTTCAGCTGCTTATTCGAGTAGCCCCTTTCCGTGAACCTCTTCTTCGGCACTCTCCCTCCCGAATCACGCATGGTCTTGGCCGCCACCCTCGCCCAGACAGGCAGCTTCTCGTAGACTTTCCAGGCTGAATCGTCATCAGGGACCTTCCTCGTAGGTATTGGAGGTGTTTTCGAACTCCCTGCGACCGGGGGAACCTGATTTGCAGTGTTTGTCATCTCGCCGAATAGAAAACTTTGCTCCGGAAACCCAACCTTGCAGCCGATTGGGATCTCAGTCAACGCATCGTTGAGCTGGACGAGGCACTCGCCGACGTCGAGCTGACGGAGAGCGGCATGCGGATTGGAGGAAGGCCTGCTGTCGCATCACGAAGGACGGAACCGAGGAAGATTCGAAGCTTTCGTGGGCCTCTGCGAGCGATCCGGATTCTTGACAAATATACCCGGGCGCCCGAGGGCATGGGCCAGAATGGCATCCCCGATTCTCAGGAAGGGTTCCATTGGCTACGGCGCGTGTCCAGACATGACCGGCGCCAGGAGACTCCTTCAGCTCTCCCACTCCGTAGAGAACGCCGGCTTCGAGGCAATCTGGGTCAGCGACCACTTCCATCCCTGGTTCCATACCAACGCCTCCGAGTACAGCACCTGGGTGTGGATGGCCGCAGCGATGCAGGAGATCAAGATTCCCTTCGGCACATCCGTGACCGCGCCTATCCTCCGCTATCATCCAGCCATAGCCGCGCAGGCCTTCGCGACGATGGAGACGCTGTTCGGACACCGGGTAATGCTTGGGGTGGGCACGGGAGAGGCCATGAACGAGGTCCCTCTGGGGTTCCAGTGGCCAAAGTACTCGGAGAGGCGGGACAGGCTCATCGAAGCAGTCCAAGTCATGAAGAAACTCTGGAGGGGCGGGTTCGTCGATTTTGAGGGGAAGTACTATCGGTTGAAGGCCGCCAACCTCTACACGAAATCGGACGTGCCGGTCTTCATGTCCGCCATGGGACCGAAGATGGCGAGGCTGGTGGGCATGTACGGGGACGGGATCATCACCGTTTCGAGGACAGCGGACTACGCCAAGGGGACCATATTCCCGAACCTCCGCGCCGGCGCGGAAGAGGCGAATAGGACCTACGATGACATAACCAAGGTGGTCGAGGTCGACATAGGCTACGACGAGGACTATGGTCGAGCGATAATGGCGGTGCGGAAGTGGGCCCCGTCTCTCCTGGACGAGATATTCATGACGGACATCTCCGACCCCAGGGAGATAGAGAGCAGGGAAAGCAAGGTGACGGACAAGCAGCTCGCGGACGTCTTCGTGATCGCCACCGACGAGAACGAGATCATCAGAAGGATAGAGCAGTACTTCGATTGCGGGTTCGACCACGTCTATGTCCAGCTCAATACGTTCGACGACGACAAGGCGGTCGAGCTCTTCCGGACGAAGGTGCTCCCCTACTTCAGGAAGTAGCATCGCGTGAAAGGAGCAATCGTCGACTCGATTACGCTCACCGATCTTCCTCATGCCACTACTCTTCAGCTGCAGTGAAGTCATCGAGTTTGCCAACTCGCGAAACTTGAGGCAGCAATGGCCATCCGCCTCCTCGAAGCGCCTCGAGGGGAAAAAGTGACGACCCGGACTATGGTTCCGAGAGG
>PLUF01000077.1 GCA_003164815.1 Candidatus Gagatemarchaeum stordalenia
CCCAGAACGCCACAGGGGAGGCGGGCCCCCGTCGGCGCATGCAATAATTTAAATTTTTTATCAGGATGTTGCATAAATCGCGAGGTATTCAGAGATTACACAAGCGAACGCTATCGTTATATAACGCGGGTGGTTCTGTAGAGCCTCGATGCATTTCGCATCCCAGCAAAGGACGGCAATTGGGCGGACGGTCATAGCTGCTATTATTGTGGTCGTACTGATAATCGCTGCCGCAGGAGCGGTCTACTTCCTGAGCAGCAACAGCTCAAGCACAACCTCAAGCTCGAGCGGCTCGAACACCTCCACCTCTTCTGGAACAGGCGCACCGATCACCACTCTAACGGTCGATGATGAGACATGGCCGAACGGGAACCTCAACCAGCTCAACTCGATAGGTGCGATCCCATATCCCAACTGGCTGGACTACACAGTCTATCAGTCACTGGTGACGGTTAACGGCAACGTCCTGTACGCAAACGGCACACTGAAGCTCCTCCCGATGCTCGCGTCCAGCTGGAACTCGTCTGCCAGCGGCGACACGTGGACGTTCCAGCTACAGCAGGGTGTGAAGTTCTCCAACGGGGACCCGTTCAACGCCTACCAAGTCTGGGGTGAGCTATACGGGCTCTACTACCTCTCCGGCAACAGCTCCGGCTGGGCGGTGGGGTACTCTGTCTTCAACATGAACAACGCTAACTTCGGCCCCAGCACCATCGCTCTCATGACCCAGAGCGGGCTCGTCAACCCGAACGCTCAGCTGATGAGCATCATGACGGACAAGAACTGGCCCATCTATGTAGTGAACCAGAACGAGATCGGCTTCAACCTATTGGGGCCCTTCCCCTACTTCCCACAGATGTGGGTGCAGTTCACGGGCCTGATCTTCGACACTCAGTATGTCCTAAGCAACGGAGGCTTTGGGACCCCGGCGGCCTTCAACACCAACTTCAACGCGGCCCCCATCCCTGGCACCGGTCCGTACACGGTCACGGGCGTCTCGGTGAACTCCTACGTCCAGTTCACGCAGAACCCAACTTACTGGGCGGCTAGCTGGACCCCGGCACAGGTCGCCGCCAACCCGTACATGGACCCAGGACACGTGAAGAACATCATCGTCACGACCAAGACCGACGATGTCTCCAGATACGTCGACCTGACTTCGGGAGCCGCAGACATCGCCCCTATACTCCAGGCAGACTGGTCCAACATCGTGGACAACTCCAAGTTCTCGTACTTCACCCAGCCGAGCGACGCGGCGAACATAGTGGCCATCGCGCTCAACACCCAGAGGTACCCGACCAACATCACCATGTTCCGCCAGGCCATCGCACACGCGATCAACTACACGCAGGTCTCTGACGACGCATTCCTTGGGACTCAGGGAGGGGGTCTCACCCCGATGATGGGACCTGGCTACCCGGCGTACCCTCAACTGTACGACCTCGGGAACCTCCCGGCATACCAGTTCAACCTGACGCTGGCCAAGGCTGACCTAGCGGCCAGCAAGGTGAACGTAGCGACCATGCAGCCCCTCGACTTCCGTGTCATCCAGGGGTGCGGGGTCTGCTCGAGCACAGCACAAGTAGTCGCACAAGACCTCTCGGTGCTCAACATCCCCGTCAACGTGCTCGTCACGACGCCCTCTCAGTACGCGCCTCCTTATGTGGCGGGAGCGGGCACATACCAACAGGAGGTCAACGAGTCCCAGACCATCTCGAACATCATGTGGTTCGGGACGGCGACGTTCGCACCTGACGAACCGACCCCGGCCGACTCCTGGCTCACATGGGTCAGCAACGAAACCTCCGCCAACAACTGGGCCATTTACTCCAACCCCATTGTCCAGACCTGCGTAAACGACCTGACCAACGGCTCGCCAGCTTCGACCATAACCTCGGCATGCACGGCAGCCCAGGCACAGGTCACCGCGGACGCCCCGTACATCTGGCTGGGCAGCGTGAAGCTGTTCTTCGGTGGGGGTTCGATAGTCTACAACAACCAGATCGTCAAGAGCTTCCTGGGAGACCCGGTCTTCAGCGGACAGTCCTCGTCGGCGATCTTCAACACGGTCCAGTTCGTGAACGGGCAGGACCTTTAGGCCTCTCGTTCCGGGGAAGAATACGACGGTATCTGACCGCGTCCCGATAGGGCTCGGTCAGATCTCTTTGTTTTTTCAACCAAGCTCCTTCTACTTTTGACCCAAGCCATCCCTCGATGAGGGATGGTGGGCCTCTCCCTGACATCGAAGACACCCAAGGCGGAGTGGCACTGGAGAATCCGAGCTGGCGACCTATCCCCAATTGTATGAGTCCAACCCTCGCTTCTCGGAGGGACTCTGATGAACTCGGATGGCGGGGAACTAGTAGCGACCAACGGATGGAGGCCGGTGGCTTTGTCCCGCCTCGTTAGCCTGCACGCCCTGATATGACATGAGAAACGTGGAAGAATCTTCTGAAACCTTATATAACTTGCAACGCGTACCACGACCAACACTTGTTTAGACGGAAATCGACCGCAATAACAAGGACGGCAAGTATAGCTATCGTTATCGTTCTCGTAGTCGCTGCGGCCGCAGGGGTTGTATACTACTCAACCCTCTCCAAGAGCTCCACGACGTCGAGCACGTCCTCCTCATCTTCCTCTTCTTCTTCGTCATCGGTGCAGACTCTCACCATAGACGCGGCCGCCTGGCCGATCGACAACCTGAATCAGCTCTACGCCCTCTCTGAGCTGCCCTGGCCCAACTGGCTCACATACACAGTGTACCAGCCCCTGGTCTTCGCCAACGAGACGGCAGAGTATGGCAACGGGAACATCCAGTATCTTCCGGGCCTCGCCAGCGGCTGGACGGTCTCCACCGACGGGAAAACCTACACCTTCAACCTAAGGCAGGATATCAAGTTCTCGAACGGCGACTCCTTCAACGCCTACCAGGTCTGGGCGGAGATGTACGGATTCTACTATCTCTCTGGAAACAGTTCGACCTGGATGGAGTCCTATGACTTCTTCAACATGACCAACGTCAACTTCGGCCCGTCGACCATAGCGGCGCTGACCGCGAGCGGACTGAACAGCCCCAACTCGCAAGTCATGACTATGATGGAGAACCACAACTGGCCTATCTACGTCACAAACTCGAGCCAGATAGTCTTCAATCTCCAGAGCCCGTTCCTCTGGTTCCCTGGCGCGCTGGTCGTATATGACGGCCTGATGTACGACGTCAACTACCTCCTCAACAACGGAGGGTTCGGGACGCCGACCCAGTTCAACCAGAACTTCAACCTCAGCCCGATACCCGGTACCGGGCCCTACGTCGTGACAGGAGAGTCCGACAACGCCTATGTCTCGTTCACGCAGAGCTCGAGCTACTGGGGCGCGAGCCTGACGGCGAGCCAGATCAAGGCGCAGCCGCTCCTCGACCCCGGCCACGCGACGAACGTGATCGTCCAGGTCAAGACAGACGACGTCTCGAGGTTCACGGACCTCAGCACCGGCGCCGCGCAGATCGCCGAGATCGAGGCGAGCGACTGGTCCTCGGTCGTCGGCAACTCGCAGTACCAGTACCTGACGCAGCCTCCGTGGAACGGCGAGGTCGCGCTCATCGGGCTCAACCCGAACATCTACCCCACCAACATCACCGCGGTGAGGCAGGCCATCGTCCACGCGATCAACTACACCCAGCTCTCGGACACCGCCTACCAGGGCGAGCTGAAGCCGTACGTCGGCCCAGAGTACCCTGCGTGGTCCCAGTTCTACGACTTGGGCAACTATTCGGCCTACCAGTACAACATAGCCGAGGCGAAGCAGATACTGGCCAATGCCAGCCTCAACACCGCCAACTTCCCGGCGTTTGCCCTCGATGTGCAGTCGGGTTGCCAGGACTGCTCTACCGCCGCCCAGGTGGTGAAGACTGACCTGGCCGCGATTGGAATCACCGTGGACATCACGATCCAGTCGACCTCGGCCTACTACGTGCCCTACGGGACGTACTCCACCAACGTGGCCAATGCGGCCCAGATCGGGCAGCTGGCCTTCGTCAACTCCGGATTCGGCTGGGGACCTGCCACGCTGACACCCGCTGACTACTGGGTGACCTTCGTCAGCAACACCTCTCTGTGGGGCAACTGGCCCGGCTACTCCAACCCAACGGTCCAGGCCTGTGTGAACGCGTTCACGAGCACCAACAGCATCCCGACGATCCAGTCGCTCTGCACCGCAGCCCAGAAGGTGATCTACGACCAGGCGCCATACGCATGGCTTGGCACCTTCAGCCTGTGGCTGCCCTACGGAGGCTCGCTCGTCTGGAAGACCGGAGTGGTGAGCGGCTTCCTGGTGGACCCGGTGTGGACAGGCGAGTCGACGGAGCCTATCTTCAACACGGTCACGTTCGGATAGAACTACAGGGCGGTCGTTGTGACCGCCCCTCCCCCTGCTTTTTCGGGCTCTACTAGGTCAGAGTTCTCTTCCTAGCTTCCCTGCGTCGTACATGGCGTTCCCGACCCTCGCGCCCCCTATCCTCGCGTCCCCGATGAGGCGGACATCGACCTTTCCCTTGAAGGCCGCATAGAGCGTGTCGTTCTGTATGCTGCCAGTGATCAGGACCAGATTGTCGACCTCCACCAGCCGCTCCTTCTGGGGGACATGGACGTTGTAGAGCGCGACCTGGTTGCCCTCCACCCTCCTCACCCAGGTGAACGGGGATACCTTCACGCCTGAGCCGTACACCCGCGGGAGAATGTGGTCCCAGTGGTTGTAGAGGTTGGTCTCCATGGCGATGTTGGCGAGGGGAGTGACGACCTCCACCTCGCTCCCGTGGCGGGCCAGGTGCTCTGCCAGTCCCGGCGCCTCGACGAAGCTCAGCGTGTCGGCGATCACCACCCTCTTACCGGCGGTGACCCTCCCCTCCCAGATGTCCCGGTCTGAGGAGACCACCGGCTGGTCCCAGCCTCGGACTTCGTGCATCGTGTAGGGCTGGAATCCGGTACGTATCGCCGACGAGCCCGTCGATATCGCGACCGCGTCGGGCTTCTCCTCGCCCAGGATGAAGTCGACGACTGACTTGTCCGGCGTCACCTCCATGCCGAACTTCACCTCGACGCCCATCTCGGATATGCGCTCTATCTGCCACTGGACGATCGCTCTGAGGTTCTCCCTCCCGGGGAGCTTCGCCGCGGTGAGGACCTGGCCGCCGAGGCCCCTCGACTTCTCGTAGATCACAGGCTTGTGCCCCCGCTCCGCGAGGACGCGGGCGAGCTCCAGCCCGGCCGGCCCTCCGCCGATTATGAGCACCTTCTTCACCCGGGCCGGGGCAGCGGTGGCTCCGGTGCCCCACTCCTTCTCCCTGCCGGCGGCCGGGTTCACGGTGCACGAGATCGGCAGCCCCCGTATCATCCGGCCCCAACAGTCCTGGAGGGCTCCTATGCAGGGGCGTATCTCGTTCACCCGGCCCTGCATCGCCTTGTTGGGCAGCTCCGGGTCGGCGATGAGCGCCCTGGTCATCGCCACCATGTCGGCGAGGCCCTTCGCGAGAATGTTCTCGGCGTAGACCGGGTCGACGTACTTTCCCACGACCCCTATCTTGGTCTTCTTCGCCGCCTCCTTGACCGGGTTCGTTATCCTGAGGTTGTAGCCGCTCTCCACGTACATGGGCACCGCCTGCCAGTCCTCCTGCTGGGGGGAGTAGCCCTGGTCCGCGGTTATCCAGTCGAGCTTCCCGTCGAGCGCCCTGACCATCTCCGCGGCCTCGGCCGGACCGTTCCCGCCCTCGAAGCGCTCGTCGCCCATGAGGCGCATCCCGACCGCTATCTCGCCACCGACGTTCTCCCTGATCCTCTTGATGATCTCCTCTAGGAACCTCATCCTGTTCGCGAGGGGGCCGCCCCACCTGTCCTTCCTCTGGTTCATGACGGCCGAGAGGAACTCGGAGACGATCGCCCCGTGGGTCCCGTGAATGTCGACCCCGTCGAGCCCCGACTTCTTCACGAGCGCCGCGGCCCTGCCGTAGGCCTCGACCTGGGCCTCGATCTCCTCGTCCGTAAGCTCCATGGGTGTGAACGGGAGGACGTGCAGCGGGTGCGAGGGCCATGGGAACCGTGAGACGCCCTTCTCGTTGCCCACGTTCGTCCCGCCCGACGCCAGCTCGATGAAGCACTTGCTCCCGTGCTCGTGCACCGCCCTCGCGAGCCTCGAGTAGCCCTCGACTATCCGGGGGTCGTTCGCCCTGAGGGGCCACCGCCCCGTCAGGGTCATGGGGTGACCGCCGGCGAGCGGGCTGAAGTGCGCGTCCGTGTCGGGCGACGTCTGGCCGACCTCCTGACCGATTATCGCCATCGAGAGCTCGACCAGGCCCGCCCCACCCTTCGCCCTTTCGGCCATGTACAGCGCTATCGTCTCCCCGGGGAGGTTGTCCCGTGCGTCAGAGGTGAACATCGTGGCGTGCGGCGTCATGTAGATCCGGTTCCTGAGGGTGATCGGACCCAGCTCGATCGGCGTGAAGAGGTGCTTAAATTCCGACAACGAGCTCTGGCAGCCGCGGATTTTTACTTAAGCGTTGTCGAGGGCGCCCGCATCACGGGGTCCAAACGGTAATATCCCTGAGGGAGTCGGGACGGGCGTTTGAACAAGGAAGATGTCGCCGTCGTGGGAGCCGGATCCACCGGAGCCAGCGTAGCCTACCACCTTTCGAAGGCCGGGCACAGGGTGACGCTCATCGAGATGGACCAGATCGGGGGAGGAACGACCAGCAGGTCCACCGCGAACGTCAGGACCCACTACAGCAACGAGACGCTCGCGCGGATGGCGCTCTACTCGCTGGGGGTGTTGCGGGGAATGGAGGGCACCGGGTTCGTCAAGTCCGGGATGCTCTTCCTGGTCTCGGAGGAGCACTGGCCCGCCGCGGAGAGGAACGTCTCGATGCTCAGGCGCGCCGGGGTCCGCGAGGACGTCCTGGATAGAACCGAGGTCGCCCGGCTCTTCCCCGAGGTCGAGGTCGCTGACGTGGAGCACTTCGTCCACGAGCCCGAGAGCGGCTACGCAGATCCGGTCTCGACCGCCCGGACCTACGCGTCCATGGCCGAGTCACTGGGTGCGCGGATACTGACTAACACCCGGGTGGAACGCCTGTCGAGCTCCGGCGCTTCGAACTCGCTCCTCCTGGGTGACGGACGGACCCTCGAGACCCCGAAGGTCGTCCTCTGCACCAACGTATGGACGAACGGGCTGCTCGCTGCGAGCGGGGTCGCGAGAGAAGGCCTGCTGCCGATAAGGGCCGTCCCCCACCCCGTCCTCGTGTATCGCCGTCCCGAGGGCTACCTCGGCGCCAGGGTGATAGTCTCCGACTACCTCAAGAGGGCATACTACAAGCCCGAGGGCCGCTCCCTCATGTACGGTGGGAGCATCGACGCCGAGATCGACGAGGTCACCGTCGAGCCGGAAGAGTGCCCGACGCAGGTTCCCGACGACTACGTCTCTGCCTACTCCCAGGCGATGGTGGAGAGGATCCCGGCGATGAAGGAAGCCACCATCCAGAGGACATACTACGGGATGTACGACACGACCCCCGACGAGCTCCCGATCGTCGACGGCCTCTCCGGCATAGGCCTTCCGGGGGTCTACGCTTGCGTCGGACTTAGCGGACACGGCTTCAAGATGTGCCCAGCGTTCGGGGTCATGGTCAAGGAGATGCTGGACGGGACCGCCGACGTCTCGTTCGAGAGGTCAAGCTTCGCCCTCTCGAGGTTCGGGAGCGGGCGTCTGACGGGGACGAGCTACTCGGGACTCGGGAGCATCGTCTGACCGCCGCCCGGCGCGCTCAGGTCTTCGCCGCGGAGTACCCTCCGTCGACGGGGATTATTGCGCCCGTGACGAACGTGGGCACGTCAGAGAGGAGGAACATCGCGACCTCGGCGACCTCCTCGGGCTCGCCTATCCTGTTCATGGGGTGCTCTTTTGCCTGGTCCTCTATCCCCGGGTTCTCCTGGATGAACTTCTCGTAGAGGGCCGTCCGTATCGCCCCGGGAAGGATGCAGTTCACCCTGATGTTCTCCAGCGCGTGGTCGAGGGCCATCGCCTTCACGAGTGAGATTATCCCGCCCTTGGAGGCTATGTAGGCCGCCTCGTTCCTTATCGCCAGGACGCCGTCGACGCTGGCCGTGCAGACGATCGACCCCTTCCCGGCCTTCTTCATCTCCGGGATCGAGTACTTGCACATCAGGAACATCCCCTTGAGGTTGACGTCGATCAGCCTGTCCCAGAGCTCCTCGGTCGTGTCGACGACCGTCCCCGTCGGGTTGAAGCCCGCGTTGCTGAAGAGGCAGTCGAGCCTCCCGAACTCTCCCACGGCCTTTGCCACGCAGTTCTTGGCGTCCGCGGCGCTGGAGACGTCCGTCCGCACCCAGATGGCCGTCCCTCCCCTGCTGCGTATCTCCTCGACGGTCTTCTTTCCTCCTTCTTCGTTGATGTCCGCTACCACGACCTTGGCGCCGTTCGCGGCGAAGACTATGGCCGCTCCCCTCCCGATGCCGGAGGCCGCTCCCGTGACTATCGTGACCTTGCCCTGCAGGTTTGATCCCATGTGCAAGTCCGGCAGGGAGGCCGGCTCGATTTAAGATTTGCACCACCCCCGCGCGGCGGCGTCCCCGACCTCACCTCCCGGAGGTTCTTTGGGGGTCGGGAGCCTCGGCGATACTACGTTGACCGGCGTGAGAGCGATTCTGGGGCCCCTGTTCGACGATTGGCTCTCGTCACCAATATCGATAAATAACTCAGAACCGAACTTTCGCCTCGTGGATATAGGCCGCTATATCGCTCGAAGGCTTCTTCTTGCGGTGTTTGTCCTCCTCGGGGTGCTAGTTATAACATTTGTAATATCTCACAGCTTCGGCGACCCCATCTACGCCTGGCTGGGCAAGTCCGCGGCCCTCCACCCGAACCTCGTGAAGCTCTACGTGGCCAAGTACCACCTCGACGCGCCCATCTACACGCAGTTCTACTACTACGTCGTCGGCCTCTTGCAGGGTAACTTGGGCGTCTCGCCCTCGCGCGGCTTCACGCCCGTGATAACCGTCATCGAGCAGACTCTCCCGTACACCCTCCAGATAGCGTTCTTCGCGATTATCATGACCCTGGTGATGGGCGTTGCGTTCGGGATACTGGCCTCTTTCTACCACAAGAAGCCGCTGGACGCCGGCATCAGGGGCTTCTACCTCGCCGGATACTCCTCGCCTCCGTTCTTCGTCGGGCTGGTGCTCCTGATACTCCTGGTTTATTTCCTCCACTGGCTGCCGAGCGGGGGCGCGGCCACCATCACGATCCAGGCGCCCCATCCGATCACCGGCATCCCGATGCTCGACAGCCTGATCGAGGGCAACTTCGCCTACCTACAGAGCGCGCTCATCCACGTCATCCTGCCGAGCCTCACGCTGGCCGTGACGACCTTCGGCGTGGTGACCAGGATACTCAGGAGCTCGGTCCTCGACGTCATGCACTCCAACTTCATCCGGACTGCGCGGGCAAAGGGGGTGGACGAGAGGACCGTCTTCCTCAGCCACGGCCTCCGGAACGGCCTCATCCCGGTCGTGACGGTCTCCTCGCTGGTGGTGACCTATCTGCTGACGGGGACCGTCTTCGTGGAGAACATCTTCGCATACCCGGGGATGGGGCAGTACGTAGTACAGGCGCTCCTCGCCTCTGACTACCCGGGGATCCTCGCCACCACGCTCATCTTCGCCTCGCTGATAGTGCTCACGAACCTCTCAGCCGACATCCTGTACGTCGTCGTAGACCCGCAGATCAGGTATAGCTAAAATGACCGACAAAGATTCCCCCCCTCCGACCCGACCGGCGCGCAAGAGCGCCGGCCGTCTGGGTTTCATCACCGGAGGGGTGAGGATCCGGAGGAACAAGGAGATGGTGATCGGCGGCGCCATAATCCTCGTCTTCGTCATCGTCGCGCTGGCCGTCGAGGTGGCCGCCCTCCTGCACATCCAGATCACCCCCTACAACCCGATCGACCCGGTGGGACCTCCCCTCGCGGCGCCGTCGTTGAAGTACCTCTTCGGCACTGACCAGCTGGGCAGGGACGTCTTCAGCAGGATAATCACGGCGACGCCCAACGGGTTCTCGATAGGGTTCGCGGTCGTCGGAATCGCCCTCCTAGTAGGCATATCGGTTGGCTGCTTCGCGGGGTTCCGCGGGGGCCTCTTCGACGAGGCGCTGATGAGGGTCACCGACATCTTCTTCGCGATCCCCGCCCTGATCCTCGCCATAGCCATCGTGGCGAGACTGGGACCGGGCATAATGACGATGACGTTCGCGCTAATGGTGGTCTGGTGGCCAGCCTACGCGCGCCTCTCCAGGGGTGAGACGCTCAAGGTCGCGCACCAGAACTACATCGAGGCGGCCAAGACATCGGGGTTCGGGACGTTCAAGATAGTCATCCGCCACGTGATACCCAACATCTTTCTCACCCTCGTGGTCTACGCCACCCTCGACCTGGGGACGGTCGTGCTGGTGTACTCGGGCTTGAGCTACCTCGGCCTCTCGATCCCTCCCCCGGCGCCCGACTGGGGGTACATGGTCAGCAACTACCAGGACTATCTGATCTCCGCGCCGTGGCTCCCGGTGATACCTGGGCTGACGATAGCCCTCGCCGTGGTGGGGTTCAGCGTCTTTGGGGACGGGTTCCGTGACTCGCTGGAGGAGAGCTCGGCCTGAGCCTCATCAAGATCGAGGGCCTGAAGATAGCCTATGAGTTCCACGAGTGGCGGCTCGTCGCGCTCAACGGCATAGACCTCGACATCGGCGAGAGGGAGTTCCTCGCCGTCGTGGGGGAGTCCGGGTGCGGCAAGTCCACCCTCGCGCTCTCCATGATCGGCCTCCTCCCCAGCCCCCCGGCAAAGGTCCTCGAGGGCTCCATAGTCTACAAGGGGACCGACCTGGTCAAGCTCAAGCCCAAGGACCTCCGGTCCTACAGGGGGACGGAGATCGCGATGATCTTCCAGGAGCCCCTCACCAGCCTCAACCCGGTATACAAGGTGGGGAGCCAGATGGCCGAGGCGATTCTCATCCGGGAGAGCAGGTCGGCAGGATTGGACGCCGCCGATCCCGAGGCGATAGAGGACCTTCACAAGCCGGTCCGGAAGAAATCGAAGCCGGTCAAGCCGAAGAGGAAGCTAACGCCGGAGCTCAGGAAGGAGGCGATGGAGGCCCTGAAGCTGGTAAGGATCGCAGACCCCGAACAGGTCCTCGAGAGGTACCCGTTCGAGCTCTCCGGCGGGATGCGCCAGAGAGTCATGATCGCCATGGCGCTCTCGCAGCGTCCCAAGCTCCTCGTGGCGGACGAGCCGACCACCGCCCTGGACGTCACCACCCAGGCGCAGGTCCTGAAGCTGATGAAGGAGCTGATCACCGAAGTGAACACCAGCATCATGCTGATCACCCACGACCTGGCCGTCGCCAGCCAGGTGGCAGACAGGGTCGTGGTCATGTACGCGGGCGACGTAGTGGAGGACGCCGGGGTCTACGACCTGTTCTCGAAGCCGCTGCACCCCTACACCAAGGGACTGCTGTCGTGCATCCCCACAGGCTCGAAGGACGACACGAAGCTCATGCCGATCCCCGGGTCGGTCCCCGACCTGGTCCATCCGCCCGTGGGTTGCCGCTACGCGGACAGGTGCCCGTCTGCCATGGACATCTGCAGGACGAAGCCGCCCAAGCTCCGGGATGTCGGTTCTGGGCACAAGGTCTCGTGTTTTCTATATGGTGAATGAGACAAGAGACGTGCTGGTCACCAGGGACCTGAAGAAGTACTTCCCCCTGCGTAGGAGCCTGAACCCCTTCAGCAAGGCCGAGCGCAGGGTCGTAAAGGCGGTCGACGGCGTCTCGATCAGCATCCCCAGGGGTAAGACCGTGGCCATCGTGGGCGAGTCTGGGTGCGGCAAGACCACCCTCGCCCGGACGGTGGCGCAGCTCATCGCCCCGACGTCCGGGGAGATACTGCTCGACGGGCGCGACATGAGCACGATGAAGCGCAAGGATGTCTACAAGGACGTCCAGATAGTCTTCCAGGACCCCGACTCGTCGCTCGACCCGCGGAAGACCATAGCCGACACGGTCGGCGAGCCGGTCAGGGGCCTTCACGGAGGGACCAACAGGGCGATCGACGAGAGGGTCATGCGCAGCCTCGCGGCCGTGGGCCTCTCGGAGGAGCAGGCCTACCGCATCCCCAAGCAGCTCAGCGGAGGCCAGAGGCAGAGGGTCGCCATAGCCAGGGCGATCGCCCCGTCCCCCAAGCTCCTCATACTCGACGAGCCGACCAGCGCGCTGGACGCCTCGGTCCAGGCGCAGATACTCCGGCTCCTGATCGAGCTCCAGAACGAGTTCGGGCTCTCCTACATGCTGATCACGCACAACATCGCCGTCGCCCAGTACCTCTCGGATGTGGTCGCGGTGATGTACGCGGGGCACCTCGTGGAGTACGGCCCCACCAAGACGATCATGGCCAGGCCCAGGCACCCCTACACGATCACCCTGATGACCGCGGCGCCAATCGCGAACCCGTGGAAGAGGAACCTGCTTAACATCGAGATAAAGGGAGAGGTACCCAGCGCGATCAACCCCCCGACCGGGTGCAGGTTCAACCCCAGGTGCCCCTACGTCGGCGACGTCTGCACGAAGGTGGACCCGCCCCTCGAGGAGGTCTCCCCAGGGCACCTCGTCGCCTGCCACTTCAAGGCGCAGACCGCAGACGTCGTCGTCGAGCGCCGCACGACCTCCGGCCTCGCGGCTCCAGAGGTCGGAGCGACCTGATCGATCCCGCCTGCGCGGAGTTCCTCCGCCGCGTGCAGGAGGTAAGCACCCCTCCGCTCGACGAGCTGACGCCCCAGGGCGCGCGGGACGTCTCGAAGCTCTTCGAGGACATGTTCCCGTGGCAGGGTCCCGCCAACGTCGCGGCGCGTGACGTGACCATCCCCGTTGCCGGCGCGACTATCCCGGCCAGGGTCTTCACCCCTGAGAACGCAGGCAAGGGAAGGCCCCCAGTGCTGATCTACTTCCACGGGGGCGGATGGGTCCTCGGCGACCACGCGGACCCCGACATCGTCCGGACGTGCGCGACCCTCGCCGACGCCGCAGGGTGCGTGGTCATCTCCGTGGGATACAGGCTCGCGCCCGAGAGCAAATTCCCGACCGCTATCGAGGACGCCTACGCCTCGCTGGTGTGGGTGGCGCAGAACGCCGCGACCCTGGGAGGGGACGCCTCGAAGATCGCAGTCTCAGGGGACAGCGCGGGCGGGAACCTCGCCGCCGTCGTCTCACTCATGGCCCGGGACAGGAAGGGCCCGACGATAGCACTCCAAGTGCTCGTCTATCCTGTCACCAACCACTCCTTCGAGTCCGGGTCCTACAAGAGCTGCGGAGCGGGCTACGGGCTGGCGACGGAGGAGATGATGTGGTTCTGGGACCACTACCTGAGGAGCCCCAGCGACGGCGAGAACGCGTACGCCTCGCCGGTCCGCGCCGCCGTGCTCACCGGCCTCCCTCCCGCGGTGGTGCTCACGGCGGAGTACGACCCGCTCAGGGACGAGGGAGAGGACTACGCGATGAGGTTGAAGCAGGCGGGAGTCCCGACGAAGGTGCTCCGCTACCAGGGGATGATCCACGGCTTCTTCACGCTGCCCTTCGGCGGGGAGGGGAGGAAGGACGTCGCCGAGGCCCTACGCGATGCGTTCACGGCCGCCTAGCTGAGGGTCGTCTTATCGGCATGTATCGAGACAGGCTAGTGCTTTTCTAGGCCGCGGCCCACCAGAGCCCGATGGAGTACAGACAGCTGGGCACGGCCGGGATCAAGGTCTCGCGGCTATGCCTCGGCACAAACAACTTCGGCGCCCAGGTCGATGAGGAGACGACGATGCGGATAATCAAGAAGGCCCTCGACCTCGGGGTGAACAGCATCGACACGGCGAACATCTACACCGGCGGCCGGTCCGAGGAGCTGATCGGGAAGGCGGTTCGAGGGAATAGGGAGGACCTCGTCATCGCGACGAAGGTCGGCCTCACCCTCGACGAAGCGAAGCCCAACTCCACGGGCCTCTCGCGCAAGCACATGATCTGGCAGCTGAAGGAGAGCCTGAGGAGGCTCCAAACGGACTACGTCGACCTCTTCTACCTCCACAGGTTCGACCCGGAGACCAGGCTGGAGGAGACCATGACGACGATGGACGGCCTCGTGAGGGAGGGGATGGTGCGGTACGTAGGATGCTCGAACTTCTCCGTGGAGCAGCTCGCAGAGGTCGACAGGGTCTGCGAGTCCCTCGGCCTTGAGAAGCCGGTCGCCGTCCAGCCCGAGTACAACATGCTCAAGCGCGATATCGAGGCCGACCTGCTCCCGTACTGCCGGAAGGAGCAGCTCGCGGTCCTGGCGTACAGCCCCCTCGCCGGAGGCTTCCTCACGGGCAAGTACAGAGGCGCGGGTTCGGCGCCGCCGCCCGGCAGCCGTGCCGCGTCGAGTAAGGACTACCTTGACGCCATCAGGAGCAACGGGGACTACGCCACCCTAGAGATGCTCTCCAAGTCAGCCGCAAGGGCCGGAGTCTCGCTTAGGCAGGTGGCGCTCGCTTGGGTCGTGAGGGACCCCGTCGTGACGAGCGCGATAGTCGGAGCCTCTACGCCTGAGCAGGTGGTCGAGAACGCGCGGGCGCTGGAACTGAACGTCGACGAGAGCGCGTTCGACATGCCATAGTCTCGCCGGTTCTGTCAAGTCTCCATCTGGCGACTCGACTTCGAGGCATCGA
>PLUF01000049.1 GCA_003164815.1 Candidatus Gagatemarchaeum stordalenia
TCGACGAAATTCCCGGCCAGGGCGCTTATCTCCAACCCGTAGCGCCCTTCCGTCTTTTAAGGCGGAACGGACGGATAGCAACGTGAAGAAGGAAGAGGAGAACGAAGACATCCACGGGTACGAGTGGAAGGTCCAGACCTGCATCAGGAGGATAGAGAAGGCCGGGTTCGCCGAAGAGGACAAGCTCCTCATCAAGAGCTACCTGAAGCACATGGGCGCCCAGGGAGTCAGCAAGGGGCGGGTCTTCAAGATCGCCTGGACGCTCCTCACCCTCAGGAGGAACATGGACTGCACCTTCTCCGGGGCGGACAGGGAGAGGATAGAGAAGCTGATGGAGTGGCTGAACGGCTCGGAGTTCAGCGCCAACACCAAGAGCGACCACAAGAAGATACTGAAGAAGTTCTACAAGTACGTCCGCCATGGCAACGCCGACAAGGGGACTCCCATCCCTCAGGAGGTATCCTGGATAGACACGTCGATCAAGAAGAACGAGCAGGTCGAACCCGACGTGATAACCGAGGCTGAAGCGAAGAGGATGATCGATGCCGCCACTTCGGTCAGAGACAAGACCCTCGTGGCAGTGCTGTTCGAGGGTGGGTTCAGGATCGGTGAGGCGCTGGGCATGAAGGTCTCGGACGTCGTCTTCGACGAGAACGGGGCGAAGGTCAGCGTCCACGGGAAGACCGGCTCGAGGACGGTGCGCCTGATCGCGTCGTCCCCCATCCTGGGGATCTACGTGCAGCAGCACCCCTTCAAGAACGGCGACGGGCCGCTCTGGATCCACTTTGGGAACGTGAAGAGGCACGGGAGGATGTCCTACCAGGCGGCGAGGGAGACCCTGATCAGGATAGCGGAAGCCGCAGGGTTGACCAAGAGGATCCACCCTCACCTCTTCAGGCACTCGGCAGCGACGCGCGACGGAGAGTACAACATCAGCGAGAGGATTCTCGAGGTCAAGTACGGATGGTCCAAGGGCTCCAAGATGGCCGCGAGATACACCCACATCAGGGACACCAAGGTCGCAGACGACATATTCCTCAGCACCTATGCGGGGAAGGAGTTCAAGGCTCCTGAGCCGCAGTTTCATCCCCAGGCCTGCGTCCGGTGCGGCAAGGAGAACACGCCGGGGATGCAATACTGTGGGAGCTGTGGAACGCCCCTGAACCGTGCTGAACTGGCTAAATCCTCGGTCGAGACCCAGGAGATGAAGAACGACATCCGGGAGATCAAGGAGCTTCTCGGCCGGTACGTAAGGTCGGAGCATCAGGGGGCACCCTAGAGGCAGTCAACCCTGTGATCGAAGCGGCTGAGGCGAGCACCAGGGGAGGAAGGCGACCTCAAGCGATAAGAGATGTCACCTAATGGTGTGTTAGAAGTCACGCGCGCAACTGGTGAAACCAGCGATTTCATCCGTTCAACCGATGCGGTCCTCAAGCTTCTCGACAAGCATGAGAATTCTCTCAAGGTCGGCGCGCTTGATCCAGACAAAGGTCGATTCGGCATCGGAATCCTTCGACTCCTGCGGGCCTGGGTCGAGCGTCGCGATCGGGCGTGATTCGCCATGACTCGCTTTCCTTCCAGGCTGGTTTGATGCCCGCATGGCTGCTACGGTGCAAGCGAGATTTAACGATGGCCGAATCAACCAGATTGATCTCTTAATCGACGCTTCCTGCAATTCATTCTTTACACAATCCATATTAAAGAACTCCAAATCCTTCTATTCTTTGTGAGGAAGCGCCTCCTTAGATTGACCCTCGTATTGGTAGCTATTGCGCTTATCATAACGGCTCTTGTAACCGTTCCTTTCATTCCAACCCAAGCGTGCACCCACTTTCTCCGCAACTGCACTCCGGCTCAAAACAAATTACTTATGATAACAGAATCCTTCACATTACGCTACTTTGGGTTTGGGACGGCCATGTTTTTCGGTCATTATTCTTATGGGCAAGATGACACCATGACTACGATATGGTGATACCCTGTCACCAAATCACTCGACAGTTAACAGGGAGAACTAGCACGCGCTAAGTTACCAGCACCGATACGGATGGGCTATAAGAGGTCTGTCGCATAGTCCACCCATGGCCACGAGGAGCGAAGGCATTCTCACTTTGGTCGTTTTTTCCTTAGTCACAATCATTCTTCAGTTATCGGGGATTATCAACGTGAAATCTGGAGCCACAGAGATTTGGGTTGCTGTGTTGGCTGGCGCGGTGGGATACTCAATGAGAGTAATCCAAAACCCCTCGCGGATTACTGCCCCAGCCTCTGATTCAAGCCCCATCAGCACAATCCAGAAAACAGATGGTTCCAATGAACGAACCGAATATGAACGTGCGCTCCAAATAGAGCTATCCAACATACTTGCGACGTTCAAGGACGACATTAAGACTTACGGGGAACTACGAACCAAAATCCTCCCCACTTCTTGGGATGTTAAGACCGATGAGAGAAAGGTGGAGTTACTCGGCCCAAATCCATACTTTCTACTCAGGCAATCTTATCTAAAAGCTAAAGAAATAAACGAATATCGAGACAAATTCCAGCCACCATCATGGAAGGTCTCCGAAAGGACAAAGGAACCTGAGGCTGGGAAGTTGAGAAAACTGGAAAGAGAGTACATCCTTGGATTGAAAGAGGCCAGCAAGGAAATTAGCTGGTTGAAGAACGTGCCTAAACCATGCGATGAGATTCTGGCAGAACTCGGGACATGAGTTCGCGTTCAGTATTATAATAGTAGAGAATAAGTAATCGCCAACGTAAGATAAGACTCCGATGTATTGCCCGCACTGCGGACTGGAGATCCTCGATTCCAATCCCAAATTCTGTCCCCGTTGCGGGAAGGATATAATCACTCAACTACCCACAAACTCGCCCAAAGAGAACCCGCTACCCGCAAGCCCAGAACCGAGCCCAGCTCCCATTTCAGCTCAACCTCCCATAAACGAATTCCCAAAGCCTGAGCCTGAGAATGCGACGTTCGCCCCACCAAGTGCTCAAGACAAAGTGAGTGCTGGCTGGTACGTGCTTGCAGCCGCGCTTGCGATAGTCGGCGGCTTGGTAGGATACTTCTCGGTCAAGGACAAGAATCTCAAGACCGCGAAGAGACTCCTGTACGTAGGTGGCGGGTTCACTGTCCTGTACCTGATAGCGTTCGCCTCTATAGACGCCTCCATCCTAGGCACCTCCCCTCCCTCAGTTTCAACACAACAATCGACTGGTAAGGTAGGCATGAATCCAGATGGCGGCCCAGGGCTATACATAGAGCATATCAGATTCGTCAACGGAGCCATCGACATCGTCATCGAAAACTATGCTTCCGGGAATAGCGAACTTGGACGGATCGCAATCGTCAACACCACTACCTCACAAGGACTCATCTCAGAACCCGCAACAATTGAGTTGCAGGCTCTGTTGAATTACACATGGGCCACCTATGGTTGGCCCTGTAACCCAGCGGGCTCATGCAGCGCTGCCTCGACGTCAACTTACGAGTTTCAGCTCGGAGCATATATTTCCGCCAATAATGCAAGGACCGAGGTAATCTCGAATGGACCTTTCGAGTACTTCCCTGTCGGGCCTTATCCAACCACCATAACAGTCGTCATACCGTACCATTACTTTGCGGGTTACCGATACTTCGTTATCGTTCAGGACCAGAACGACGTGACCCAAGACCTCGCGTGGAACGCCCCCGCTAGTTAACTAAGCCTTACACCGACCTTGGCTCGCTGACCCTCGACTATTGCCGGTGACCCCACCCGCTGATTACAGAGGGGGAACTACCGAGATGAGGGCTGTGCCAGTATCTCCAAAACGCTGGATATCCAGAGTCGCCCTGTAATGCATCCAATCATATTGTCCGTTGGAGGCGCAATGAACCCTTCTGGATTCTTGATAGATCGAATCTCGACGTCATAACAGTTTATCGTAGTTCGTATTTTTTCGCCCCTACGAAACGTCAGCGAAGGGTTCAGTCGTTTGTGCGTCTCTGAGCATCAAGACATTCGGCATGTGTTTTGTGAGTCTGGCTCTGCAGACACCTCCTAACCGAATGAATTTCGTCTCCGAGACAGCGACGTGTTGAAGTTCTCCGCAACTGATCCGAAAGTTTCCCTCCTCATCCAATTCGACCTTGAATCGACACGGCCTAATCTCTTTCTCGTAGTTCAAATCCATAACCTCCATCAGAGACCAAGAGGAACCTAAAAGTGCTGGGATTGGCAGTAGGAAGCACTGCGATTCCTTCTAGTTCGGGCTCAATGTTCAACAGCGTAACAAGAGTCCAGTCACGATGGCCGAACGGACGGTGAAATGCCCCGGCGGAGGCACAGTGAAACCCTAGCATGACAGGCCTTTTCTTACGGCATCTCAAGATTAACAAGCGGCTAGAGGTTCTGAAGCTCATCTGAAAGGAACGCTATACACGAGTCAATCTTCACGGTTAAGTAACGGCATCATTTTGTTCAACTCAAGCGCAATTTGGAATGACATCAGAATCAGACCCACCTGTTGAAGAATCGACAAAGATACGACAGCACGGCGGTTCTGAGATGTCATTCGGCGGAAACAAACTCATTGGAACGGTCGTCCTCACTGATAAGAACCTGATCTTCATCCCCGCATATGGACCGAAGCAAGTCGTGGCATTAAGGAGCATAAGCAGGATCGAATCAGCTCGAGAGTTCTTGGTCCTGAAGTCAGACGAGTCAGAGCTTGCTCGCTTTGGAGTCTATGACAGAACAGAACGGGAAGCGTGGGTTGAAGATATTAAGAATGCAAGGGGACTTGCTGAACAAAGAGGCGAGTCTATTCAAGCAGAGTTGTCAGCGGTCATGGGCGAAGCCGCTTCTCAGTGGATCTATCTTGCGGGAAACCCAAACTACCCGGACAGTTTTGCTACTGGCCTCGTCCTCAAGAGCAACGGATTAGCATTAACCGGATCCACTCCACCTCTGTTGATGCCCTATCAAGACATTGAAGGGTATGAACTTCTGCCTTCAAAACAACTTACGGCCACCCGAATCTTTCTCGCCGGACCTCTCTTAGCCTCGGCCTGGAAGAAGATTGAGTGGTTCCTGTGCATACGATACAAAGATGACGCAGGGGTTTCCCTAAGCTTGGTATTCGAGCCTATTTCATCGAATGCCGTCGAGGAGTTCATGCCGGCGTTATACAAGAAATTGAGAGAAGCGAGACAAGGCTCTTAGAATGGCGGTGGGTCCCAAATCATCTCCGATTGGGGCGCAATGAACCCCGGCGCTTTCACCTTCTAATCGCGTTCCTCACCTGCGGCAGCGCGGCGGCGAACGCTGTGTGCGGGCAGTAGTCCGTGTTGTCGTCCATCTCGCAGTAGAACTTGACCTTCCCTCCGTCCGTCGCCTTGGCCTTCACGCCCACTATCCTGTCAATCTTGTTGTCCCTCACGATGACCTCGCTGCTGCTCATCGAGATGAGTTTGAACAGGGGAGTAGAGTTCGAGAATGTTGCCTCGACGTAGAGCATCGTCTCCATAAGCTGGCTTGCGAAGCTGGCGACCTTCTTGTCCTCCTTCCTCGCTCTCTGTTCTATTTCGTGGTAGAGCTGCCTTGAGATGGTGATGCTCGTGAACCCTCTCTCTGGCAAGGGTCTCACTGCTTTATCTTGGGAGGCCGTACGCCGAGCTTCTCCATCACCTTGTAGACCTGTGGGAGCGCGTAGGCGAACCCTATGTGCACGCAGTCGTCCCTCTGGTCGATGTCGCACGTGAGACCCTTCTCCCGGACAGTCACGCCGGCGATCCTGTTCGTCCTATTGTCCTTGATGTAGATCGTGTTGGTACCCTCGTCGAAGCCAAACTCCTGCATGAAGGGGGCGCGCCTAGCGAAGACCTCGTCTTTCTCCATCAACTCCTCTAGCGTACTGGTGATATAACCCGCAAAGCTGGTTACTCCCTTCCTGACGAGCTGCTCCTTCTTCTTCTGGTAGGTCTGTTTGTAGCGCTCGTAGACGGGGATTGCCACGCTGAGGTTCATGTAGCCTGAATCTCTCTTCGGCGTCCTCTCTCCACTCTCGTAAACACCTGTTAGCACAATACTTAATAAGTTTTCTGCTATTACATGCTAATGAATACTTATGGAGCCAGGCTCGTGCTCGGCGGTGCTTCTTCCGTTCTCCGTCTTAAAAGGCAGCCATCCGTCTCAGTTCATGAGCGGCGCTAACCCCGAGCGTGAAGCTGAACTCTGTGAACACTGCGGCTCTCCTCTGGACGAGAGCGGGCTTTGTTGGTCATGCGGCGCAGGAGGACTTCAGGGCGGTAGCAGCCCCGTGGGCACGGCTCCTCTGGACAGGTCAGAACTCGCCAAGGTGCTCGGGAGGGGCGTCGGGGACAGGGCCCACGGCGCCTACTCCCTTTCTATGCAGCAGGCCGAAGGGATGTCCCACCTCCGCCAGGAGATCGAGTCGATGGTGGAGCAGTTCACCGCCTCGCCCCAGACCAAGAACTCTGTGAAGCAGGGTTCCGAGAGGAACGCCGTCAAGCTGCTCCCCGAACTGGGACCAACCAAGGCGGCGGTGGCGTCCGTGGCGCAGGAGTTCCTCAATCTGGGCAGGAGCATGGCCGAGGTGAGCTTCTACATTGCGAGGGTCCACCCGAGGGTCGGCCGCCTCAGCAGCCTCGTCCTGGAGGTTTACGCACCTGACGAGGGAAGGGCTCTCGGCGTCCTGGTGAACTCCCGGAAGCGGGACTTCAAGTCCTACGCGGACGGGCCGTACCGGAGGCTCAGGATCTCAGTCTATTGCTGGGACGGCGGAGCCGCCGTGGACCTGCAGAATGCGGTCCTCTGCGAGGGCAGGTATCCGGCGAAGAGGATGAGGCTGCTCGGACCGTCGAAGTTCGTGCTGATCCTCCCCGAAAGGACCTTCCAGCTCTTCAAGATCCTCAAGGAAGCCAGGCTCTCTGGCTCGATACCATCCGGGGACATCTCCGTCGACCCCGTCAACGTGCTCCGGAAGTACTCGGTCGCGAAGCTCCCCTTCACCGAGAGGTTCCTGCGCGAGACGGGCTACCTCAACAGGGTGAATGCGAGGTACAGCGCGGTCCTTCGGCAGAAGCTCACGGACGGGAAGGGGAGGATGCCCAGGAAGCTCGCCGAGGAGGCCCTGATCGAGGCCTGCCGCAGGGAGGTTCCACCCGGCGTGAGCGAGCTGGTCGTGAGGAGATACCGTCTCAAGCCGTCCGAGATGAGTTCCCTCCTTGCTGTCCCAGAGCTGGAGGCGTGGCAGCGGATGGATACGGTGGGTTGACTCAGGAGCAACGGCGGTGTCCATAGCGCTTGCCTGCCCAGGTCGTCTCGATTCCCATCGACGAGGTTGAACCTCACCCAAGACTGACGCTCAGGTTCCTCTACGAGGTAGAATCTCTGGCCGCGCTGATGAAGTCCGCGGCGGACGAGAACGCCCCGAACGGCCAGC
>PLUF01000091.1 GCA_003164815.1 Candidatus Gagatemarchaeum stordalenia
TGCTGGGTCGGCTTGGTCTTCATCTCGCCGACCACGTCAATCTGGGGGGCGAGCGTCACGTGGATGAAGTACGTGTTCTGGAGCCCGTCCTCGAGCCTCATCTGTCGGAACGCTTCGACGAAGGGCTGGCTCTCGATGTCGCCCACAGTCCCGCCGCACTCGACAACGACGACGTGCGCGGAGCTGGTCGCCGCCACTTCCCTGATCCGCCTCTTGATCTCGTCCGTGATGTGAGGTATGATTTGCACGCACTTGCCGAGGTACTTACCCTTGCGCTCGTCCTCTATGACCTTCCTGTAGACCTGCCCGGTAGTGATGTTGTTCTCCTTGCTCAGGTCGACGTTCAGGAACCTCTCGTAGTTCCCGATATCCATGTCCGTCTCCCCGCCGTCGTCGGTGACGAAGACCTCGCCGTGGGCGATGGGGTTCATCGTCCCTGCGTCGAAGTTGAGGTACGGGTCGATCTTCAGACACGTCGCCCGCAGACCAGAGAGTTGGAGCAGCTTAGCGAGAGAGGACGACGTGATACCCTTGCCGAGGCCGGACATGACCCCGCCGGTGACGAAAATGTACTTCGGCACATAGCCACCACAATCAGGTCGTATATTGACTTTTTGCCGGGATCAGCCGCCTTGAAGTGACCCGGCCGACTTTGGCACGATGAGGGCTGAGGCGAGCGCTCAGCCCTTGACATATCAATGTACAGCCTCGAATGGAGAGAATAATATGATGCGGGTGAGTGATGAGTGTAGATTAATAATATATACAGTGTGTTTATTAACTCTGTACGGGGGGAAAGTCAAGATATGCTGAGACGGCGAATCGCTTTGATCGCCACTATTCTCGCAGTGATTATCGTCGGAGGGGCGGCCGCGGGAATCTTTCTCTCAGGGCGACCCGGTGCGAGCTCGAGTTCTTCGCCTTCGAGCTCGACGTCGACCATCCGGGTCGTGGCAGCGGAGAACTTCTGGGGAAGCCTGGTGTCCCAGCTCGGCGGGACGAAGGTCAACGTAGTCAGCATCGTCTCGAACCCGAACACCGATCCGCACGAATACGAGACGAACCCTGCTGACGCCATAGCAATCACGGACGCCCAATTTGTCATCGTAAACGGAGCCGGCTACGACGCGTGGGCGCTCGGGATCCTCTCGGCAGAGAATACCCCAGGCCAGATTGTCCTGAACGTCCAGGAGCTCGTTAACCAGCCAGTCACCGCGAACCCGCATTTCTGGTACAGCCCCTACTACGTGAACGACACGGTGGCGGCGATGTACAAGGACCTGGTCAAGATTGACCCTGCTGACACCTCCTACTTCCGTCAGCAGTACGCCGAACTGAACGCGTCTCTCTGGCAGTCCTACATGGGTCAGGAGTTGCAGATCAGGCAGAGCTTCGCGGGGGTCCCAGTCGCCTCCACCGAGAGCATCTTCCTCTACATGGCCAATGCCACGGGCCTCGACGTAGTCTCTCCAGCGTCTTTCATGGACGCGGTCGCTGAGGGGAACGACCCTCCCGCCCAGAGCGTAGCGCAATTCGAGTCGTTGATCCAGGGCGGAAACTCGACGATACGTGTGCTGGTCTACAACGAACAGACCGTGACGCCACTCACTTCGACGATAAAGGCGATGGCCGCCCAGTACCAGATCCCCGTCGTCGGCGTGACCGAGACGATTCAGCCCCCGGGCCTCACATTCCAGGCTTGGATGCAGGGAGAAGTGGCGAGTCTCACGAACGCGCTTAACGCGCAGGCCCTCGGCGAGTGACCGGTGGACGCAAACATGCTACCACGCACCGGCGCGATAGAAATGGGATCCAACCTCATAACCGCCGAGAACTTGGCGGCAGGCTACCGCGACAAGACCGTCTGGCAGGACGCCAACTTCGCGTTCGGGCGCGGCGAGTTCATCGCGGTCATCGGCCCCAACGGGGCTGGGAAGACGACGCTCTTCCGCATGCTCCTCGGACTACAGGCGCCTCTCAATGGTTCGTTGGAGATATTCGACGCGCCACCCAGGCGAGGGAATCCTAGGATCGGGTATGTGCCTCAACGCCATATCATCGACAGCGACACGAACGTGGAGTGCCTTGAGCTAGTCAGGCTCGGACTCTCGGGAAAGAAATGGGGGTTCAACCCGTTCTCCCATGGCGACCACGACGCGGCCGTCTTGGCGCTAGAGGGAGTGGGCGCTAGCGAGCTCGCGCACCGTCCGCTCGGCGTCCTCTCTGGCGGAGAGCTTCAGAGGATATTTCTGGCCGAGGCGCTGGTGAGCAAACCCGACATACTCCTCCTCGATGAACCCCTGTCCAACCTAGACCTGCGGCGCGAGACCGACCTACTGCACCAGATCAACAGCGTGGTCCGCACGCGGGGCGTGACCGCCCTCCTGATAGCCCACAACATCAACCCTCTCCTGCCTCACCTGGACAAGGTGATGTACATCGCGAACGGCAAGGTGGCCACCGGCAAGCCCAGCGAAGTGTTGACATCGGAGAGCCTGACTGCCCTCTACGGGGTCCAGGTCGAGGTGCTGCGCGACCCTCATGGAAACGTCGCGATAATCGGCGTCGAAGAGCACCATGGTGACATGGTATGACGTTCTGTCCGACCGGCTTCAGCCCGAACATATTCTACGACCTGCAGAACATCTGGTGCTACGAGTTCATGCGGAACGCGTTCGAGACCGGCACGATAATCGCGATCATCGCCGGCGTCACTGGCTACTTCGTGGTCCTCCGACGCTCCGCCTTCGTAGCCCACGCCTTCTCAGAGATCGGATTCGCAGGGGCATCAGGGGCCATCCTGCTGGGGATCGAACCGATTGCAGGCCTCCTCGCGGGCTCGCTCCTTGGCGGACTGACCATAGCTGCCCTCGGCCGTCGCGCCACCAACCGGGACACTCAGATTGGCATAGTCCTCGCTTTCACCTTGGGGTTGGGCCTCTTGTTCATCAGCCTGTACAAGTCCTTCGCGACGGCGGCCATCTCAATCCTGTTCGGAGAGATTCTGGGCATCAGCACCAGCGACGTCGACCTCACCCTAGTTGCCGGCGCGGGGATCCTGATAGCAGTCGGATTCCTCTACCGACCGCTCCTCTTCGCTTCGCTGGATGAAGACGTCGCAGAGGCGAAGGGGATGCCCATGCTCTTCCTGGGCACGTCTTTCATGCTCGTGGTCGCTGTAGCGGTCTCGTTTGCCGTGCAGGTCACCGGCGTCCTCCTCATCTTCTCGCTGATGGTGACGCCGGCGGCTACGGCCCAGTATCTGTCGAGACGTCCGGGCACGGCAATAGCACTATCGGTAGGAATCGCTCTGATGGCGACTTGGGCGGGGCTCTTTGTCGGGTTCTATACGATCTATCCAGTAAGCTTCTTCATAACCGCGATCGCCTTCTCCCTCTACATCCTCGTCAGGCTGGCGAGGTATGGAATAAGGCCCAAGATGGCCACTCAGGTCTCCAAGAGAAAGTGATTCGGATGCTGCACGACCAGAAGACGAACCGAGACTGGGATTTAACTGCGAATGACGGGATGCAGTCCCGTCTCTTGGGATGATGACAAAACGAAAGGGTAGACGGAACTTGGTTCCGTCTCATGTTCTGCAGACCGACCGTCTCGGTCTACATTGTTGTTGCTGCTGTACCTTCTACCTTAGTGGCGCTGGCGAACCGTGGGCCGACTTGCGTGATCTTGATCTTGGTCTTCTCACCCTGCTTACCTCCCGCCACAAAGATGACAAACCCGTCGATCTTGGTCACTCCATCGCCCCGTCTGCTCGTCTCGGTAATGGTGACTTCGTACTCCTTTCCGACTTCTACTGGCTTGGGTCCGTTGTTGGATGGACCGCTGCCAAAGCGAGATCGCCCGTAACCGCCTCCTCCACCTTGTCCGTAACTCGTTCTTCTTTCATCTCCTAGTGTACGACACTAAGCCTGACTCGATTATCATCGGTATTAAAGCTGTTGCCGCGGCGACGTTTGGACCATAGGAACACGTAAAAGGCATGCTTTTCGCGGTTGAAGTGTGTCTAGTAACGAGTCATCGATTAAAACGCATGCGCTGTGCAACCGTCATGCCATAAGGTTGGTTGAGGTCGCCCCAGGTCATTTTGAATGCCCGGTCTGCGCCCAGTCCGCCGGCACCCGGCGAAGATACAGAAGGTAAAGGCGCCCATAGGCGCTTCCGGTCCTTTCCCTGTCCGTCCACCGCCTCCGTGAGTCCAGCCAGGCCCGCTATCGACCCTGCTGAGTGCGTGGGTTGCGAGGCCTGCTTTTCAGAAAGCCGCCCGCGGTCTATTGCTGTGTTCGGAGCCCTCTCTGAACTGGAAGGTCGGGAGCGATAGGTCAGATATGTCGACGAACGCCTTTGATATCCTCTCCAGCATGCCGAGGAGGTCGACCACGGCCCTCGTGGAGATGGTCCCCCCCTGCGCTATCCTCCTAAGGCGGCCGATGACCTCGCGGTGCATCTCATCGACCTGGAGGTACCCTTTCCTGCTCTGCCCGCCCTCCCTCCCAAGGAAGATCCGGACGGAGGTCTCTTCCATCTCCTCGAGGATCTTCAGGACGTCTCCGATCTCCTTCGCAGACGGGGGTCCGGGAAGCTGCTCCGAGGCCCGACCTGAGAATTCGGCAACCGTATCCCCCACTCCCTCAATGAAGCTGGCTAGGACCCTGTAGTCGAGGCACTCCACCGGCGATAGGTTGTACCTCTCGGAGACCTCCGCGTCTATGGTGGCCGTCCTGATGGCCCTGACCAGCAGGAAGTAGAGCCTGTCCACTTCGTCGTCCCTCTCGGCGATTAGGGACATGGTCTTGCTGTCCTCGATGGCCAGAGCCTCCCTCGTGTCCCTCAGCATTCCCCTCGTCAGGCTCCCCATCCTCCTGACTATCTTCTCCGGATTGAGCGTGGAGGGCTCTGGCAGGAACTGGAGCGTGATGCTCTTGGAGTCCTCGTCCATGATCTCGAGCCCCACCAGGCGTCGGATCACGGCCTTGACCTTCTCGCGGTCCTCCCTTGAGATGGTCTGGCTGCCCTCGATCTTGATTACGTTGTTGCCGATGAGGTACGCGCCGGTAATGTCGTTCACCACGTGCGAGAGGTTGTCGCTAGGGTATACGACCACGGCCGTCTTCGGCTCCTGCTCCCGTGACATCGGGCTCACAATCAGCCTGTTCGGAGAGATCTCCTCGACCAGGACCGACCCGCCCTTGACTATCCCATTCCTCTTCGCCCAGGCTTTTGGGAGTGAGATTAGCACCGTCCCTCCTCCCATCTCGAGAACCTTCCGCGCGTCCACAGGTTCTATAGAGCTCTCTATATTATTTATAGATTATCTTGATATATTCTCTCTCGGTTCGCCTCGCCACCACGACCGATTTGGCAAACGCGCGATCACCGACGGTATCGTCGAAGGTCGCGATAATAGCGATAACAGCAGTCCTCTACGCGGTGGGCAAGGGCCTTACAGCCTTCGTGCCCTCTCCATGGGGGGTTGGCCAGCTTCTCGTCGGGATATTCATCCCCGCCTTCTTCGCCGTCACCTCCGACACCCTCTCCGTCGCCATAGGCGCCGGCCTGGGGACGTTCATCGGAGACTCGCTCCTCCTCGCCCCCCTCGGGCTGACGACGCCGGTCTACAGCCTGGTGGCGGGCGTCCCCGCGAACTTCATCGCCTTCCTCCTCTTCGGATGGTTCGTGAAGCGCTATCGTTCCTGGCCGGCCTTCATCGGCGCGACAGTATCTTTCGTGACCCTCGGCAACCTGATAGCGGCGACGAACCTCGTCCTATTCCTCTCGCTGCCCACTTCGCTGATACTCGGGTTCACCGTCTTCTGGAACACGACCTCCATACCCGCGATCATAATCGCCGTCCCGATCCTGATCCGGGCGACCCAGCCCATCTTCGGCAGATCGGGGATTCTCGTGAACAACCCCGACTGGAGGATGTCGAACCCCCGCAGACAGACGACGATAGCCGTGATATTCGGGGTGCTCTTCCTCGCCCTCGGCGTCCTATTCTTCGTTGCCGCACCACCAAGCACGATTGCAAAGTGGCCCGGCCTCACGACCTACTATACCGTCGCGGCTGCCGCCGTGATAATATTCGCCCCGATCACGACCATAGTCGTCGGGTCGAAGCGCAAGCCGGCGAACTGAGTTGGAAGAGCTGACAGGGAGGGCTTTCGCGCCCTCAGCGATCTCCAACTTCTTCGCGATCCACTACACAGGGACCGTCCCGGCCTCAGACCTGCGGCACACCGGGGCCACCGGGGGCGGCTACATGCTCTCGAGCGGGGTGCTGACGACCGCCCGCGTCGTCAGGGGCGCGAAGGTCGCGGGGCTGAGGGTCGTCGTCAACGGCGACCCCTGGTACGAAGCAGCGACGACGAGAACTGCGGTGGAGCTGCTCGTCGACGCCGCGGGGGAAAGGGGGTGCAGCATCGACCTAGACCAGGTCGTCGGGGTGCCCATCGGCCACGGGTTCGGGGCGAGCGCGGCGTCCGCGCTCTCCGCCGTCATGGCGGTCGCGTCGGCCCTCTCACTCGGTCTCGACCGAGACGAGGTCGCGCACTTCGCCCACGCGGCGGACATCATCTGCAGGACCGGTCTGGGCACGGTCTCGGTGATCTACAAGTATGGCGGGGCCGGGGTGATAGTGAAGGCTGGCGCCCCCGGGATCGCAAAGGTTCTGAGAGTCAGGGTGCCCAGGGGTGTGCGGATCGTGACGGCCTCGCTCGCCCCCTACGAGAAGGGCCTCCTCCTCTCGTCTCCGGCGATGACGGCGAAGGTGAACCGGCTCGGCTCCGAGGCTATCAAGATGGCCTCGGATCTGACGTTGGAGAGCCTCGTTCGCGCTGGCGAGTCCTTTTCCGAGGGCCTAGGGATCGCGTCTCCTCAGGTGCGCCGCCTCGCGAGGACCGCGAAGACCGCGGGGGCTCTGGGGGCCAGCCAGAACATGGTCGGTCACGCGATTCACGCGGTCGTCCTGGAGGGTGACGTGAAGCGCGTCGCTAGTGCCCTGAGGTCCGACAAGCTGTCCCCGGAGGTCGCGGTCTACACTCTTGCGCCCGGACCCGCCGTGAACCTCGATTGAGGGCTGGGCCTAGCCGATGACGAGCAGGTCCTTCGTGTAGTCGAACAGGACCCTGGTCCTGTCCCCGATCGTCAGCGTGTCCTCAATCCTGATCCCGAACTTGCCCGGCAGGTAGACCCCCGGCTCGATCGTCACGACGTCCCCTTCGCGGAGGATGTCCTTCGTGGTCCGTCCTATGGATGGTGACTCGTGGATGTCGATCCCTACCCCGTGGCCCGTGCCGTGGGTGAAGTATGCGTCGAGGCCGTGCTCCTTCAGGACCCCGTTGACGCCTTCGTGGATCGCCCTCCCGCGGGCGCCCTTCTTCGCGAGCTTGACCCCCTGGAGCTGGGCGTCGAGCACCGCCTGGTACGCGTCCCGTCTCTCTTGTGAGACGCTGCCGACAGCGTACGTCCGCGTGCAGTCGGAGCAGTACCCTTCGTATCTGAAGAAGATGTCCGCGACGACCATGTCCCCTCTCCTCAGCTTCCTGTCAGTGAGGTCGGCGTGCGGGAAGGCCGCATTCTCGCCAGACCCGATGATGACCGGGCTGAGCGATCCTTCCGCCGGGAGCGGGGAGAGCTTCTCCTCCGTCGCAAGCTTCATCACGTCGGCTGCCACCTGTCTCTCGGTCCTCCCCTGCCGTATCGAGCTCTCGAGCATCTTGTAGATCTTGTCGAGCCTTCGGCTGGCCCCTCCTATCCTCGCCATCTCCTCGGCGTCCTTCCTTCTCCTCACCGCGATGAAGAGGTCGACGTCGGTCGTCGTCTTGCCGAGGCCGGCATCGTCCTCGTCGCTCAGGACCCTGCCGTGCAGCCGGCTGAGAACCTCCTCGTACTGCTTGAGCTTCCCGACGGTCGGGACGATCTCGACCTCCTTCCCGCTCTCCGTCGCCCTCCTCTCCTCCATGACGGATGTCACCAGCACCGTTGTGTCGTCTCGCACTATCCCTATCCCCCCTCCCCAGAAGTCCGTGAGGTAGAACAGGTTCTTGGGATTGGTCACGACCACCGAGTCAAAGCCCGAGGCTGCAGAAAGAAGCCTCTGGCGCCGCTTTCCAAAGATGCTCATGGGCCGGTGTCCGGATGTCGTCGTAATATATGGTTGGCCGGGCCCCTTGATCAGGCTTGCTGGGCGCCCGACTGACCGCCGCCCAGGCCCCTGTCCTCTGGGACCTGCTGCGTGCCGCAGCTGGGGCAGAACATCGCATCCCGGTCGATCGCGGATCCGCAGTTCCCGCAGAACCTTCCGGCGGTCGGAACCGGAGAGGTGCCCTCCAGAACGGTGCTTCCCTTGCCCCTCTTTCTCATGACCATGATGAACGCGACCACTAACGCGGCCGCTATCACTGCTCCCCCAGCGACGTAGTCGAGATAGGAGGGACCTGCCGACTGGGGCTTTGAGGCCGCCACGAGGGAGGCGAGCGACGCGTTGAAGTCATTGGTCAGGATACCGTAGTATGGGGTGCCTGACCGTGCGGTCGCGACCCCGTTCCCGTTGGTTACGTCGATGTTGAAGGCCGCCTCGGCGGTATCGTCCCCGAAGGTGTAGAGAGAAGGGAAGGGCTTCATCGTCTGGTCCCAGTAGAACAGGGCGAGCGACGCGTCGAGGCTGTAGGTCGCGGCCTGGCCTCCTGCGCCTCCGCCGAAGACGAGTTCGGCGTCAAAGAAAGAGCCGATGTACGTGTTGGCCCCCGCCGGAGTGTACGCCCTCCCGTCGACCACGAAGTCGGCTGAGGCGACGTTCGGGTCGACGATTGTGATCTTGTCGAACCACGTTATCTTGTCAGGCGTCGGACCATCGAGGGCGCGCACGCCCATCGAGATGATGACACCTGTGCCCTGCTCCACGGTCTCGTTCATGTAGAGGACCCAGGCCTGCGGGAGTGTGTAGGTGTAGGTGTAGTTCGAGTTGTAGTTGCCGTAGTACGTCTGGATCACTCCGCTGGTGTTGTCCACCGAGGTCGACCCCGTTCCCAGTATGGTCTGGTTCGTGAGCTCGGCGCCGTCGCCGGTGGTGTTCAGGACGTTGTTCCTGTAGGTCACCGTGGAGGCCCCGGTGTCGAAGGCCAGGACGTTCTGGGGCCAGTAGGTGAAGACGGCCCCGTCAGTGTTGTTGACCTCGAGCACCGCGTTCTCCTGTAGGGAGGACTGATGGCTCTCTGACTGGTTGTCCGTCGCCTGCAGCGTCCTGATGTCGGCGTATCCGACTATGGAGGTCGTGTCCACCTTGTAGGGGGTAATCGTCCCCGAGCTGTTGTAGAGCCCGTAGGCGGCGATCCCGGTCGGGCTCGGAGACCCGAAGTTCAGGAGGAACGGGTTCACGTACGCGGGGATCATGGTGTAGCTGAAGTAGACGTACGCCGCGACGGAGCTCTCATCGGTGATCCCCATCACGTACTGACCGGGGTTCAGAGTCATGTTGTAGCCGACGCTGACTGTCGGGTAGACAGTGAAGTTCGTAATCGTGACCGAAGGCGAGGTGAAGACGACGGTGTTCGTCGTCTGGTCGAGCAGGGCATACTGGACGACCCGAGTCGAGGCGCCGACGATGTCAACCCGGGTGGTCGACCCCAGGGTCTCGACGTGGAGAGGTAGCGTGAACTGTTGGCCCGGCTGGATCGTGACCAGTCCGCCGACGTTGGTCGTCGAGTTGCGGAGGTCGACGTTCGGGTTTACGATGTACAGGCCTGTTATCTCGGCGGGTCCCGCGTAGGCGTATTCGACGAGATAATACGTGCCGGCGCCTTCGAGGAGCGCGTCATGGAGCTGGGGGCCGCCCTGGTAGAAGATCGAGTTCGTGATGTCTCCCGTCGACCTGAAGATGCTGAACTCCTGCTGGTCCATAAACGCCGTGTAGATGCTGACGTTGCTATTGGTAGCATAACCGATTATGGACGGCGCGGTGACCGTTATCGCGGTCGCGTTGTAATACCCAGCCGGGAGAGTGCTCGTGAACTGCTGCTGCGTCTCCTGTGTCAGGGACTGGGCCCTGACGAGCGTGATGGGCTGGCCGACGAGGACGATCGGCAGCGCGATGAGGACGAGCAGAATGGGCGCCTTGAGGCTCTTCGCCACACTGGTAGACGTTCATACGCCCGTATAAAAAATGCGGGCAGCGGTGTCGCTCTCGCCACGCAAGGATCAGACGTGGGGGTATGCTTCCGATGCCGAAACGAGGGGCGAGAAGTGCTCCACGACGGGGAACGGGTCATAGAAGTGGTGCAGAAGCCGCTTCCACTCCTCGTACTCCGAGGACTTCCGGAACCCTTCCGTGTGATCCTCCAGGCTGCGCCAGCGCACGAGCAGGACGTATCTTTCCGGGCTCTCTATGCCGCGCGCGAGCTCGTGCGAGACGTACCCCTTCGCAGACATGATGATCCGCTCCGCGCTTCGGAAGGCCGACTCGAAAGCGGCCGACTCACCGGCTTTTACGTCAAGGATTGCTACCTCGAGAATCAAGTCCAGGGTCCCCCTTGCTGCCACACGCCTGCGCTCTCACTGAACATATTGGCCACGGTGGGCCCTACGCTGCTTATCTCTCTTCCCACAGTCCCGGCCGAGAAAGCGCTCGCCTCTCGAGAAACAATAAATAACGTTCAGCCCAAAACTTACCCGTTGTCTTCTTCAAAGTTCTTCAGGAAGGATGAGGTCGCCGGAAAGATAGTCGTCGAAACGTCGGGGAAGGCGCTGGGAAAAACCAAGGATATCGCGTTCGGTCTGGATGGAACCGTCGCCATGATAATGCTGACGAACGACAACTCAGAGGAGCTGATCACGATGGACAGGGTTCTGGGCGTGGGAGACTACATCGTCGTAAAGAAGGCCGCACCCGAAAGGAATCCCTCGCCTGCCCCGGTCGAGGGCGCGGCGTCTGTCCCTCCCGCGTACGCGATTCCGGCGCCTCCTCCTGTCCCGGCGGCTCCCATCGCGTCCATCTGCAGGAACTGCGGAAGCTCTCTGAGGCTTGGAGCCAAGTTCTGCACGAAGTGCGGGACCCCGGCGTAGCCGTTAGGGACCGTCTGGTCGATCACTTAACCCCCCTACCGCTCCGACGACCAGCCCCTCTCGGCCCCCGCCCGCGTCGACTAACATCTTAGTTTCGCGGCGTGCCCTTGATACGCTTATATCGCATAATATCGGTGCGAGATGTCACTGGAGCTTCAAGAATGGGCTTTATTCGAAGGCTGGAGGTAAAGGGTTTCAAGTCATTTGGCCCGAAGACCCTCACCATATCCTTCGAGCAGGGGCTCAACGTCGTCACGGGCCCGAACGGGAGCGGCAAGTCGAACATAGCGGACGCAATCCTCTTCGCGCTGGGTGAGAATTCACCCAGGGTCCTCAGGGCCGCCCAGGGACGTCTCTCGGGCCTAATCTACGACCCCAAGAAGGAGAGGGAGGAGAGCGCCTACTCCGAGGAGCGCCCCACCAGCTGCCGCGCAACGATACAGTTCGATAACGTAGATAGGAAGATCCCCATCGACACGGACCTCGTCACCGTCTCGAGGGAACTAAGGAGCAACGGAGAGAATGTCTACTTCCTGAACGGGAAGAAGACCAACAAGGGCGAGATATCCGACCTGCTCGAGGTCTCGGGCCTGTCACCGAGCGGCCTCAACATAATCCCGCAGGGCGCCGCGACAAGGGTCGCCGACCAGACCCCGGACGAGAAGCGGAAGATGATCGAGGAGGTCGTGGGCATCTCGAGGTTCGACGAGAAGAAGGCCGAGGCTCAGAAGCAGCTCTACCAGGCGGACACCAAGCTACAGATTGAGCTCGCGAGGACCGGCGAGATGAAGTCGCAGCTCGAGAGGCTCGAGGAGCAGAGAAACGACCTCGTCCGGTTCATGCAGCTCGAAGGGCAGGTGGCGTGGCTGACGGCCGTGCAGACTTCGCGCAGGGTGGCCGAGCTCAGAGAGAGGCTGGGTTCGACGAAGAAGCAGGAGGAAGAGATGCTCCTGAAGCTCGACGAGGTCCGCAAGAGGAAGGATGGGTTCGAGGCGAGGATACTCTCCGTCGGCGAAGAGCGCGAGAAGTTCATCACCGAGGTGGTCCAGGGCGGAGGCGAAGGCCCAACCCTTCTCAGAGACACGAGGGAGTCTGCCAAGATTAAGCTCGATCAGCTCACGGCTGAGATGCAGAAGCGGGAGGAGAGCATGAAGCGGCTGGAGGAGGAGTCCATCCCCACGCTCAGGATACTGCTAAACGAGAAGAAGAAGACGATAACCGCCTCGACCTCCACGGTCGAGAACCTCGCATCGACAGAGGGGAAGGTCGAGTCCAGGCGGAGGGAGGTCGCGTCCCAGCTCGAAGGGGTGAGGGAGGCCGAGGAGGTGCTCCGTGCGACCATGGAGAAGAGGAGGAAGCAGAACGACAGGACGGCGGAGAAGATGGCCGAGCTCAACCAGAGCCTGACCCCCCTCGACTCGGAGGCGAACGTCGTGAACGCCAACCTTAGCGTCGAGAAGAAGAGGCTCGATGAGCTGGACGTGAAGCTGAAGAGCTTCCAGGGGATGCTCGACAAGCTGGACTCGAATACCCGGCAGCTCTTCGACCTGCAGGCCAAGACTGCTCACGAGCTCGGCGACATAGACCAGAACCTCACTCAGCTCGAGCAGAGGAGGGGCGACCTCGGGCGCAGCATCGACATAGCGGGCCGTGTTCTCGAGAAGGCATCTGGGGAGGTCGCGCTCACTGCTGTCAAGAAGGACCTCACAGACGAGCTGTCCGGAGACAGGATCGGGCATTCGCGGCTGAGGGAGCTCTGCGAGGAGGGAGGGGTTAACGGCTACATCGGAGTGCTCAACCAGTTGATCGGTTATCCTGCCCAGTACTCCAGGGCATGCGCTGCGGTGATGGACCGCTGGATGAACGCCTTCCTCGTCGAAGACGTTCGCGCGATGACGGCCGTCATCAAAGCCGGGAAGAGGCTCAACATCAAGTCCTTCGCGGTCATACCGCTCTCGGAGGTATCTTCGACCCCTTCCATGGACGTCGAGAGGTCGGCCGGCGTCATAGGGCCCATCGCGGGCGTCCTGAAGACCGACAAGCAGTACCGCGGCCTCGTGAACTTCATCGCCGGAGACGCCGTCCTTGTGGAGTCAGAGGCGATCGCCTACGTCCTAGCTTCCGAGGGCTTCAGAACGGTCACCCCCAACGGCGAGATCTTCGAGCTGGGAGGGAGGGCCTTCGCCTATGGCCTGCACGACGTCGTCGCGAGCATCCTCCAGGGCCTGGAGGACATAGAGGACATAGGCGAGGTCGAGACCGCCGTGGGCGCGCTGAAGGCGGCCATCGAGAAGCGTAAGCAGATACTCATCTCTCTGGAGTCCGACGGTCGGGTGCTCAGCAAGGACCGCGTCAAGAAGATCGCGTCGGTCGCGGCCATGGGCGCCGAGGCCGAGACGATATCGCGGCTCTCGAAGAGGTACAGGGCGATCTTCCGTTCGCAAAAGCAGGACAGGGACAACCAGCAGAAGATCGTGGACCGGTATCTTCGCCGTCAGCAGTCCCTCCTGTCCAAGAGAGACTCCCTCACGGCGGAGCTGAGGACTCTCGAGGCCGCGCTGAAGGAGTGGGACGCCTTGGAGCTCGACAGGATTCTCATCGAGCTGGAGGGATCCCGTAGCGACCTGACGCTGCAGCTCAACGAGCTCAGCTCGCGCGTCTCGGACGTGCACCTATCGTACTCGCGTGAGAGGTCCAACCTCGAGGAGATGCTCGAGCCCAGCTACCAGAGGGTGCGCGTTGACTTCGAGAACGCGGAGCTGAAGTACGAGGACGACAGGCTCTTCATCCAGAATGGCAGGCGGGAACTGAGCGAGCTCAACAAGAGGTTCATCGACCTCGACGCCCAGCTGCAGAAGGTCCTCTCCTCTTCGACCAACAGCCAGCCCGTCATCGCAGAGTTCACCACGAAGATCAAGAGGCTCGAGGAGGAGCGCAACGCCGCCGAGAGGTCTGCGATCAACACCGAACGCGAGATCTTCTCGCTCCAGCAGGCTGCCATCACGACCCAGGAGAAGGTCGACCAGTACCTGAGCCAGCTGCGGTTCTACGGCTACGACGACGCCCTCGAGGTCTTCGAGGGCAGCGACCAGATGCTCTCGCAGGTGGAGTTCGAGTTCGAGGCCCTCGGCAAGTTCGTCAACAAGAGCGCCGAGAGGGAGTACGCCGCTATCTACGACAACTACAGGCACCTCTCGGAGCGCATCAACGAGCTAGAGCGCGAGAGGACCTCGATCGTCCGGTTCATCGAGAACATCGACTCCGAGAAGAAGAAGGTCTTCCTGTCTGCCTTCGAGACGATCAACACCGAGTTCGCGGCGACCTTCAAGCGCCTCACCAACGGGGAGGGCAGGCTGGAGATGGAGAACAGGGACGACGCTTTCGCGGGCGGAATCTTCCTGATGGGGAACTTCCGCGGCAAGGGCGACTGGGAGTCCTCCTCGATGTCGGGCGGGGAGAAGTCCGTCACCGCCGTCGCCCTGATTCTCGCGATACAGAAGGTCAACCCTCACCCGTTCTACCTCTTCGACGAGATCGACCAGAACCTCGACCAGAACAACTCGAAGAACCTCGCCGAGTTCTTCCGCGTGCGGTCAGCAGGGGCTCAGATCATGGTGGTCTCGCTCAAGGACACGATGGTCGCGCAGAGCAACGTCACCTATGGCGTGTACGCTGTCGGAGGGATATCGAGGATCGTGCGCTCTAAGCTGGAGGTTGAGGTAAAGAGTGGTTGAGGACGAGTCGCTGGCCAGGCCGCCGCTGAACCTGCTCATCGACCCTAGGGCGGCGAAGCGCCATAGCCCGTGGGAGATTCACATCACTGAGCTCCTGGACCTATTCCTGAAGGCGATAATGAAGTCGGAGATCATGGACCTCCGCGTCGCCGGGACGGCGGCGCTCACTTCGGCGACCATCTACAGGTTCAAGGTCGAGTCGCTCTTCCTCTTCGAGAGGCTCCAGAGGGAGAGGAAGGTAATCGACTCCACCCAGCCACCGCAGATCGTGGTCATGCCCTTCAGGTACGAGATCTACTCCACGACCGTCGACGAGCTCTTCGACGCGCTCGCGCGCATCCTCGAGGAGATAGTCGTCCAGGAGAGGGAAGAGAGCACGATCTCGACGTCGCTCCTCGAAGACTCGCCGCCTCCGAACCCTGAGGAGTACCTGATCACCATCCTCTCGAACCTCCAGGCGTTCAAGGCGATTCTGAGGGACAGGATCGGTGGCCTTGGAAGGATAAAGTTCTCCGAGCTTATCCGAGGCATGCCCATCGTCGAGGCCGCGAGGACCTTCATCCTCATTCTCTTCTCTGCGAGCGGCGGCGAGCTGGTCCTCGAGCAGGACGGGGAAGAGGACTTCCTGGTCATCCTGGTGGGCTAGTTTGAGCGAACCTGGGAAGGACATCCGCGCAAGGATAGAGGCTGCTCTCTACTCGTCGGGCCGCGCGCTCGACGCCGACCAGCTCGCTGGGGCCGCGGGCATAACATCCAAGAAACGCGTGATTGAGGAGGCGAAGGCGATAGCCGTGAGCCTCAAATCCGCTCTATCCGCTGTCGAGATCGTGGAGTACCCTGGGCCGAGGTTCGCGATGCAGCTCAAGGCCGAGTACACGAGCGTGGCTCGGAGGTTCGCTACGAAACCTCTCCTATCGAAGGCCGCGCTCAGGACCCTCTCGTTCATCGCCTACTTCCAGCCGATCTCGAGCACCGACCTTGCGGCAAGGAGGAGCTCGGCGGTCTACGAGCACGTCAAGGACCTCGGGGAGGTCGGGTTCCTGGTCTGGGTGAGGAAGGGACGGTCCAAGCTCTACAGCACGACCCCTGAGTTCGCGGAGTACTTCGGCCTTAGCACCGACGTGCCTTCGATGAAGCGCCAGCTCGAAAGAAGAACGATGATACTCAGGTGACAGCCGGCCGCACGAGCCGCTTCGCCGTCCTGCCGAGTGTTTTATCCTCAAATGATTTCC